>JAZUGI010000001.1:0-19522 GCA_045641125.1 Akkermansia sp.
TGCTTCGCGGAGTACCTCTCCATCCCCCAGAGCAACATTGTGCCCATCCACCCGGATATGCCCATGGAGATTGCCTCTATCCTGGACCCCCTGGGCAACGCCACCCACACCGCCCTCTCCTGGGATTTGGTGGGTGAGGACGTGCTCATCACCGGCGCAGGGCTCATCGGCTCCATGGCCGCCGCCGTCTGCAAGAAGGCCGGTGCCAAGAGCGTCACCGTCACCGATATCTCCGACTACCGCCTCGAGCTCGCCAGGAAGATGGGCGCGGACCGCACCGTCAACGTCAAGAACGGAGACTCCATCGAGCAGGCCATGAAGGACCTCAAGATGACCGAGGGTTACGATGTCTGCCTGGAAATGAGCGGCGCTCCCTCCTGCCTGCAGGACATCATCAAGTACTCCATGTACGGCGCCCGCATCTCCCTGCTCGGCATCCAGCCCGGCAACACCAGCATCGATTGGAACACCTTCGTGTGGAAGGGCCTCAAGATGAAGGGCATCTACGGCCGAGAGATGTTCAGCACCTGGCAGAAGATGGATGCCATGATCCGCTCCGGCCTGGATGTTTCCCCCATCATCACCCACCGCCTGGACTACACCGACTTCAAGGACGGCTTCGACGCCATGAACTCCGGCAAGTCCGGCAAGGTCATTCTCACGTGGGCCAAGTAAATTGACAATCTACAATTGACGATTTACAATTTTTAAAGTTCGAGCGCCCTTATGGGCGCGCGGCTTTTTTTCTTGTTTTTCGCCGGCTCCATTGATACGAATGGGGAGAAATCCATGATACATCCATGAAAACAATCCACAACGCAGCACTCGCAGCTCTGCTTGCCGTGCCCGCTCTGAGCGTTGCATACGGGCTGGACCAATCCAACCCCAAGTCCGTGCTTCAGGAACAAATACGGATTTTCAAGAGCGCTGCCTCCACTCTATCTGAATGCGCCACCAAGGCCGATCTCCCCAAGACCGAGGCCGCCATCCGCAAACTCATCAAGGCCCAAAACCAGGTTAACGATGCCGCCCAAGCCATGTCCATGGAGCAAATGGAGGCTCTCCAAGAACTGCGAGAAGGGAAACTCGCCAAGTCGCTCAACAAGGCATACAGCTCCTTTGCGAACGCCTTGTTCCAATTCTCCGAAATCTTCGGCGACGACGCAGAGGAACTTTCATCCCTCATCACCGAGCTCCGCCACCTCATAGACAGCGGCCCCGCCTAGGCCGCTGCATTGCGGCTTGACATGCCGCCCCGCCGTGCTACCATCTTGTCCCGCGTTCATTCCAGCGGTAGATACCGCCCGCCTAGCATTTTCCCAAATCCCAAATCCTAAATTTTAAATTCCAAATCCACGCCATGCTCACCGCCAATCCCTATATCTCCTCGCTCGTTCCCTACAAACCCGGTAAACCCATTGAGGAAACCGCTCGCGAAATCGGCATGCAGCCGGAGGACATCGTCAAGCTCGCCTCCAACGAAAACCCGCTCGGCCCCTCTCCCCTCGCCGTGCGCGCCATGCAGAACACCTCCTGGGAATCTAACCTCTACCCGGACGGTTCCGCCTTCACCTGCCGCCAGCGCATCGCCTCCTTCCATGATGTCGCCATGGAACAAGTCGTCACCGTTGCGGGCAGCAGTGAGCTCCTTCTCCTCCTCAGCCTCGTCTTCCTCGGCCCCGGGACCCACGCCATCGCCGCTGACCACAGCTTCGCCCTCTACAAAATCCTTTCCCAAACCGTCAACGGAGGATACGTCTCCATCCCCAACAAGCCGGACTTCTCTTCCGACCTCCAGGCCACCCTCCGCGCCATCACCCCGGAGACGCGGCTCGTCTACATCGCCAACCCCACCAACCCTCTCGGCACCATGGTCCACCAACAGGAGCTGGACGACTTCATGGCCGCCGTCCCGGACCACGTCGTCGTTGTCTTCGATGAGGCCTACATCCAGTACGCAGACGACCAGCCGGACACCCTCAAATACCTGGACCAAGGCAAGAATGTCGTCGTTTCCCGCACCTTCTCCAAGGTATACGGACTCGCCGGACTCCGCGTCGGATACGCCGTCACCACCCCCAGGATTGCCGCGTACCTCAACCGCACCCGCTCCCCCTTCAACGTCTCGTCCATCGCCCAAGCCGCCGCCACCGCCGCACTGAACGACTCCCACCACCTTCAGCGCACCGTTGCCCTCAACCGCGCCGGCCGACAGTTCTTCGAGCAGCAATTCCAAGCCCGCGGCATCCCCTACATCCCCAGCAACACCAACTTCATCCTCGTCAAAATCGGCAACGGCCTGGATTGCTTCAACAAATGCCTCGCCCAAGGCGTCATCCTCCGCCCCATGGCCGCCTACGGCCTCCCGGAATACATCCGCATCACCATCGGCACCCAAGAACAAAACGAACGCTGCATCAAAGCACTGTTTGAGGAGTAGGACCTACCCGTTTAACACTACGGAAAGGCATTCATATATGCCATCATACCACTCAGGCTTACGAGTGGAATCGGAACTGTCACCTTCAGGGACAAAGATGACCATACCTTGCCGGGCGCGGGTAAGCAGAACGCGGTAGGCGTTTTTCAAATACGCGGCTCGTTCTTCATTTGGGCTATTCCATTTGGTACCAGAAAAACCATAATATGTCCATTTGCCATCCTCAATGCGAAGGTTGGCATCCCATGCCATGAGTACCCAATCAAGTTCCAGGCCCTGAATGTCAAATTCAGTCGCTACATCCTCCATGTAATATGATGAACGGATGTCTGTTTTGGGATTTAGGAACCACACGGGGGCATCTATCGGATTGTCCACCCATATCCCGTATGGTTTCAAGCGTGCAGCACTTGAATCCGCTACTACACCATATCGTTCCGAACCTCGAGCATGTTCTTTTATCCAGGCCTTTGCATCTGAGTAGCTGCGAGTGAGATAAATGGGAAAATCATTCTTGAACTGCCGATAAAGATCACTGGCACCAGCAAAATCGTTATCAAGGAGTTTCTTGACAAACAAGGAAACCGACTCGCTGCGGAACGAACGCAAAGATACCGATAAATGCAATTCCGATATGAATTCATAATTCAAATCTTGGAGTTGCCCTATCACCTCACCATTGGGCGCATATTCTGAATCCGTGATACGATCGGAAAGATAAACTTTCCAGTTAGGAAAATGCAGGTGGAGCGCGCGGAACCACTCGGTTATGCCAGCCTCACCAGTATTGATCTCTTGTCCTCCGCCAACGAGGCACACTATAACCGACCAATCCTGGTGCCTATCCATGACACTGATGAGAAAGTCGGGTTCCGACTGGTCAAAGTTGTATTTCCCTTTCTTTTTCTTCATGAATTGGCTCAACTGTGCAAGATTCCACGCTCGCTGAGCCTCATCAAAGATAGCCACGCGCTCCTTGGGCGGACGCGTATCTTCTACTGCATCATCTCGAAAATGGTGAATGGGCTGAATAAACGCCCTGACGTGTGACAATGCCTCCGTTTTCCTGATTCCCAGTCGCTCCTTTTCATCACGAGCCAACGCCTCTCGCAAAACTTCTACTAACGGCCCGTTGCCCGACAAAAACACAGCATGCTTGTCTTCAGAAAAACTATGACATTTATTGGCTATATTAAGGCCTGCCAGCGTCTTTCCGGCTCCAGGAACGCCAGTGATAAAGCAGATTGCCTTCTCTTTCTTTTGTTGGCAATGCTCCACAATATCGTAGATTGCGTTTGACGTGGTTGTCAAATTGGTGGCACCTGCCGAATTATGCGCTATGTCCACGACCCCGTGAGACTGGTATAGGACTTGAGCCGCTTCAATAATTGTAGGGGTGGGCGAGTACGGAGAATCGAACCACTTAACGGCATTGACGGGAACCTCCGACTCCACGAGCAATTGTTGGAGTATGGAATGTATTTCCGTGGCATTGCATCGCACGACCTCATGAAGCTGAGGCTTCAGAAAACTCGAAGGCCATGAGCCCTGATGAGACGTAGCCTTTGTTGCAACTAGAACCGGAACAAGCGTGCACTCGCGGCTTTCATGATGAAAATTCTTTAAATCCAGGGCGTAATCCGTCACCTGCTCTACTGCATCAGCGGAATAATCCGTGGCACCAACTTTGAACTCGATCAAATAAACACAATCGTGATAGATAAGCACGTTGTCGATGCGCCTTCCCATGCGCGGTATAGAATACTCAAACGCAATGTGCCCGCCATTAAGCCCGGATAACTCCCTTTTCAAGATGTCGATTTGAGCCAGCCAGGAATTCCTTTGCAGCTCCTCCAAATCATGCGTATTGTTTTGGGCAAGCACACCCAAGATGTAATTCCTGTCCTGGGACAGGAATTCGCTCACGGGTGCTGAATAGTAGGCGCGTGCCATGGTTAATCACTTTTTGGGGAGCGTAGCTATGAACTCCTGGAAGCTCACACCGAGAGCGTTGGTGATTTGGCACAGGGTGAGCAGGGAGACGTTGTTGCTGCCGCACTCAACTCCGCAGAGGAAACTGCGGTCTGTTTCGCTCAGCTCCGCAAGTTTCTCTTGGCTAATGCCCTGCTCTGTGCGCCGCGCCTTGATGGCCGCGCCCACGCGTTTCAGGATGTCTCCATCACTTTTCATTATGTTGAATATAATCCTCATCGACCGGTTTTGTCAGCCGGATATAGTCAACAATATTCAAATGTTCAATATGCCGGTCTAGCCGGAGTTCGACGATTCCGGTACAATGGCAGCATGACTACGAACATCATCAACTGCATCTATGCAGGACCAGTACTTTTGGAGGATTGCTGCTACATGTCGAAAACCCTGCGGCGCAATCTGCGCTACGTGATGACAGCGGCACCCACCATGCTGGAGACTTTAGTGTGGTTGTTTCAGAAGATTGGTGAAAGTTCTGTTCTACAGCTCACAAGGGAGATATCTCGAATCGATTTGTTGGATGTAGATGATGAGGAGCTGTATCTGTACTGGATGAAGCGAATCCTATTTGCCCTTGCTTTTGGCATGCCGCATGATGACCCATGGACCGGTATCATGCCTGTGGCGGCGACGTATGCATTGTTGCGGTCTAATGGCATAGTGGACAGATTTACTATCTATGAGCAGCAGGAATTGGGGGAACATCTGCTGCACCTCGCGAGATTGGCAGTATACCAGGAAGGTGTATGTAACGAGAGAATGTATGAAAGGATTGCGTTGGAGATTAGGTGAGCCGCTGAGGGTTCAATGCGTAATCTCCCGGAGGGCGCGGCATGTAACAGTTTTGAATTGAAAGATGGGCTTGAATTTGGTAAAATACGTCGTATGACGTCTACTCACATATTGGCAGGCCTGTTTGCGCTGGGCATCCTGGCGGGCGGGCCGAGCCTGGCGGCCCCGGTAGCCGCGGCTGCGACGCAGCCTGGCATTTCCACCCAGGATAACAGCATTGCCATGGAGAACGAATACGTCTCCGTGGAGGTGCAGAAGGTGTCCCGCAAGCTGGCGGGTGTGGTGGTGCGCGACAAGATCAACGGCCGCACCTACGATTTGGGCGAAGACGTGTTCCGCCTTCTTTCCCTGGAGGCCCAAACGGACGAGGCCTGCTCCAAGGTGGAGTACAAGGACACCATGAGCGCCACCACGGCGCGCGATTTGATTTGCGGCGAGGTGAAGCGCGAGGCGCTGCAGCCCAACCCGCAGGCCCGCCGCCTGGCGGAGCGCAAGGCGGGCGAGCGTATCACGGTGCCGTTTGTGGTGACGCTGGACGGCAAGGGCTTCACCTGGTGGGCGGAGCTGCGCGAGGGCCAGCCGTACGTGCGTATCGGACTGGACGTGGAACCGCAGCAGTTTGCCCTGCCCGTGCGCAAGATTACGCTGCTGGATATCAAGGCGGAGGAGGCGCGCGTGGAAGGCACGGTGAAGGGTGCGCCGATTGTGGCGGCAGGCAGCCGCCTGTTTGCGGGCGTGGAGAGCCCGCTGTGCGTGAGCGAGGTGACAGCGGACGGCTTCACCTGCTCCCTGGAGCGCAAAACGAACCTGCCGCAGGCCAAGAGCAGCTTCTCCGCCGTGCTGGGCTTCTGCCAGCCCACGCAGCTGCGCCGCACTTTCCAGCTGGCCTACATCAACAACGAGCGCGCACGCGCCTACGCCCCCTTCCTCAACTACAACACCTGGTACGATATCGGCTACTCCACCATGTACTCCGAGAAGGATGCCATGGACACGGTGAGGCTGTACGGCGAGGAGCTGGTGAAGAAGCGCGGCGTGAAGTTGGATTCCTTCCTCTTTGACGACGGGTGGGACGACCCGAAGACGCTGTGGGGCTTCCACAAGGACCTGCCCAACGAGTTCCGCAATGTGCGCAAGCTGGCGGAAAGCTACGGTGCGGCCCCCGGCGTGTGGTTCTCCCCCTGGGGCGGCTACGGCAGCGTGCAGCAGAGCCGCATCAAGGCGGCAGGCGGGCGTTTCGAGACGAGCGAGCGCGGGTTCACCCTCACCGGCCGCAAGTACTACGACCACTTCAAGAACATGTGCCTGCACATGATACAGGAGAACGGCGTGAACCACTTCAAGTTCGACGGCACCTCCGCGGAGGCCACGCCCGCGCCGGGCTCCCTGTTCGGTTCGGATTTCGAGGCGGCCATCTCGCTCATCCGCGAGCTGCGCATCGCCCGCCCGGACATCTACATCAACCTCACCACCGGCACCTGGGCCAGCCCGTTCTGGTTCGGCATTGCGGATTCCATCTGGCGCGGCGAGATGGACCACGACTTCTGCGGCGAGGGCTCCAAGCGCAACCGCTGGATCACCTACCGAGACGCCCAAATCTACCGCAACAACGTGAAGGTTTCCCCGCTCTTCCCCATCAATTCCCTCATGACCCACGGTGTCATCTACAACAAGCACGCCCACGGGCTCACCACCACGGAGGGAGACGACCTGGCCAAGGAAATCTGGAGCGGTTTCGGCCTGGGCACGCAGATGGAGGAGCTCTACATCACCCCCGCCATGCTCAAGGCGGATGAGTGGGACACCCTGGCGGCAGCCGCCAAGTGGGCCCGCTCCAACGGCGAAACGCTTGTGGATTCCCACTGGGTGGGCGGCAACCCCGCCGATATGGAAGTGTACGGCTTTGCCGCATGGTCCCCGCAGAAGGGCATTGTCACCCTGCGCAACCCCTCCTCCGTGGAGCAGGTGTTCAGCTTTGACCCCGCCGCCGTGTGGGAACTGCCGGTCGGCGCGCCCACCAAGTACGCGCTCAGCTCCCCCAAGGGCGACAAGCTGCCCGCGCAGACTGCGGAGGCCGGCAAGCCCGTTACGGTGAAGCTGGCACCCTTCGAGGTGCTGGTGCTGGAGGGCGCTCCCGCGAAATAACAACCTTATCCAACCTTTTTTTCCAAGACCATGATCATTCAAAACGACTATGTTACCGTAGATGTGCAGAAGGTCGGCCGCAAGTTGGCCGGCGTGCTGGTGCGCGACAATATCAACGGCCGCGTGTACAGCCTGGGCAACGACATCTTCAGCCTGCATGTGCAGGACGAACAGACAGACGAGGCCTGCTCCAAGGTGGAGTACAAGGACACCATGCACACCATCACCGCGCAGAACCTGATGTGCGGGGAGATGAAGCAAATCTGCCTGCAGGCCGATCCGCAGGCCCGCCGCCTGGTGGAGCGCAAGCCCGGCCAGCGCATAGAGATACCCTTCACCGTACCCACAGACGGCAAGAGCTTCACCTGGTGGGCGGAGCTGCGCGAGGGCCAGCCGTATGTGCGGCTGGGGCTGGATATCGAGCCGCTGCAGTTCGCCATGCCCGCACGCAAAATTACCCTGCTGGACATCAAGGCCCCGGAGGCCCGCGTGGAGGGCACGGTGAAAGGCGCGCCCGTGGTGGCGGCGGGCAACCGCCTGTTCGCCGGCATGGAGAGCCCGCTGTGCCTGAGCGAGGCAACGAAGGACGGCTTCACCTGCTCCGTGATGCGCAAGACGGACCTGCCGCGCCGCGCGGTGAGCAGCTTCTCCGCCGTGCTGGGCTTCTGCCAGCCCACGCAGCTGCGCCGCACCTTCCAGCTGGCGTACATCAACAACGAGCGCGCACGCGCCTACGCCCCCTTCCTCAACTACAACACGTGGTATGATATCGGCTACTTCTCCCCCTACACGGAAAAGGACGCCATGGACACGGTGAAACTGTTCGGCGAGGAGCTGGTGAAGAAGCGCGGCGTGAAGATGGATTCCTTCCTCTTCGACGATGGCTGGGACAACACGGAAACGCTCTGGGAGTTCCACAAGGACATGCCCAACGAGTTCCGCGAAATCCGCAAGCTGGCGGAAAGCTACGATTCCGCCCCCGGCGTGTGGTTCTCCCCCTGGGGCGGCTACGGCAAGCCCCATGATATGCGCCTCCAGGCCGCCGGCGACCGTTTCGAGACGAACGAGCGCGGCTTCGCCCTCTCCGGTCCCAAGTACTATGAGCACTTCAAGAACATGTGCCTGCACATGATTCAGGAGAACGGCATCAACCACTTCAAGTTCGACGGCACCTCCGGCGAGGCCGAGCCCGCCAAGGGCTCCAGGTTCGGCTCCGATTTCGAGGCCGCCATCAGCCTCATCAGCGAGCTGCGCGATGTGCGACCGGACCTCTACATCAACCTCACCACCGGCACCTGGTCCAGCCCGTTCTGGTTCGGTATCGCAGATTCCATCTGGCGCGGCGACTGGGACCACGACTTCTGCGGCGAGGGCTCCAACCGCAACCAGTGGATCACCTTCCGTGATGCGCAGATCTACCTCAACAACGTCAAGATCTCCCCGCTCTTCCCCATCAACTCCCTCATGACCCACGGCGTCATCTACAACAAGAGCGCCCGCGGGCTCACCACCACGGAGGGAGACGACCTGGCCAAGGAAATCTGGAGCGGTTTCGGCCTGGGCACACAGATGGAGGAGCTCTACATCACCCCCGCCATGCTCAAGGACGATGAATGGGACTCCCTGGCGGCAGCCGCCAAGTGGGCCCGCGCCAACGGGGAAACGCTTGTGGATTCCCACTGGGTGGGCGGCAACCCCGTGGACCTGGTGGTCTACGGATTCGCCTCCTGGTCCCCCGCCAAGGGCATCCTCACCCTGCGCAACCCCGCCGCCGTGGAGCAGGAGTTCGTGTTCGACCCCGCCGCCATCTGGGAACTTCCCGTGGGTGCGCCCACCAAGTACGCGCTCAGCTCGCCCAAGGGCGACACGCTGCCCGCGCAGGAGGTGGAGGCCGGCAAGCCCGTTACGGTGAAGCTGGCACCCTTTGAGGTGCTGGTGCTGGAGGGAGCCCCGGTGAAATAAGCGGGCGCCGCCCTTGATAGCGCAAGGCACGCGCATTTTCCAAGGCGCATCCGGAGTTTTCCGGATGCGCCTTGCCATGTCCCCAGCCCGTCCGGGCGAGAATGCTAAAAAATCCACGCCGCGCAAGGCATTGAGCACATGCGCGGCGTGGACCAACTTACTACCTATGAAACTCAGTCCTCCCTGTCTAGCTGGTTGCGGATGCTCTCTCCTTCATTCGCAACCGGAAGAACCGATGAAGGGTAGACACGGGCATGGGGGAAAGTGTTCAATCTTTTTCTACAAGATTGAGAAAAGGGTTGGCGAGCCGTGACATGGGAGGGTCAGTTCTCGCGGAGCCAGGAGAGGAAACGTTCCGCCCAGGCCTTGGAAATGCCGGGGAGGGCGGCAAGGTCTTCCACGGATTTGGTGCGGAGAGAGGGGATGGTGTGGAAGGTGGCGAGCAGGAGCTCTTTCCTGCGCGGGGTCATGGAGGGGAAGGCATCCAGCCGGCTTTCCCGCACGCGCTTGCGCACCAGCAGCTCATTGTAGTTGTTGGCAAAGCGGTGGGCCTCGTCGCGCAGGCGCTGCAGCAGTTTCAGCGCGCCGGAATCACGCGCCAGCACAAGGGGCTCCGCACGGTCCGGGAAAAAGACCTCCTCGTCACGCTTGGCCAGCCCCACCACGGGCATGCTCTGCAGGCCGATTTCCGCCAGCACCTCCATGGCCACGGAAAGCTGGCCCTTGCCGCCATCCACCACCACCAGATCCGGCACGGTGATGGGGGCCTTTCCCTCCGCGCGCAGCTGCTTGAGCCAGGTGTAGGTGTCCTCCCCCTCCGGTTTTTGGAAGAGCCCGCTGCTCTCGTTGACGATACGGGAGTACCGGCGGCGCACCACTTCCAGCATGGAGGCGAAGTCGTTCTGGCCATCCACGCCGCGGATGCGGTAGCGGCGGTAGGCGGCGTTGTCCGGCTTGCCGTCCGTGAAGCGCACCATGGAAGCCACGATGTGGTTTCCGGAGAGGTTGGAGATATCGAAACACTCCATGATGGCGGGCGGCTGCGGCATGCCGAGTGCATCTGCAAGCTCCGCGAGGTCGCGCTCCGGGTTGACCGTGCCGGGCAGCTCGGCATCCCGCCGCATGAAACGGCGAGCGGGTTCCAGGGTTTTCATGATGTTCTCCCGCACATCGCGCAGGCGGGCGGCGCGCTCGAAGTCCAGGGCTTCGGCGGCGGCGTTCATTTCATCCGTGAGGGCATCCAGGTGCTCCTTGCGGGAACGCCCCTCCAGCAGGCCGAGCGCGGATTCGAAGTTGGCGCGGTACTCCTCTGCGGAAATGCGGCCGATACACGGTGCGGAGCATTGGCGTATCACATCATCGTGGCAATGGCGGTAGGTTTCCTCATCCGGCAGGCGGCAGGTGCAGGTGCGCAGGCGGAAGCGGTGGTTGAGCCACTCCACGGTTTCCTTGAGCGCGGTGGAGTGCACGAAGGGGCCGATGTAGCGCGCCCCGTCGTCCTTGCGCAGCCGTACCAGGGAGAAGCGCGGCAGCTCGTCCTGCCGCGGTGCGCGCAGCAGGAAGTAGCGCTTGTCGTCCCGCAGCTGCACGTTGTAGTGCGGGCGGTAGTCCTTGATGAGCTTCTGCTCTAGGATGAGGGATTCCTGCTCGTTGCGGACCTCGTAGTAGTCGAAGTCCTCGATGGCTGCGATGAGGGCGCGGGTCTTGCCGTTCTCCAGGGTGGCGCGTGAGGGGGAGAAGTAGTTGGCGAGGCGGCGGTGGAGGTCCTTGGCCTTGCCCACATAGATGACGCCGCCGCCCGCGCCCTTCATGAGGTAGACGCCGGGGCAATGCGGGGTCTCCCGCCACTTCGCCTTGAGGTTCACCTTCGCCATGACGCAAGGATACCACGCCCGCCGCACGGATTCAACGGAAAAGCGGGAGTGCCACCCCCCAAAAGCAACGGCCCGGGGCGGGCGGGGTGAGGTGGAAGACAGTTTCAATAGGGAATGAAACAGTACGCATATTCCATAAAGTACGGAATACGCCCTTCTTTGCAAGCCTCTTCCTTTGGGGTGTTTCGACATACTCCGGCATCGAGATGTCAATTTAAGGCATACGCTCGCTAGCATTGCCATTAACTACTGACCTGCTTTGTGCTTGTATACTCACTGCGAAAGAGTAGAATCCGAGCAGAGACCTGATGAACAAGTCCACGGAATACATAAACCTCCTTGCTGCATTTTCATGCCTTGCCGTCGTTTTTCTTCATTTCAACGGCATCTTCTGGAGCCATCCAAAAGGCGCCCTCTGGGTGGAGTCAACCATTATCGAGACTATATTCTATTTCGCGGTCCCCGTTTTCCTAATGATCACAGGCATAACGCTAATCGACTACCGAGAGCGTTGCAGCACAAAGGAGTTCTTTATCAGAAGAATAAAACGTACTGTCGTACCTTTCGTTATTTGGTCATTCATTGCTTATCTTTGGGTAAACAGGCATGTTGATCACATTGACTTATCCCCGCTCCATATTGCAAAGGGTATCGTGTTCCATCGTTTTATAAGTATATATTGGTTTTTCATACCCCTGTTTGCTATTTATCTGAGCATCCCGGTACTCAGCCTCATTCAATCAAAAATCAAATGCTTTACCTACATGGCAATCTATTTTTTGGTCACTGTCAGTATCGGGGATGTCCTGGCTGATTGCAACATCGATATGATTCCGAAAGGATTACATCTTCCGGTATGCGGAGGCTTCCTTATCTACCCTCTTTTAGGCTATGTACTGCATAACATCAGTATAGGGGCGAAAGGAAGGTTCGCAATTTACTTGGCCGGCATATTGGCTACAATTGCTCATTTTTATGTAACAGCATATATTCCGAACGCTGACGGAAGCATCAACTGTCTATTGAAGGGTTACTTGAAATTCCCGGCAGTCTTACAGGCTTCGGCAATTCTGGTATTCGCGAAATACAACACTTCCTTCATAATGGATACGCTTCACCTACGAAAAATTGTTGATTATATCAAGCCTACAACTCTGAGCATATATCTGGTACACATATATTGCTATCATGCCATGTGCTCGCTGTTTATGGATAAAACATCACCCGCACAGTATATGACAGGGGCTGTCGTTTGCTTCGCCCTAGTCGTCCTGGCCGTAAGGGGACTACAGAGGCTCCCCTATGGGAAATATTTCTTCCCATGAGTGGACTTCTAAAAATCGTCAGCCATTGCAAATGAAATTACCCACAAAGCACAGCCGTTGCGTGAATCAAAGCATGAACACCACGAGAGCTAAACATCCCGACATATGCGTGCTTTCAGGAGGAGGAAACGGAGCAGGGCAGCGGGATACAATGTGCACCGGCCGGATAGAGTTGGTCACAGAGCGGTATTGACACAGCGGCGGGCTCTGGTATGATAATGTGCATGGAAAATCCCATCTACACTCAAAACCAAGTTTCCGGGGAGTATGAAGCCTCCCTTGCCAAGGCATACCTGAACAAGGTGTACCTGTGGATGTCCGCATCCATGCTGGTAACGGCCGGTGTGGCATCTTGGAGCACGCACAGCCTGGAGTGCATGACGCTGGTGGCCAACCACCCGTGCATGATACTGCTGGGCGGTCTTGCCCTCATCTTCGGCATGAGCCTGGGGGCACGCGTGCTTCCCGCAGCGGTGCTGGGCCTGCTGCTGATGGTGTTCTCCGCGGTGGAGGGCCTCTTCCTGGGGCCGATCCTTCAGGCGTACACGCAGCACACCGTGGGACTGGCCTTCGGCTGCACGGCGGGCATGTTCGGTGCCATGTCGGTCTACGGCTACTTCACCAAGCGCAACCTCATGGGCATGCGCCGCATGCTCATCATGGCGCTGTTGGGGCTCATTGTGGCCGGCATTGTCAACATCTTCTGGGGCAACGGCACCTTCGACCTCGTGGTTTCGGCCATCGGCGTGATCGTGTTCTGCCTTTTCACGGCGTACGACACCCAGAAAATCCTGCAGGAGGGGCTCTACTGCGAGGATGAGGAGCTGCGCAGAAAAGGTGCCATCATGGGTGCGCTGGCGCTCTATCTGGACTTCCTGAACCTGTTCCTGTACCTGCTGCGCTTCTTCGACCGCGACTAATCCCCCCTTCACTCCAAACCGCATTCCGCCATGAACGAACAACTCGCCACGCTGGCCGCCGAGGCCACCACCAAGATACTCACCCCGCTGGGCTTTGTGTTCAAGATAGAGACCGCTCCCTTCGAGGATAGCGTGCTCGTCATGATTGACAGCCCGGACGCCCGCTTCCTCATAGGCGACGAAGGCGACCGCCTGGACGACCTGCAGTACCTGGTGAACCGCATGGTGCAGGCGGAGTGGGAGGAAGCGCCGCGCGTGCGCGTGGACTGCGACCACTACCGCGAGCGCGCGGAAGAGAAACTGCTGCGCCGCGCGCGTTCCCGTGCGGAGCGCGTGCTGGAAACGGGCAAGCCGCTGCAGATGGAGAAGCTGAACGCCTACCAGCGCCGCCTGGTGCACAACGCCCTGGCGGAAATCCCGGGTATCCGCACCTGCTCGGAGGAGACGGATTCCCGCTTCAAGCGCATCACCATTTCCCGCGCGGAGTAATGACGGGGCGGCCGGCAGCGTACCTGTGGTTGTCGGCAGTTCTCCCGCTGTCGGCTGAGACGTACACGTTCTACGTGGGGCCGGGTACGCCCGCCCAACGCGTGGAGGAAAAAACGGCGCTGGTGCAGCAGGCGGACCCCGCCGCACAGTGCACGCAGCACCTGCTGAAGGCAAAGAATACAAGCCTTGAGGACGCGGAGGCCGCCGCGCAGGCCATCCGCCACGGAGCCCTGCAACCGCCCTGCGTGGTGATATCCGATGCCGCCGGGGCGTACGCCGCCCTGCCCCTGAACAAACTGGACGCGCAATCCCTGGCCAAGGCGAGGGAGGCCGCTGCATCACCCACGCGCAAGCAGGAGCAGGCGGAGCGTGATTTCAACGCTGACTGCTACCTGCTCTTTGCACGCCTTTCCCTGCAGGAGCAGACTCCCGAACGCGTGCGGGCCAACGTGCAGGAGTGCCGCCGGCTCATGGATGCCGCCGGGCAGAAGCCGCAGGCATGGCAGGAGCTGGGGCTGCGTGCCCTCTACCCGCTGCTGATGCTGGAATACACGCAGGGCTACCGGGCCAACGGCGCGCACACGCCGGAGACGGAGGCCAAGCTGCTGGAGGCCATTGCCGCGCTGGAAGCCGTGCGAGACCTGGATCCGGAATCCCCGAGCGGGAAGAAGGCGCACGAGGAGCGCGAGCGCCTGCGCATGGCGCGCCGCCAGGCCCGGCAGGCAGAATAACCCCCTTCCCCTCCCATGAACCGCTACCACCTGAGAACGGACGATGTGCAGGTCTCCCTGCGCTGCACGGAGGCGGGCAAGCTGGTGCTCACCCACCTGGGCGCGCCGCTGGCGGTGCCGGACGATGCCTTCACCGCGCCTGCATGCGAGTGGCCGCTTGCATCCACGGATTTCGACTCCCGCGCGCAATGGGGCAACTTCAGCGGTGAGTTCGCCTACCACCTGCGCCTGCCGGACGGTACGCTCGGCTGGGATTTGCGTGCCGTGGAGGTGCTCCAGGATGCCAACACGCTCACCGCGCGCCTGGCGGACCCGCGCCATCCCGCGCTTGTGCTCACCCTCACGCTGCGGCTGTGGGAAAACGGCGTGCTCACGCAGGATGCCACGCTGAGCAACGGGACAGAGGGGCGCGTGGAAATCCTGCGCGCGCTTTCTGCGGCCCTGCCCATGCGGGCACGCGAGTACCACATCACCACATTCCGCGGCGGATGGGCCGGAGAGAACTACATGAGGGAGCAGGAGCTGCTGCCGGGCAACACGCTGTCTGCAGGCAGCACCACGGGTATCAAGTGCGCGCAGGAGGGCACGCCCGGGTTTGTGCTGGCACTGGATTCGCCCGCGCAGGAGGAATGCGGCAGCTGCATCCTGGGTGCGCTGGCGTGGAGCGGCAACTACACCCTATCTTTCAAGCACAGCACCTATGGCCACCTGTTTACGGGGATGGGGCACGATTTCTCCCACGCGCCGCATGTGCTGGAGGCGGGGGATGAAATCACCCTGCCCACGGCGGTGCTGGTATTCAGCGCGCACGGCAAGGGGGATGCCTCCCGCCGCCTGCACAGGCATTTGCGCAAACACGTCATCCCCCGCGGGGAGGAGACGCGCCGCATCCTGCTCAACAGCTGGGAGGGCGTGCATTTCGACGTGGACGAAACCACCCTGCAAGCCATGATGCAGCGCAGCGCGGAGCTGGGCGTGGAGCTTTTTGTGCTGGACGACGGCTGGTTCGGCAAGCGCAAGGACGACACGAGCTCCCTGGGCGACTGGGAGCCGGATGCGGAAAAGCTGCCGCACGGGCTGCCCGCGCTCACGGCATGTGCACAGGAATGCGGCATTGATTTCGGCATCTGGATGGAACCGGAAATGGTGAGCCCGCAGAGCAACCTGCACGCCGAAAATCCCGCGCTCGCCGTGCAACTGCCCGGCATCCACCCGAGAGAGGAGCGCCACCAGCTGGTGCTGGACCTTGCCAACCCCGCCGTTTCCCCCGCCGCCATGGTATCCGCCGTGCTGGATTCCGCACCCGGCATTTCCTATGTGAAGTGGGATTGCAACCGCAAGTTGAGCGATACCGGCTCCACCCACCTGCCCGCAGACATGCAGGGCAACCTGTTCTTCGACTACATCCGCCGCTACTACGGCGGCATGCGGCAGCTGCGGGAGCAGCACCCCGGCGTGACGTTCCAATGCTGCTCCGCCGGCGGCGGGCGGCTGGATTTGGGCGCCGCGGCCTTCCATGAGGAGTTTTGGCTTTCAGACAACACGGACCCGCACGACCGCCTGTTCATGCAGTGGAGCGCCCTGCACTTCCTGCCGGCCAACGCCATCGGCTGCCATGTGACCGCCAGCCCCAACCTGTACACCGGGCGGGAAACATCACTCAAATTCCGCTTCGATGTGGCTCTCATGGGCCGCCTGGGTCTGGAGCTGGACCCGCGCGCCATTGCAGAGGCGGACATGGAGGAAATACGTGCCCGCATTGCGCTGGCCAAGGAGCTGCGCCCCATTGTGCAGCTCGGCGAGCCCTACCGCCTGGTCTCCCCCTACGAGGGACCCGACTGCGCGCTGCTCTACCGCCGCGGCACGGAGGCCCTGCTGCTCTGCTACACCACGGAGCGGCCGTACACGGACCAGCACACGCGCATTCGCCCGGTGGGGCTGAACCCCGCCGCGCGCTACACCGTGGAGGAGCTGCTGCCCGGCAAGGAAGGCCCCCGCTGCCCGCTGCAGGGGCAATGCACCGGCGGGGACACCCTTCTGCACACCGGCGTGCCCATCCATTGGAACCGCCCGCACCAATCATGCGTACTCCGTTTGCGGGAATGCGGGGAATGATAATGCGGGGATAAAATATGCAACGCGGAACAGCGCGTTACGACGCTCTTTTGCTTTGACAAGCAGAGCCGTTCATATATAATTCCCACGTGCGCGCAAGCTGCGCCGGTTAAAGAAAATGAAAATAGTATTGGCATATTCGGGAGGCCTTGACACATCTGTGTTGCTGGTGTGGCTCAAGGAGAAGTACAACGCAGAGATTATCGCCTACTGCGCGGATGTAGGCCAAGCGGAAGAGCTCGACGGTCTGGAGGAGAAGGCTCTCAAGACCGGAGCCTCCAAGTGCATCATCGGCGATTTGAAGGCTGATTTTGCAGAGAACTACATCTACCCCATGTTCCAGGCGAACGCCTTGTACGAGGGCCGCTACCTGTTGGGCACCTCCATTGCCCGCCCCTGCATCTCCAAGGCCATGGTTGACGTGGCCCTGGCGGAGGGCGCGGATGCCATTGCCCACGGTGCCACCGGCAAGGGCAACGACCAGGTGCGCTTCGAGCTTTCCATCAACGCCCTTGCCCCGCAGCTGCAGGTGATTGCCCCGTGGCGCATGAAGGAGTGGCGCGACCAGTTCCCCGGCCGCACAGAGCTTATCCAGTACGCGGAGAGCCACGGCATTCCCATTCGCCAGAGCGTGAAGAAGCCGTACTCCATGGACCGCAACCTGCTGCACATCTCCTACGAGGCGGGCATTCTTGAGGACACGTGGTACGATGCCACCAAGGAGGAGGACCGCAAGATGTACCTGCTCTCCAACGCACCGGAGGATGCCCCGGACAAGCCGCAGTACCTGCAGTGCCTGTTCGAGAAGGGCAACATCATCGGCCTGCAGACGGAGGGGCTGGCGGAGATCATGGCCCAGGTGGGCACCACCGCCAAGGGCGAGCGCGACGGCTACACGCTGCTGGACCCGCTGGGGGTGATGCTTGTGCTCAACCACCTGGGCGGGCTGCACGGCATTGGCCGCGTGGATATTGTGGAGAACCGCTTTGTGGGCATGAAGAGCCGCGGCATCTATGAGACGCCCGGCGGCACCATCCTGCTGGCCGCCCACCGTGATATCGAAACCATCACCATGGACCGCGAGGCCCAGAAGGTGCGCGATTCCCTTATCCCGGACTACGCCGCCATGGTGTACAACGGCTTCTGGTTCGCCCCGGAGCGCGAGGCCATCCAGGCCCTTGTCTCCAAGACCCAGGAGACCGTGAACGGTGAGGTGCGCCTCAAGCTCTACAAGGGCAACGTGATGTACGCCGGCCGCAAGAGCCCCAATTCCCTCTACAGCTACGCCATTGCCACCATGGAGGGCGACTACACGGACGAGGACTACAACCAGGACGACGCCTCCGGCTTCATCCACCTCAACGGGCTGCGCCTCAAGCAGTTCTCCCGTGTGAACAACAAGTAACAACACATGCCCCGGCTCCCCAAGCTCTCATACGTCCTGCTCTCCCACAACCGGGAGAAATACATTCGCGCTGCCATAGAAAGCGCGTTTGCGCAGGACTATGAGGGGGAGCTGGAGTATATCTTTTCAGACGACTGCTCCACGGACCGCACCTTTGAAATCATTCAGGAGTGCGTGGCCGCCTACAAGGGCGGCCGCCGTGTGGTGGTCACCCAGCCGCCCACCAACCAGCACCTGGCCGGCAACACCAACCACGCCATCCAGTTTGTGGAAAGCGACTGGATTGTGCGCGCGGACGACGACGACCTGTCCTCCGTGGACCGCTGCAGCATCATCGGCCGCGCCATAGCGGAGCACCCGGAGGCATCCTTTGTAACCACGGGGCTGCGAAAGTTCACGGACGTGGAAGAGGCCACCGTGCTAGAGGAGAGCAACCGCCCCTGCGGGGAGCACGCCACTGTAAGGGAGCTGGATATCCGCCGCGCCGGATTCGAGCACCCCACCTTCTGCTCCCGCGAATATTCCTTCAAGGCCTGGCGCATGGATTCCTTCCGCATATTCGGCCCCTTAGACAAGCAGGCATACTACTGCGACGACTACACCTGCTACTTCCGCTGCTGCGTGCTGGGTTCCGGGTTGTTTATCGACAACGCGCCGGCTGTATTCATGCGCATGGGCAGCGGCAACATGTGCCGTGGCGGGGATGACAACACGCGCGGCTACAAGGCCATCATGCGCCTGGAGCATTTCAACGACCGCTACATGGAGCTCACCACCCCTCCCCTTGAGGCTACATACCGACAGCTCCGAACATACGCAGCCGCTCACCTAACTGCAGATGAACAGGAACAGGCAGAGCCCTTTCTGCAACGGCTGGAGCATGCATTAGAGGAGCGCCGCCTTCTGCGCACCTACTGGCGCAAGGGAACACTCAACCGCATACGCATAGCCCGCAAGCTGGGCTACAAAGGCCTGTTCAGCATGCTGCGCTGCCTGCCCATGCCCATCTTTGCCGCCCTGTTGGCGGCCTATCGAAAAATCAAAGACTAATACATCCCAGCCATGGAAGTATTCATGCATCCCTGTACGTTTTGGTACAGCCGCTTCAGCGGTATCACCCGCTACCTCTGCGAACTCACGGAGGAGCTCATGAAGATGGATGTCAACGTGCACATCCCCATCAAGGACACGCCGAACGAGTATCTCAAAAATGCAGGGTTCTTCCCCAAAACCTCTGCGGAAGCGCCCGGCATCCCGCTCACAGCGCGCATGGTGAAAGTCCTTCTCTCCCACACGCCGTACGCGGCGAAGGCCTACCGCCATGCCATGCGC
>JAZUGI010000002.1:0-5467 GCA_045641125.1 Akkermansia sp.
TGCGCCAATATCCCAGCATTTCCAGTTGTGACCCTTTTTGCATGTCTTGATATTACTCGGCGTCCTGACTTTTTGAAGCATCCAACTCCTAATCCTTCTTTCTCGACCCTCTCTCGGCGTCCTGAATGATGACTCAACACGTAGCCGCGCAATTTTCTGGAAATTGGCTTGCAAAACCAGCCCGGCGGGGCTATACTACGCGCGGCGCGTTGTACGCGCGCCGCGCGTAGTATATACTTATCAACATCAAACCGCTTTCCTTCCATGGATTTTATCTCTGACACAGCTTCCGCCCTCACCCCCTCCCTCACCCTGGCTGTCACCAACAAGGCCAAGGAAATGAAGGCCAAGGGCGAGCAGGTTTTCGGACTCGCCGGCGGCGAGCCCGACAAGGACACCCCGGAAAACATCAAGCAGGCCGCTATCAAGGCCCTGAACGAGGGTGCCACCAAGTACACCCCCTCCGTGGGCCTGCCCGCCCTGCGCGAGGCTATTGCCGCCAAGCTCAAGCACGACAACAACCTGGAGTACGGCATCGACCAGATTTGCGTGACCTCCGGAGCCAAGCCCGCGGTGTACGCGGCGCTGCGCGCCGTCATCAACCCCGGGGACGAGGTGATCATCCCCTCCCCGTACTGGGTGAGCTACCCCTCCATGGTGCAGCTTTGCGGCGGCACGCCCGTTCTGGTGGAGACCAGCGCGGAGAACGCCTGGAAGATCACGCCGGAGCAGTTCGAGAACGCCATGACCCCGCGCACCAAGCTCATCATCCTCAACACGCCCCACAACCCCACCGGCACCGTGTACTCCGAGGAGGAGCTGCGCGCCCTCGGCGAGATTGCCGTGGAGGAGGATATCCTCATCCTGGCGGATGAAATCTACGAGCACCTCATCTACGGCGGCATCAAGCACGTCTCCATCGCCTCCCTCAGCCCGGAGCTCTACGACCTCACCATCACCGTCAACGGCTTCTCCAAGTCCTACGCCATGACCGGCTGGCGTCTCGGCTACACCGCCGCCCCGGCGGAGATTGCCAAGGCTATCAAGCTCAGCCAGGACCACACGGCCTCCAACGCCACCACGTTCTGCCAGTATGGTGCTATCGAGGCCCTCCAGGGCGACCAGACCTTCATCGCGGACCTGCGCGAGGAGTACGACTTCCGCCGCCAGTACGTGTTCGACCGCCTGAGCCAGATGCCCAAGATCAAGGTGGTGGAGCCCAAGGGCGCCTTCTACTTCTTCATCGACACCACCGAGCTGGGCATGGGCTCACAAGAGCTCTGCGAGAAGCTGCTGGAGCGCTACAAGGTGGCCGCCGTGCCCGGCATCGCCTTCGGCAACGACAACGCCATCCGCATCTCCTACTGCACCTCCCTGGACGTGCTCAAGGAGGGTCTGGACCGCCTGGAGGAGTTCTGCAAGAAGAACTGAACCCGCACCCCCGCCTAACCCATGAAGAGCCTTACCCTTCTTCTCTGCGCGGCCGCCGCCCTGGCTGCCCCCCTGTGCCTGGCGCAGGATGCCGAAAGCCCCGCCGATACGAACACCCCGTCTCCCGCACCCAAGGTGGCGGAAGACGTCCGCAAGGCCGTGCTTGACAACGTGCGCCAGCAGGTTGCCTGCCTGCGCGAACTGCGGGATGCCATCTGCATGGTGCAGGACAAGGCCGGTGCAGAGGCCGCCGCGCCCAAGGTGAAGGAGATTGCCGAGCGCTACGTGCAGCTGGCGGAGGCAAGCCAGAAGTTTGGCGAGGTGATGGACGACACGCTGCTGCAGGAGGCCCTGCAGATGCTGCAGGATGAACCTGCCGCGGAAAGCCTGCCGCTCATCATCACCATGCTGGCGGACAACGACTACTACGGCTCCACGGCACTCAAGGAAGCCCTGGCCCCCATGGTGGGTGACAGCACCCCCCAAGCCACCGAGGGCTGAGGCCTTGCCGCAATCTTACACGGATATCAAAAGCGCGCCTGTTCAGGCGCGCTTTTTTGTTCTGAGCCCCGAGGGGGCGGGCTGGAAATCGACCAGCGGGGAAAGGGCCAGCTGCAGCTCCTCCACCCCGTAGAAACCTTGCTTGTACAGGCGGAGGAGATGGGCGGTCATCTTGCTGCGCACGGGGGCGAATTCATCCCGCAAGCTGCGTTCCAAGGCCATTTTGGCGGCTTCGTCCGGTTGGGGAACGGCGCGTATTTTGGCGGCAACCTCCGTGTATTGCTCCATGAGCTCCTTCACATGCGGGGTGGCTGCCTTGGCGCTTGCCTGGTCGGTGATACCCTCAAACGCATCCGCCAACTCCGCGCGGATGGAGATGCTTTCTTTCAAAAGGGTTTCGTAGTCGTTGAATTCCGCGGCCTGCACCAGGGCAGGAGCCGCCGCCAATGCGTAGGCGATGATGTTTGTTGTGTTCATGATTGGGGGAATCTGTGTTGGATGAGGACGTTGAAGTGGTCGCCCGCGCCGGGGGTGGAGATGAGGTGGCGGTCTGCGGGGTTGGCGGGGTCCGCCAGCGGGGAGAGGTATTCCGCCTGGCTCATGTACTGCACGGCGTCTCCCACGCAGCGGTTCGCCAGGTTGATAAGGTCGGTGAAATTCACGTCCGCCGTGATATCGCAATGCCCGGCGAGCGCGGGCAGCTCATCCGCAGAAAGCAGGGTGTGCGCCTTGTAGCCGCGGAGGGTGCCGGCGGGGCGGCGGTGGTACAGGGTTTCGTTGAGCTCACCGTAGTCGATGGTGACGAGGGTGCCGCCTTTCCAGAGCGGCTGCCACTGCGCGTACCACTTGTGGTAGCTCTCGTGCACCTCGATGATTTGCCCCTCCTGCGCCCAGCGATGGAATGCGCTTGATTCCGGCAGCGGGCGCGGACTGGCCTGGCGGAAGATGGTGCGGTCCGCCACGGCCAGTCCCAGCTCCAGCCACTCCCCGCCCTGGAACACGAACTGGCGCGCGGGGAAGGCATCCGGCAGCTCATTGGAGAAGATGAAGGCGTACCCGCGCGTCTGCTTGAGCGCCTCCTGGATATCCGCGTGCACGCGCACGGAGTTGCCGCCCGCGAGCTTTTGGAAATCCCGCAGGGTGCGGGAGCGGTCCACCATGTGGTAGCGTATCCGCAGGCGGTTGAAGAAACCTATGTTCCTGAGGAAGGCCGCCGCCATGTCACCGCTGCCGCCGCCTATCTCGATGACGGGCAGGAACCTGCCGCAAGCCGCGCAGGCCTGTTTCCACTGGGCCACCAGGCGGCGTGCGGGAAGCTCGCTCATGGTGGCGGCGGTGGAGAAATCGCCGCGGAAGCCGATATCGCTGATGTTGCTGCTGTAGTAGCCGCCTTCCGCATCGTACAGGGCAATATCCATGAATTCCTCCATGGATATCCAGTTGCCGTGGGCGAGGATATGCGGCGCCAGGTTCATGCAGATTCCGGAAAAATCACTTGGAAAGCTCCAGCATGCGCAGCAGGGGCTTCTCTGCGCGCAAGCGAAGGTCCTCGTCTATCTTCACCACGGGGGCCAGGTCTCGCAGGCAGTCGCGCAGCTTCTCCAGCGTGTTGAGCTTCATGTACTCGCACTCCGTGCAGGCGGCCGCGCCTCCCGCCACGGGGATGAACTCCTTGCCGGGAACCAAACCGCGCAGGCGGTGCAGGATACCGGTTTCCGTGACAATGATGAAGCTGCCGCATTCGCTCTCCCGGCAGTAGCCGATCATCTTTTCCGTGGAGCAAACGTGGTCCGCGAGCGCGCGCACCTCTTCCCCGCATTCCGGGTGGCATACCACCTTTGCCTGCGGGTGCTCTGCCTTGGCCTGCAGAACCTGCTCTGCCGTGAAGCGGCGGTGCACATGGCAGGCGCCGTCCCAGAGCGTCATCTCACGCCCGCAGCGGGCGGCCGTCCAGGCCCCCAGGTTCTTGTCCGGCACAAAGAGGATGGGCCTGTCGGCGGGCGCGGTCTCAATGATGCGCTGGGAGTTGCCGCTGGTGACAATGACATCCGCCAGGGCTTTCACGCCGATGGAGCAGTTGACGTAAGCCACCACGTAGTAGTTCTTTTCCTTGTTCTCCTGCAGGAATTTCTCCAGCTCCTCCGCCGGGCAGGATTGCTCCAGCGAGCACGCCGCCGCCATATCCGGCAGCAGAACCGTGCGCGCCGGGTTCAGGATACACGCCGTCTCCGCCATGAAATGCACGCCACAGAACACAATCACATCACACTCCGCCGCCTGCGCCTGGCGAGCCAGCGCCAGGGAATCTCCCACAAAGTCCGCTATATCCTGTATCTCCGGCCTCTGATAGCTGTGCGCCAATATCACCGCATGCCGCTCCTTCTTGAGCCGCATGATCTCCTCTTTCAAGTTCTCGCTAGACATGCCCAGAAATTACCATCCCGCGCCCCGCGCGTCAATACTCTTCACGCCACCATGTCGCGCGCGCGCCCACGCGGAGTCAAAGGAATGGCGGAGCCCCCCGCGCCCGCCATGTGCGAGTATGAGGCGCTGGTGTATGATGCAACGCGCCGCCGGGGGTGAGAAACTTTGCAGGATAGATGAGAAACAATGGGGAGGGATTGCAGGGGTGCCGCCGCTTCCCTGCCGGGCCCGTTCCGGGTTGAATAAGGGACGGCCCTATTCCCGATCGGGTACCCCGGCGTAGGTGATGGTGCCACCGTTGGCCCCTGCGCCGGGGCCCAGCTCCACCAGGTAGTCTGCACGGGAGAGGATATCCCGGTTGTGCTCAATGCAGAGGATGGTGTGCCCGGCGGCGCGGAGACGGAAGACCGCGCGCATGAGCAGATCCAGCTCCGCGAAATGGAGCCCCGTGCTGGGTTCGTCCAAAATGAACAGCAGGTGCTCCCCGGGCTTGGTGCCGCGCTTGGGGTTGGCCTTGGCCAGGTGCGCGGCCAGCTTGATGCGCTGCGCCTCTCCCCCGGAAAGCGTGGTGACGGAGCGATCCAGCGGCAGGTAGCCCAGCCCCAGGTCGTGCAGCGCGCGCAGCAGGGCGGCCGCATTCGGGATGGCGGCAAAGAATTCCAGCGCCTCGTCCACGGTTTGCGCCAGTGCCCGGGCAATGGACTTGCCGCGCCAGGTGACCTCCAGCGTCTCGCGGTTGTAGCGTGCGCCGCGGCAGGCATCGCACTCGGTATAGAGGTCTGCCAGGAAATTCATGTCCACCTGGAGCATGCCGGTGCCGGCACAGCGCTCGCAGCGGCCGCCGCGCACGTTCAGGGAGAAGCGGGCGGGCTTGTAGCCGCGCTGGCGGGAAAGCGGCAGGGAGGCGTACAGCGGGCGCAGCACATCCAGCAGGCCCACCGCCGTGGCGGGCGTGCTGCGCGGGGAGCTGCCCAGCGGAGACTGGTCCACCACCACGGCGCGCGCCACGCCCTGCGCGCCCGCCACCTTGCCGGCCTTGAAGGCGGGCAGCAGGCACTCGTGCACGAGCGTGCTCTTGCCGGAGCCCCGGCCTGGGTGGAGAACGGCGGCG
>JAZUGI010000003.1:0-1527 GCA_045641125.1 Akkermansia sp.
GATGCGTCCTGCTGTGGCGGACGCGATGGTGACGGAGAGCTGCGCCGCTGGCGTGGCCGACTGGAGTGTGGCTGACGAGCTGGTGAGGCAGGCGATGACCCTGCCCACCGAGGCGGAACGGCAGAGGCTGCAGGCGTGGGAGCGACTGGCTCCGCATGCGGTGAGCATGACCACGGAGTATGCGGCCGACGACTACCTGCTGACCGTCGGCGGCGTGGGGGCCTTCGCACGTAAGGACCTCGTGGCCATCAAGGCGAAGCAGAAGTCGGGCAAGAGCGTGCTCATCAGCCTGTGCATGGGTGCTCTGCTGGGCGGGCGGTGGAGCTCGATGGAGCGCACACGCCCGGGGCTGCGCATACTGTACGTGGACACGGAGATGAAGGAGGCGGACACGCAGCTGCTGGGACGCAAGGCCCTGCGCGTGGCGGGGCTGCCCGAGGGGGCCGACGTGCCGGAGCTGGTGATGATGAACCTCCGCAGGCTCACCACCACCGAGTGCCGCGAGGCGCTGCCCGTGCTGCTGGGCGAGCTGAGGCCGGACATAGCGTTCGTGGACGGCATAGTGGATATGGTGAGCGACTTCAACGACGTGGAGGAGAGCCAGCAGGTGGTGCGCTCGCTGCTCGACATGGCCGACCAGTACGACTGCTGCCTGGTGAGCGTGCTGCACACCAACAAGTCGGCCGACGACCATAACATGCGCGGACACCTGGGCACCATCCTGTCGCAGAAGAGCGCAAACGTCTTCGAGTGCGAGAAGGACCTGAAGACGAACATCGTGACGGTGAAGTGCGTGGACTTCCGCCACGCGCCCATCACGGACTTCTCGTTCGGCTTCGACGGGCAGGGCCACCCGGTGTGCGCCGCGGACGTGGTGGCACGGCTGGAGGCGGAGACGCTGGCTGCCCGCGAGCAGCGGCGGCACGAACGCACCGAGCAGCGCGACGCTCCCGTGCGGGCGTTCATCGCCGACACCATCCGGCAGCATGGCGGACGCATGCTGCAGGCCGAGCTGGTGCGCCTGATGGCCGAGGCGGGCCTCTACCGGCAGTCGGCCGCACGCAGGTTCCTGGAGAAGATGAGGGGCTCGTTTCTCGTCGCCACCAAGGCCCCGGGCTCCACCAGCTGCTACCTCATGCTCCGTGGCGAAGAGTGCGATGACAACCAGCAGGAAATGAGCTTTCTGGACGGTCGGGCGGAATAGTCACTCTATCGCCGCCATTATTCCACTGCGTATATATAAAACGCAGTGGTAATGGCGGCGATGGTGGACCGCGTGGAAAGGGTGCCGGACGGCTTCACGTTTTTTCTTATTTTATTGAGTCATGAATGATCATCGTTTTTCTCTTGAGGCGTATCGCGCAGGCGGGGGCAACCGCTACACCTGTCCGCAGTGCGGGCGCAAGAAGTGCTTCACACGCTATGTGGATAACGCCACGGGCCAGTATGTGGATGCGCAGTGCGGCCGGTGCGAGCATGTGCACCGCTGCGGCTACCACTATCCGCCACGCGCATTCTTCCACGACA
>JAZUGI010000004.1:0-36187 GCA_045641125.1 Akkermansia sp.
CACGTTTATCCCTAGATCACGTCATAAATTTCAGCAATGAGAGTGTGGGTACGTAATGTTAACGTGCTTTATAAAACACTGAAAACAAGCACTTTCTGATACTTCCTGCAACCCATTATGAGTCGAGGCGAATTTCGGGGCTATTTTCAGAAAATGATGTCAATTTTCACAAACCGTTTACACACAACGTGTCGGAGTTGTAAAAAATCACAGTCACAAAAAGGCTGTTAAGCGTGAAGCCTCACGGTTGCATAACCGTGAGGCTTCACGCTTTTTGCCTGGTGGGAGTGAGTACCGTCCGTCAGGCTGGTTGCCCAAAGGGAGGTGCGTATACCTCCCTCTCTTACAATTCAATTCCGTGTTTGTCCATGTAGGCGCACAGAATCTCCTCAGCGGCGCGTTTCTCGTCGGCATCGGGCGGCAGGGCGGCCTTTTCCCATGGGAGGAGGTGTTTCCATGTGCCGAGGCTCCGATCATCCCTGATTTCCTCCCTCAGTTCTTCCAGGCGTTTTTCGTTCACATAGTCCGTCACGCAGTCGCGTTGAGCGGGGGTGAAGAGGGAAAACTTCCCTTCGACATTGAATGCAGAAAAGAAATGGAAATCCAACCCGACCCAGTCGGGGTAGCTGTACTGCAAATCCGCCAACATGTAGGCGGGCAGCAGGAAGCGAAAGCCCTCCGGGGTGACGTAGTGGAGACACTCGTTCAAGCCGAAGAGCCAATCGGGCGTGATGGCGGGCCAATGCATCCGCTGCTCCCGCTGCATGAAGGCGTTGATGATATCCTTCTCACAGTAGTCATCCTCGGCAAAGCCGCTCATGTAGCCCAGACTGTCCCCGCAGCTCACCCCGTCAAACGCCGTGCGGATGCGCTCAGCCAGCTCATGCTGCGTGAGTGTCAGCTCGCGGCGGCGCTCCCGCCAATCAGCAAAATAGCTGCGGCAGTTTTCCATGACGGAAAGCTCTTGCTCCCATCGCTCAGAAAAGGGGGCATCAGGTGAGATGAAACGAGACATGGGGAGAAGACAGGTACAGTGTAACGCTGCTCCTTTTTTTGTAAAGGATTTTCAGCGGCGGTGCGTCACGGGCGGTGCGTCACATCATGAACCAATCTTTTCCGATGTCTCGCCCCGCCTTGACTCCACGTTGGGGCTGTGATACCATGCCCCGACTATGAGAACCGTCGAAGCACGCATCGAGATTCCCATGGGGAGTCGCAACAAGTACGAGGTGGATGCCAAAACCGGCCGCATCCGCCTGGATCGCGTCCTCTATTCCTCCGTCTACTACCCTGCCGAATACGGCTTTGTGGAGGACACGCTGTACCTGGACGGCGACCCGCTGGACATCCTGGTCTTCACCTCGGCGCCCACGTTCCCCGGGTGCTATGTGGAATGCCGCGTGATTGGCGGCATGGACATGATAGACTGCGGTGACCCGGACGTGAAAATCCTGGCTGTGAACGTGGGGGATCCCCGCTACGACCACGTGCACACCCTGGATGACCTGCCGCCCCATTATCTCCAGGAAATCGAGAACTTTTTCCAGACCTACAAGACCCTCCAGAACAAGGAAACGGAGGTGAACGGCTTTTTCGATGTCGACAAGGCCTGGGAGATTATCGACAGTTCCATTGAGCGCGCCAGGCAGCAGGGCTAGTCTTGCGGCGCGCACCGGGGCTTGGCATCAAACGCGGTAGGCACAGGGCGTGCGCTCCAGGCATGGGTTTGTCTCATGCCTTGCCCCGCAGCAGGGGCATGACGTAGGAACGCGCCCGAAAGGCCAGGGGAAAACTACGTGTTGATTGCGTTTCCAGCCGCGATTATCCTTTACAACCCGCGCTGCATAGTGCATCCTTGCCGCCGTTATGAATTTCGCAGAACTCGGCATATCCCCGGAAATCCTTGAAGCCATCGATATGCTGGGCTTCGAGACTCCGTCTCCCATTCAGGAAAAGGCCATTCCACCCGCGTTGGATGGCGCGGATATTGTGGGGCTCTCCCACACCGGCAGCGGCAAGACCCTCGCCTTCGCCATTCCCGCGCTGGAGAGCATCGACCCCGCCGAACGCGCCGTGCAGGTGCTCTGCCTGGCCCCCACGCGCGAGCTGGCCGTGCAAATCTGCCGTGAGGTGGACAAGCTGGCCATGTACCTGGACGGCGTTTCCGCCGTGCCCATCTACGGCGGCACCTCCTTCGGCCCGCAGCTTTCAGCGCTCAAGCGCGGCGTGCAGTTCGTGGTAGGCACCCCCGGCCGCATCATCGATCTCATGGAGCAGGGAGAGCTGCGCACGGATGCCGTTTCCATGCTGGTTCTGGACGAGGCTGACGAGATGCTCGACATGGGATTCCAGGAGGATATCGAGCACATTGTGGATGCCCTGCCGGAAGAGCGCCAAACGCTCTTCTTCTCCGCCACCATGTCGCACCCCATCCGCGAGCTCATCAAGCGCATTGCCCATGACCCGCAGGAGATTACCGTGGAGCGCCCCGTGCTCACCGTGCCCACCTGTGAACAGGTGGCCTACGAGGTGCTTTTCTCCTCCCGCGTGGAGGTGCTCAGCCGCCTGATCGAGATGGGCCGCATGAAGCGCGGCCTTGTCTTTGCCAACACCAAGCGCGTGGTGGACGACGTGGTGGACGGCCTGCTGTCTCGCGGGTATTCCGTGGACCGCCTGCACGGCGATATGCCCCAGACGCTCCGCGAGCGCGTGATGGAATCTTTCCGCAAGGGCAACCTCAATGTCCTGGTGGCCACGGATATCGCCGCCCGCGGGCTGGATATCGACGACGTGG
This sequence comes from Akkermansia sp., assembly GCA_045641125.1. Taxonomy (GTDB): domain Bacteria; phylum Verrucomicrobiota; class Verrucomicrobiia; order Verrucomicrobiales; family Akkermansiaceae; genus Akkermansia. The sequence continues at coordinate 2,795 of JAZUGI010000004.1, forward strand.
ACATGGTGGTGAACTTTGAGCTGCCCCGTGAGCCGGAGGACTACGTCCACCGCATCGGCCGCACCGCCCGTGCCGGCCGCAAGGGCAGGGCCGTCACCTTCTTCGGCAGGCGTGATTTCTCCCTCATGGGCCGCATTGAGCGTTTCGTCGGCACCCGCATGCAGAGGGAGCGCGTCATGACCGCCGATGAGGTGGAGCAAATGCGCCGCGAATCCCTAGTGGACGACATCCTGGAAAAGGCCACGCGCGCCCATGACCTGCCGGACGAGCTGCGCGAGCTGGATATGCCGTGGGAGAAGCTGATGTGCGCCATGTTCCACTTGTTGGCGGAGCGCGCCAGCCGTGAGATTCAGCCCATCCCGGAGGACCGCCCCAAGCGCCACGGCTTTGTGGCGGAGGAGGAGCTGCCCGTGGAGAAGGGCAATGATTGGAGCCTGCAGGAGAGCGTTACCCTCTTCATGAACGCAGGCAAGATGCTCCGCATCCGCCCCAAGGACATTGCCGGCCTCCTGTACAATGAGGGCGGCGCCCCCAAGGGCAGCATCGGTGATATCCGCATGTTCCCCAAGCATTCCCTCATAGAGGTTTCGCCGGAGGTGGCACCCCTGCTCATCGAGCGCCTCGCCACCGCCTCCATCTGCGGCTATGAGGTCAACATCCGCCAAGACCAGGGGCGCCCCGCACCGCGCCCCGTCTTCCGCAACAACGATGATTTCCACCCCCGCGAACGCCGGCAGCGCGACCGTGCCGCCCGTGAGGAACGCCCCCTGCGCGAGGCCCGCTCCCACCGCGATTCCCGCAAGCGGGAACCCCGCTTCTACGACCGCTTCAACCGCCGCTCCCGCAGGGGGTGATTGCGCTTCCACGCCTGCGGCATCCGCAGATGTTTTGCTCTCAATCCCGGCGGTGCGGGCATGAGAATAGGCGCGCGCCAATAAGGGAAAGGGAGGAGCGTTTTTCGTCGGGGCGACAGGATTCGAACCTGCGACATCCAGCTCCCAAAGCTGGCGCTCTACCAGGCTGAGCTACGCCCCGCGAAAATTTTGGGTAAAAAAATGGTGGCTCGGGACGGGATCGAACCGCCGACACGCGGATTTTCAATCCGCTGCTCTACCAACTGAGCTACCGAGCCACTAGTGCCGCCCGTTGAACGGGGTGCGGGGGCATAATACGCGCAAAGATTGCATTTGACAAGTAAAAAATCGCACGAATTGACAATTTTTTTGTTTTTTTTGTGTTGCGGGACGCATTTCCGCCTTTCATCCGCGGTGAAAAAGTGTAGGATGGGGGGGATGAACAAAGCCTTTCAAATGATGCTGGCCGCGGTTGCGGCGTGCGCGGTTGCGCATGGACAGGACGATGTAATAACCGAGGACGGGGTGTTTTTCAATGACACGGGGATGGATCCGCTCTTCTCCACACCATCGACGATACCCATGGAACCGGAAACAGACGGCTCCCGGCCGAGCCTGATACCGAACGACTACTATTTCGAGTACCTGGGGCCGATGCATGTGCACGGGCAGAGCGCGCATGTGCGGATGATGAATGTGTTTGCCACGCTGCCGCTGCTCAACCCGCGCAAGCATGCGTGGCACGGCTGGCACCTGGATGCCAAGATATCCGGGCGTTTGACCTGGGCGCACAATTCCGGCAAAAGGGTGCTGGATGAGCCGCGCCTGTACACGGTGGGGGCCAGCGCCACGCTGATTCGCCAGGTGGGGAGCAAATCCCAGTTCCACCTGGGTTTCACGCCGCAGGTGTCGTCTGATTTCGACACGTTCAGCCATGAGATTTTCTACTGGGGCGGCAATGTGGGCTTCTCCTCCGCCGCCGGGGAAAAGTTCAAGTACACGCTGGGGGTATCCGTGATGCCGGACTTCAATGACATGTGGGTGTATCCGCTGGTGAATTTCCAGTGGCGCCTGCGCCCCAACTGGGAGCTTCAGCTGCAGGCGGAGCGTTTGTCCTACCAGTTTGTGAGCGGCAGCGGCAGTTTCCGTGTGGGGCCGTTCATCCAGCACAACCGCAGCGTGTGGACCGTGAAGCGCCAGCGCGCCACGCGCATGCTGCGCATGAACAACTGGATTGCCGGTCTGAGCGCCTCCTACAGAAAATCGCTGAGCACCTGCAAGGTGAGCGTGCTGGGCGACCTGGGATTCACCTTCTACAACAATTTCCGCGTGCGCACCAAGGATGGAGAGCACACGCTGGAGCGCTACCGGGCGGACGGCGGTTTGTACGCCCGTGTGGGCGTGGGCGTGGAATTCTGAGTGATGCCCGATTTTTGCGCTGGATATTGCATGGGGAAAGTGGTATATTCCATGGCGAGCTGAAAGGAACACCACCATGAGTGAAGAAATGCAACCGGCATACAGGCGTATCCTGCTGAAGTTGAGCGGGGAGGCTCTCCGCGCACCCGGCAGCCGCGACAACATTTCCCCGGAGATTGTGGCCCGCATTGCGCGGGAAATTGCAGAGGCCCAGAAGAAAGGCCACCTGCAGATTGCCGTGGTGGTGGGCGGCGGCAACATCTGGCGCGGCGCCAAGGCCAGCGTGAGGGGGATGGACCGCCCCACTGCGGACTATGTGGGCATGCTCGCCACGGTGATGAATGCGCTTTCCATTTGCTCCGCCGTGCAGGAGGCCGGCGTGCCTTCCCATGTGCAGAGCGCCATTGAGATGAAGAACGTGGCAGAGCCCTATGTGCGCAACAATGCGCGCCAGCTGCTGCGCAGCGGCCATGTGGTGGTGTTCGCCGCCGGCACGGGCAACCCCTTCTTCAGCACGGATACGGCCGCCGCGCTGCGCGCTTGCGAAATCAACGCGGATGTGGTGCTGAAAGCCACCTCCGTGGACGGCGTGTACACCGCCGACCCGAAGACGGACCCCACCGCCACGCGGTTCGACACCATCTCCTACGAGGAGTGCATCCAGCGCGAGCTCAAGGTGATGGACCAGACCGCCTTCACGCTCTGCAAGGACAACAAGAAGCCCATCATGGTCTTCGACATGCACACGGAGGGCAACATCACCCGCGCCCTGCTCGGCGAGAAGATAGGCACCATCATCAGCTAAATATCAACCTCTTTACAACAACAAGACATTATGGACGAAGAAACACTCTTGCTCGAAACAGAGACTGCCATGGAGGAAGCCGTGGAACGCCTCAACTCCGACTGCGCCGGCGTGCGCACCGGCAAGGCTTCCCCCTCCCTTGTGGACAACATGGACATTTACGTGGCCTCCTACGGCTCCACCATGAAGCTCAAGGGCCTGGCCGTGGTCTCCACCCCGGATGCCCGCTCCATCCTCATCCAGCCGTTCGACCCCGGCACCCTCAACGACATCAAGAAGGCCATTGCGGACAGCAAGCTGGGCATCACCCCGGTGATTGACGCCCGCTCCGTGCGCCTGCCCATCCCGGAGCTCACCGGTGAGCGCCGCAAGGAGATGTGCAAGTACGTGGACGGCCTGAAGGAGGATGCCCGCGTGCGTGTGCGCGCCGCCCGCAAGGCCGGTATGGACGGTATCAAGAAGCTCAAGGCGGACAATATTCTCACGGAGGACGGCGTGCGCCAGGCCGAGGAGAAGGTCCAGAAGCTCACCGACAAGTACACCAAGAAGATCGACGAGATCGTGGAGGCCAAGGAAAAGGAAATCATGACCGTCTAATCCATCTTCCCATTCACTCTTTAACCTTAAGAACACCCATGGCTAACAATACCACAAACGTGCTGGCTTCCGGCATTGAAATCATCGGCTCCATCCGCTTCCAGAACGATATGACCATCGACGGCAAGGTCGACGGTGAAATCCAGTCGGACAAGGGCAAGGTCACCATTGGCGAAATGGCCGATATCAAGGGCAACATCCACGCGGGTGAGGTCCACGTCTACGGCCACGTCAAGGGCAACGTCAAGAGCGACCGCTGCCACCTGAACAACAATGCGGTTGTCAACGGCGACATCACCACCGGCGTGCTCTCCATGGATGAGGGCGCCCGCCTCAAGGGCCGTGCCGAAATCGGCTAAAGACAGCCCGCAACAAACATTCATTCCATCAAGGCGGATTGCCGTGTGCGGTCCGCCTTGTTGTTTTTCCCCGGCGGAAGTCTGCCCTTTCCTGCAAACAATACAAATACGCAGTCGCTATGAAAATGAAGATACAACACCTTGCCGTGCTTGCCGCCGGTCTTTGCGTTTCCCTGCCGGCGTGCCAGCAGCAGCAAATGCAGGTGCAATTCCTGTTCTACGCCACGCAGCCCGTGCCGGAGGACTCGTCCACCACTGTTTCCGTGGGAAAAGTGGAGTATACATTGCAACTGCTGCCGGAAAAGGCAGGGGTGCGCGTGACGAGCTGCTACCACCCGCTTTATTATGATGAATGCCGGGAGGCGGGAATCCCCAGCGGCACCTTTGTGCTCAAGGACAACGCCTATGGGGTGGAGCAGAAATTGCGCGCTATCATGAAGCTGGGGTACAACAAGTATGATGTGAAACACGGGGCGGACGATATTGGGGGAGAGGCTCCCTACATTAGCTTTCATTTCAACGACAAGCAGGTTTACCGGAGCGTGATGCGCTTTGCTTCATCCGGCTCCGGCCTCCTTTTCGAGCTGAACGCCGCCTGCAGCAAGGCCAACCGCAGTGAGCTGCCCGCTCCCGCATCCCGCGCGCGGCACTGATTCCAAATCGCTCCCGGCCTATCGTAAATCTTGACAATACGGGGTGGGGGGTGTAGATTGGCGTCGCTATGGAAGAGCCACATGTATTGGGAACGTATGGGCGCGCGCCGATTGCAATGGCGCGGGGTGAGGGGTCGTACTTGTTTGACACGGAAGGGCGGCGCTATGTGGATTTTTGCGCGGGGATAGCCACCTGCTGCCTGGGGCATGCGCACCCGGCGGTGGTGAAGGCTCTCTGCGACCAGGCGCACACGCTCATGCACTGCTCCAACCTGTACGGCATCCCCGGGCAGGAGAAGCTTGCCAAGATGATTGTGGAGGACATCATCGGCATACCCGGCCGCGTGTTCTTTTCCAACAGCGGCGCGGAATCCAACGACGGCATCATCAAGGTGGCCCGCCGTTTCGGTCACCGCCACCCTGCGGCGGACGGCTCGCCGCGCTATGAGGTGATAACCTTCAACAAGAGCTTCCACGGGCGCACGCTCGGCTCCATGGCCGCCACCGGGCAGGCCAAGATACAGGTGGAGTTCGACCCGCTGCTGGTGGGTTTCAAATATGTGGATTTCAACGATATGGAGGCCCTGCGCGCGGCCATCTCCCCCATCACCTGCGGCATTATGCTGGAGGCCATTCAGGGAGAGGGCGGCGTGAACCCGGTGCAGCCGGAGTTCCTGCGCGGCGTGGCCGCCCTTTGCAAGGAGCATGACCTGTTGCTCATGATTGACGAGGTGCAGTGCGGCTTCTGCCGCTGCGGCGCCACCATGGGCTGGAAGGCTGTCTGCCCGGAGGTGGAGCCGGATTTGGTTTCCTGCGCCAAGGGCATTGGCGGCGGCTTCCCCCTGGGCTGCTTCTGGGTGAGCGACCGCGCCATCGATGCGCAGGGCACGCCGCTCTCATCCATCATGAACGCCGGCTCCCACGGCTCCACCTTTGGCGGCACCCCGCTGGCCTGCGCCACCTCCGCCGCCGTGGTGGGAGAACTGCTCCGCGGCAACCTGGCAGACCGCGCCAAGGAGCTGGGCGAGTACGTGAAGGCCACCGTGGAGGGCTGGGGCATCCCCTGTGTCTCCGGCGTGCGCGGGCTGGGCCTGCTGCGCGGCGTGGGATTCAACAAGGAGAAGTTCCGCCACCCCCTGCCGGAGGGTACCACCCCGGCCGCCTATGTGAACAACCTGTGCCGGGAGGCCGGGCTGCTGGCATGCCCCGCCGGGCCGGATACCCTGCGCCTCATTCCCGCCCTCAACATACCGCGAGAGGTGCTGGACGAGGGCCTGGCCATCCTGCAAAAAGTGCTGCAGGAGGCGTAATTAAGGTATATCTCCAATAATTTTCAACAAGCTAAACAAAACAGGCGCAGTGATGCGCCTGTTTTGTTGGAGAGACCTTTTCAACCATGAGCCTGAAAGCTTTTCACGTTTTATTGTCTGCCGTGGCGGCCGTTGCGCTTGCGTTCCCGCAAGCGGATGCAAGGGTCATTGTTCACGGCGACACCAACCCGGGCAACCGCAACGTGGTGCACCCCGGCCGGTACCTGCCGGGTGGCAACATGCCTGTCAGCCGCCGCCCCATGCCGCAGCCCAGGCACATTCAACCGCCGCAGCCCAGGTACATTCAACCGCTGCCGGCCCCGCGGCACCGGGATATGCGGCGCCCGCTGCCGCCTCCCCCGCCCAGGCCCAAGGTCAAGGGCCCGGAGAGGTACACCCCGGAAGGTTATCTCAAGCCCAGCACCAAGGCCCCGCACCGGGTGCAGGATGGACCCCTTCAGCCACGTCGTTAGAGAGAGAGACGATTCTGGTGGCTGATTTCTAGCCAATAACACGCAATGGCAAAGCCCCGCTCGAAAGAGCGGGGCTTTAAGCTGTGGGCATCACGCCTCCGTCTTGTCGTGTACAAAGAGCATCATGATGCGGAAGACGGCGAGCACGGGCAGCTCCACCCACAGGTAGTACCAGGGGGCGGGGCCCAGGAAATCCAGCAGGGTTCCGGGCACGGGCGCGCCCTGCGTGTAGCCGTAGTTGGTGCCCAGCCAGATGTTCACGGGAATGATGAGGATGATGTAGAGGTTCATGAGCCCCAGGGAGATGAGATCATCATACCCGCGGGCGCGCCAGCCGATGAGCACGGGGATGGAGAGGGCCACCACCATGAGCAGGCCGTGCGAGAGGAAGAAGATGAAGAAGGGCAGGCTGGGGTAGCCGTCTGCCATAGCCGGGGTGATGAGCGCCTGGATGCTGGCGGTGAGCACCGCGAAGAACACGAGGGAGCATGCCCAGTGCTTGCGCCACCAGAGGGCGATGATGGATACCAGGCTCATGAAGGAGCAGAAGTGCAGGGGCATGTTGTAGCGCCACTCGCCATAGGCGTCTGAGAAGGCGCGCCAGCAGAACTCGCTGGCGAACTGCACGCCGATGATGACGGCGAGCGCGCGGCAGATGCGGAAGCGGGTCTCCTGCTTCTGGCGGCTGCCCCACCACAGCACGGCGGCGGTGGCCAGCACGGTGAGCACCAGTGCAATGAGATGCGGCGGGGACCAGCGGATGAACGGGTGGGTGAGCTCTGCTAGCATGGCGGTGAATCTCAAGCGGTTTCTTGCGGTGTGGAGCGGCGTTTCCAGATGGCGGCCAGGCGCGCGCAGACCATGAGCTGCACCTGGTGGAAAATCATGAGCGGCAACAGCAGGTTGTTGTCGAACTGCCCGAAGAGCGCGAGCATCATGGGCGCACCCACGGCCAGGCTCTTCTTGGAGCCGCAGAAGACAATGGCCACGCGGTCCGCATGGTTGAAGCGGAACAGGCGGCAGAGAAGGTAGAGGATAACCTGCACGAGCGCCAGGAGAATGCCGCTGGCGGCCACCAGCCCCAGCAGGTGCGCCATGCCCAGCTGCTGCCAGTAGCCGTTTGCCGTGGCGCTGGAGAAGGCGGTGTACACCACCAGCCAGATGGTGGCCTGGTCGTTCAGCTTGATGAGCGGTGCGTGCGCGCCCACCCACGGGTGCAGGAAACGCCGGCAGGCCTGCCCGGCAAAGAAGGGCAGCAGAATCTGCCCGCAGATGTTCAGCACGGTGTCCAGGCCTATGGCGGCGCTGTCCACCGCAGCGGTGGTGGAGAAGAGGATGCCCGCCAGCAGGGGAGTGAGAAACACGCCCAGAAGGCTGGACACGGAGGCGGAGCACACCGCCGCCGGCACGTTGCCCCCGGCCACGGAGGTGAAGGCGATGCTGCTCTGCACGGTGGAGGGCAGGCAGGCCACATACAGCAGCCCCGCAAACAGGGCGGCACCCATCATGGGCTCCAGGAGCGGCCGCAGCAGCGGCACCAGCAGAGGGAACAGCAGGAAGGTGGCAAACACCACCAGCGTTTGCAGCCGCCAGTGCAGCAGGCCTTCCCACACGGAGGCTCGCGAGAGTTTCACCCCGTACAGGAAGAACAGCAGCACCACCGCCGCCGTGGTGAGCCAGGAGAACACCGTGGCCCCCGCGCCGTGGCACGGCAGAAGCAGCCCCAGCAGCACCGCCAGCACAATGCCCGCAGTGAAGCGGTCAACCTTGCCGAGGAAGGCTGGCATGGCTCACTTGCGCGGCGGGAACTCGTAGTTCACGCGCCCGGCGTTGGTATCCAGCACCAGGTAGGCTTCGAACTTGCGCCCGTTCTTGCGGCTCACGAAATCGGAGATGAGCCCGGTCTTGCCCTTGGAGAGCAGTTGCACGGCCATTTCCAGCGTGATTTCCACCTCGCACATCTTGCGTTTCACGGCCAGCGGCTTGCGGGACTTGCCGTAGGCGAGCCCGTCCACAATCCAGGCGTCCTCCGTCTCCAGCAGGTCATGCTCGCCCTTGCCCTTGACGCTGACGGGGCCCACGCGTTTGGCCTGGGCGGGAGCTTTCGGGGCTTCCTTGGCGGCGTCATCGCCGTCGTCCTTCTTCTTGGCGGCGGAGCGGCGGGAGGCCTTGGGCTTTTCCTCGCGGGGCGGGAACTCCCAGCCCACGTTGCCCTTCTTCTCGTCGAGCACCAGGTAGGCCTCGAAACTGCGCTGGGTGCGCTGGGAGACGAACCCGGAGATGAGCTCGCTCTTGCCCTCGCCGAGCACCTGTTTCACCTGCTCTTGGGAAATTTGCTTGCCGAGGATGGTCTTGGACATGGAAAAGCCCTTCTTGCCGCTGCTGAGCTTGAAATCCGGCACCAGCCAGAGCTTGTCCGTCTCCTTGAGCTCAAGCTTGCCCTGGCCCTTCACGGCCACCTTGCCGCAAGAGCTCTGGTCCGCCGGCTCGGTTTCCTCGTTGTCGGCATCCTCAAAGAAGAATTCCGTCTTCCAGGAGCCCTTGGCGGTCTTGGGTTCCACCAGCTTCAGCCCGGCGGAGAAGGGCTTGCCGAATTTGGAGCGGAAGCCCTCCATCACCGGCAGCTCCCGCTTGGTGATGAGCGTGGCGAGCTGCTCGTCGTCCAGGCCGAGCCCGGCATGGAGGCGGCGCAGGCGGAACTTGCAGTCCGGGTTCTTGCAGGAGACGGAATCAATGCGGCTGGTGAGCCCCTTGGCGCCGCAGGCGGGGCAGGCCACCTTCAGATCGGGGTTCTTGCCCTCCTTCATGTAGCTGCGCACGGATTCCACGATATCGGTGGTGTAGGCGCGGATGTCACGCATGAAGTCCTTGCGCTTGAGCTTGCCGTTCTCCATTTGCTTGAGGCGGTACTCCCAGTCGCCGGTGAGCTCCGGGCTGGAGAGGGTGCTCATGCCGATCTTGCCCAGGAGGTCGATGAGGTCCATGCCGCGGCGGGTGGCCACGAGCTCCTTGCCGTCGCGCACAATATACTCTTGGGAGATGAGACCCTCGATGATGGCTGCGCGCGTGGCGCGGGTGCCCAGGCCGCGCTCCTTCATGGCATCCGCCAAATCCTCGTCCTCCACCAGCTTGCCGGCGGTTTCCATGGCGGTGAGCAGGGTGGCTTCCGTGTAGGCGGGCGGCGGCTTGGTGGTGTCCGTCACGTCCTTCACTTTGTCGGCCTTCACGGTCTCGTTCTTGGCAAGCTTGCAGAGCTCGTCCTTCTTGCGCTTGTCCGCGCCGTAGAGGGCGCGCCAGCCGGCGGAGAGCTGCACGCGGCCGTGGGTGTGGAAGTAGTCCTTGGCCTTGGGTGAGACCACCAGGGTGGTGCGCTCGGTGTCCTCGAACTCCGCGTTGGGCATGAACACGCCCAGGAAGCGCTGCACCACCAGGGTGTAGATTTTCTCCACGTCTCCGGTGAGCTCGGTGACCACGCCGGTGGGGATGATGGCGAAGTGGTCACTCACCTTGGTGCTGTCGAACACGCGCTTGGAGGGCCTGATGCGGCGCTCGCTGATAATCTGGTCGGCGAAGGGAGCGAACTCCGGCAGCTTTTCTCCCAGCTGTGCCACCGTGCGCGTTGCCACCTTCAGGTAGTCGTTGGGCAGGTATTTGGAATCCGTGCGCGGGTAGGTGAGCACCTTGTGCTTTTCATAGCATTCCTGCGCAATCTGCAGCGTGCGGCGCGCGGAGAAGCCGAAACGGTTGCTCGCCTCACGCTGCAGGGAGGTCAAATCGAACAGCATGGGCGCCGGCATGGACACGGGCTTGCGCGTTTCCAGCACGGTGCCTTCCTTGCCCTGGCAGCGTGCCGCGATTTCCCGCGCCTTCTCTGCGCTCCAGATGCGGTCGCGCGTGCGCTGCGGGGCCTTTTCATCCTTCTTCCAGTCCGGGTCGAACCACTTGCCCTCGTAGCTGCCGCTCTTGGCCTTGAAGGTGGCCTGCACCTCGAAGAACTCCTCCGGTTTGAATGCGAGCACCTGCTTCTGGCGCTCTGCCAGGATGGCGAGCGTGGGGGTCTGCACGCGGCCCGTGGGGGTGATGTTGAAGCCGCTGGAGCCGGATTGCAGCACGGTGAGCGCGCGGGTGCTGTTGAGCCCCACCAGCCAGTCTGATTCAGAGCGGCACACGGCGGCATCCGCCAGGTTCTGCATCTCCTTGTCCGTCTTGAGCGCGTTCCAGGCCTCCAGGATGGAATCGTCCGTCATGCTCTGCATCCAGAGGCGGCGGATGGGTTTGGAGATTTTGCCGTAGCGCACAATGTTGCGGAAGATGAGCTCACCCTCGCGCCCGGCATCGCATGCGTTCACCAGCTCTTTCACATCGCGCCCGCGTGCCAGTTTCAGCACGCTGCGCAGGCGGTCGCCGGATTTCGCAATCGGCTCCAGCTCCATGGATTCCGGCAGCACCGGCAGGCACTCCATTTTCCACGGCAGGCTCTTGCCCTCCGCCGTCTGCGGCTTTTTCTGCTCCACCAGGTGACCCACCGCAGAGGTGATGATCAGGGAGTCGTTGCTGTAGCTTCCGCTGGCGTTGTCTTTCTTCATCTTGCCCAGCTCCTTGCCGAGCACGCGCGCCAAATCTGCGGCCACGCTGGGTTTTTCTGCGATAATAAGTGTCTTGGACATGGTGGGATGAGTGGCTGTGCCTTGCGCCCCGTGGGCGCTCCGCTTGTCCTTATAGACACAAAAAAATCGCCTTTTTGTCAAGCCTAAAATACGTCATTTGAGTGAAAGGATGTTAATTTGCAAAAAAATGAAAATAAATTCTACAATCTGTCCGTTTGTGGTATCATATGGGTATGGCTGATGATACAAGCGCGTGCGTTTCCAGCACGGGCCGGCCAATCAATCTCAACCGGATACTTCCAACATCATGAAGATACAATACCTCGCCATCGTTGCCGCATCCATGCTGCTTCCCCTGAGCGCCCAGACGCCTGCTCCGGCGGCTCCCGCCGCGCCTGCGGCCGCCCCGTCTACCGCAGAGAGCGACCAGGCCCTGCTTGAGAGCTACGCCGCCAACCCCACGCTGGAGAACGCGGCGCGCATCCTCTCGCTCTCCTCGCTGAACGCGGAGAATGCCACATACCGGGAGGGATTCTGCTCCCAGCTCATCCGGCAGCACAGCGCGCACCTGCGCGAGCTGCTGGAGAAGGTTGGTATGCCCGGGCCGCCCATCCGCATGCTCATCTGCACCAGCTGCTGGCTGGCAGACACGCCGGAAAGCAACAAGGAGGCCGCCACCACGCTGGAATACGATCCCATCATCGCCGCGTACACGCGCATCAAGCCCCAATCTCAAAAGCCGGATTTCACCAAGTTGGAAAACCTTTCTTCCTCCCCGGTAGAGGCAATGGCCCTGGATATGGCGTGGGGGGCGTACGATGCCACGCGCAGCCGCGATATCCTCTGCTCATTCATCCGCTGCGGCACCCGCAAAGCCGCGCCGGAAAACCCGTACAAGCTCTGGTTTGTTTCGGATGAGGACCGCAAGGAGGCGGAACGCGCCGATGCGCCGGATGTTGTGTCCATGGCCGCCAAGTGGAGCGTGCTGAGCCGCGCCAAGGCGGATGCCGCCTTTGCCGCAGAGGTTGATGCCTGCCTTGCCTCCCTGCCGCCGGATGTGCAGGCCCGCTGGAAGGAACCCCTGCCGGACACACCCAGGAACAAATCCCAATACACCCCCAACCCCAAAGGGTAGGGACACATGTGGCGTCTCCCTACCGCTTGGCGCGTTTGCGGAAAAATTTCACCAGCAGCATGGGAGTGGCGAACACAAACACCACCAGCAGGGGAATGAAAAGGTAGAGATAGATGTTGAGGTAGCGCTTGCAGGCGGGGTCGTCTGCGCGCTCGCCCTGTTTCCACCAGCGGTAGGCCAGGGTGGGGTTCCACTCCACGGGAGAGAAGGGGTTGAGGTGCAGGAGCCCGCGGCGCGCCATGGCGGGGGCGTATCCGCACTCGCTGGCCTTGATGTACCAGTTGTCCGCCTGCGCGCTGTCTCCCTGGCGGTCGTAGTGCAGGGCGAGCTCGTGGGCGGCAAAGGGGGATTGCAGGCGGGTGGCGGCGTCTTGCAGCATTTGCAGACCGCGCTCACGGCCTTCCTCACCCTGCGCGCCGTCGCGCAGGAGCACGCCCAGGCGCACGGGGGCGCGGTCATGGTTGAGCAGTACTGCTCGCTCGTAAAAGGGTATGGCTTCCGCCGTGTTCCCTGCTTCCTCTGCATCCCAGCCCTTTTGGTAGAGGGCCTCCGGGTAGGGGTGGGGCTCGGCTACGGCGGCCTGCAGGTACTTGGCGGCGGCCTGCTCGTCCTTGTCCATGTTGACGCCGCGCAGAAGCTCGCAGTAGACGAGGTAGGCCATCTTGGTGTCACCCTTGTCGGCGAGCTTCCTGGCATATTCCATGCCGGTTCGCATGCCGTCCTTGGTTCTGCTGGTGGTGTAGAGGCGGAAGAGCTGGGCGAGGGCCTGGGTGTTGCCCTTGTCCGCCAACTGCTTGTAGATGGCCAGGGAGCGCTCCGTATCCGGCTTGGTTCCCATGCCGCTGAAGAGCATGTCCGCCTGCTTGAGCATGGAGGGTTCATCGCCTTCCGCGGCGCGCTTTTCGTAGAGCGCGTACGCCTTGGCGAAAGCCTTGTAGGCTTCCTCCGGCTGCTTTTCGGCGGCGTAGATGCGGCCGAGCATGGTGCATGCCCAGGTTACATCCTTGTCTGCGGCGAGCTTGAGCCACTTGACGGCCTGTTCCCGGTCCGCGGGCACCACGGGATCCCCCTGCAGGTAGAGGTGGCCCAGGTTGGACATAGCCTGGGCGTTCCCCCGCGCGGCCATGTCCTTGAGCATCTTCACGAAAAGATCCGCCCATGCCAGCGCCTGTTCACGGTGCCCGGCGTAGTCGTAGCGCAGGTAGACCTGGCGCGCGGCGCGCGGGCTGCCGCCGTTTTCCAGAGCCTCCTTCTTCAAGTCGGCCAGGGCGGTCTCCAGCTTCTCGTCGCCGCAGCTCAGGTTGGCCTGGGGTGCGGCGGTAGCCTCCTGCTGCGCGGGCAGCAGCGGGGCGCAGGAGAGCAGGGCGGTGATGAACAGGGCGCGCAGCATGGTTTCAGGAATCAGTCTTCACGGCGGCGGCTGCCGAAGGAGCGCCCGCCGCGCGGGCCGCCGAAGGACCTGCCCCCGCGGTTGCCGAAGGAGCCGCCGCGGCGGTTGCCGCCAAAGTTGTTGCGGCCGAATTTGCGTTCGCCGAAGCTGCGTTCGCGGCGCTCACCGAAACCGCGGCGCTCGCCGAAGTTTCTCTCACGGCGTTCGCCGCCGTTGTTGCGGTCGAATTTGCGCTCGCCGAAACTGCGTTCGCGACGCTCGCCGAAGGGCCGCTCACCGCGGTCTCCGAACGTGCGCTCGCGGCGCTCGCCAAAGTTTCTCTCCCTGCGCTCGCCAAAGGGCCTCTCCCTGCGCTCGCCGAAGCTGCGTTCACGGCGCTCACCGCCGTCGCGGTTGAAGCGGCGGTTGCCGAAGCTCCTGTTCCCGCGGTTGGCGAATCCTCCGCGGCGCTCGCCGCCAAAGCTGCGTTCACGGCGCTCGCCGTAGCTGCGTTCTCCGCGTTCTGCGCGCTCACCGTTGCGGCGTGCGGCAAAGGGCACGCGGCCGAAGGGACGCGCACCGCGCTGCGGACGCTCCGGCTCAAAGGATTCACCCTCCGAATACTTGGTGGCGGTGCCCAGGGCCTCTTCCTCCGTCTCGAAATCCGCTGGGTTGAACACGTAGTCGTCATCATCCGCCTCTGCGGCGGGGGCATCCTGTTTCACAGGGGCGGTGCGGGGTTTGAATACCTGTTGAGCGCCCATGAGCCCCTTGCGGCGGGGCGGGTTGGTGGTGGCTTGGGCTATTTGCTCCTCCGTGAGCATGGCGCAGTGGCCGGGCTCCAAATCGCCTCCCCAGAGGGAGCCGATGCGCACGCGCACCAGCTTCTTGACGCGCAGGCCCAGGCAGGCGAACATTTGGCGCACCTGGCGCTTGAGCCCCTGTTCCAGCACCACGCAGGCGCGCCGCGCGGAAAGGCGGGATACATACTTGGCCTTGGCCTGGCCCTCCGGCAGGTGCAGCCCCTTGAGCAGCTGAATGAGCACGCTGCCGTCGAACGCCTGGTCCAGCGTGACCCAGTACTCCTTCTCAATGCCGCCCTTCGGGTGGGAAATGTTCTGCAGCAGCTCGCCGTTGTTCGTGAGCAGCAGCAGGCCCTCGCTGTCGCCGTCCAGGCGCCCTGCGTAGTTCACATAGCGGTACTTGGGGGGCAGCAGGTCGAACACCGTGCCGGCAGCTCCCTGCGCGTCTCTGCTGCACACAAAGCCGCGCGGCTTGTTGAGCAGCAGGGTCACCACCTCCTTGGGGGTGGCATGGTGGCCGTCTACCTTCACAAAATCCGTGGGCATCACGCGCAGACCCGGCGTTTCCACGCGCTGGCCGTTCACTTCCACGCGGCCCTCCTCAATGAGCTTGTCTGCCGCGCGGCGCGATTCATAGCCGCAGGAGGCAAGGAATTTGTTCAGTCGCACGCTGCCTTCCGGCGCGGCGGGGTATGTTTCTTCTTCCGGCATATCTGGGGTCTTGTATCTTGAGGGTAAGAAAGAAGCCTCGCGGTCGTACAACCGGGAGGCTCTGAAAAATCTGGAGTTCCCTGATAACCGGGAATCAGGATTCGAACTTGGTCTTGGGCAGGCCGATCGGGCTCTGGCCCTCCTTCCATTGTCCGCGCTCCTTGAGGAGCTTGACACGTTCAAAACGCTTGAGGACGGAACGCTTGCCGCCCACGGTACCGGTAGCTTTCAGTGTGGAGTGCTTAGACATATCTGTTGCTTTCGTAAAGGTTGATCCCGCATCCCTGCGGAACGGGGTGGCCGTTTATACTCCTTTTCCCCCACAATGGCAAGCGAAATTTCTCAAAATTTTGTCAACCGCCTCAAAACAGGGCATCGACCAGGGCTCGTTTCATGCCTTGCCGGCGCGCGGCTTGCCCCGCAGCAGGGGGAGCACGGCATCCACTTTTTCCCTTTCCATGAAACCGAGTTCGCAATCCGGATTGACCAGGGAGACGTCATCCACCCCGCAGAGCGGGGTTGCTTCGGGCGCGCCTCACGCGCCCTCACCCTGCGGGCAGCCGCTGCGCGGCTGGCTAACCGGCCTTACAGCCGTCGGCCGTTTTCGGTGCCGAGTCGTTAGAACGGTGGTTGCCCGCCAGCGCTTCCGCGCTGGGCTAACTTTGAGTCGCCATTGGAAAGGCTCAACATCTTGCGCGCCCTGCGGGGCATGCGCTGGCGCGTGTTTGAAGCATCCCTCCGTATGGCACGGCCCCTTGCTGTTACATCCATGGGGGCGCGGAAGCGTCACCCTGCGGATGCAGGGTGGCTCCGCTATCCTTGGCATAATCAATCAGCGGTTGGCTCATCTCCATTTTCATAAAGCCGATTGAAATGCCAAAGATTAATGCACCCCACTAAAATATCCAATTCGTCTATTTTGTCCTCAATTGACAAACTCATAAAGCCGATTGAAATGCCAAAGATTAAAGCACCCCACTAAAATATCTAATTCGTCTATTTTGTCCTCATTTGTCAAACGCATTGTTTCCTTTAGACAATAATATGTTGTCAATCCAATAGTGAAGGTCTGATTCAATTTGAAAAGAAAACGATAAAAGCTGATTTCCTCTAAAACTCTTCGTGTTTCGCTTGTTAAATCTATTTTTAGTTTCCTGGCCGCATATCTCTTGAAATAACCAACGCTTTTGTCTGCGCCTTCCTTATTGTAGTCGTATACTAGATAATTCTCTACACATGAAAGAGTTTGCTTTATGGTATTGGCTCTCTCAAGAATATAAAGTGAGCTCCCATACTGAAAGACAAATATATTTGCAATTTTTTTAAAAATAATCTGGTTGGAAAGCCAGATGTTATCATCTATTGCGTTTAAGATAATATCCATATAATTCTGTATTTAAACGTGATTGCGTTCTATAAAAAATGGAGCATATTGTTAGTGGTCTGAATCTAACCATGATATGGTAGGCTTCCGTGGAAGATTGGCTAAACATTAAAAATAGCTTTGAAATGAATCTTAATTACCGACATTGTTGCCATAAGCACAATGCCAAAGAATGAATGAGCTAATTAAAAAATCCAGCTCATCTGTATTGCCCTCCTTTTCTAAATGTATTGCTTTATTTTGAAAATGATATCTAGTTGGACCAATGTTGAATTCTTGGCGGCTTGAAACAAAGAAGTGTTCAAAATCGAGTTCTTCTGAAATTTTGCGGGAAGCGCTCTTTAAATATATTTTTAGTTTTTTGTTTTTCGCATGCGTTTTGAAATATCCAATACATCTGCCAGAGTTTCCGTGAGGATCACCGGCACGAAAGCCATGCCAGGTCCAGGGCTCGGCGTAGTAATCGTATATTAGATATTTACTTGCAAGGTCTGGTAGAAAAGCATGTAATATATTGATTCGTTTTCTAATTATAAAAAGAGAACTGCCATATCTAAAAACAAATGTATTCGAGATTTTCTTGAAAATTATCTGGTTGTTGTACCAGATGTTCCCATCTACATTTTGCACGGTGTTATTCATACAATTCAGATTCATGGTCATCCCTTAGAGGGGTGAAGTTGAGGTTAAAGGGTGTCTATCAGTTCCGGGCCGTCTTGCCTCGGCGGCCGGCGAGCCCCGGCGTATCGTGGAGAAGCCGGAAGCACCATTGGCGCGTAGACGGTAGTTGCTTGCGGCGGTGCTGTGGCGTGAAACAGGAGCTGTGGCGATGCAGGTCATGCGCTTCTCTATACCCTATTAAGCGACCAAATGGCGAATTTTGCAATTTTTTTTGAAAAAAATCACTTTGAATTCGATTTTTTCTTCTCGGAATTGCCGGAACGGATGAAAATGCAACAGCTTACAACTTTGACTTTTTTGCGTTCTTTTCCGTCTGCCTGACCTCAGGGCTCGCTTTGTCTCGAAAAGCACCCCTCTACCTCCTCCGCAGGGGGAAAAAAGAAGCCCTATCTCTTTGAATCTTGTCAGTAAAGGCGGCTAGGGATATGGCGTCTCCCGTTGCATGCCAGCCTTGGCGTGGCGGAACGCGCAGGCGGGTTGCAGAAGCACCAAGATTCTCCATGCGTCTCCACCCCACCACCCGAATTCATGGGTTCCCAAAAATCTTTGGGGCCATGTGGCGCAAACGTTGGCGCGGGTGGGTTCACCTTCCTTTTGCCTGTTGATTTTTCCGGCGCGGCGCGTTCCCCTCATAAAGAGACAAGAAACCCTCCCCCGCGCACGCGACGCGCGATTGTGCTTGCGGCCTGTGGGGGTGGGATGGTAAAATGACTGCAATCTACCATGTTGGAGACACGTAACATCTGCCTGGAGGTGGAGGGGGAGGAAGAACCCCTCTTCCTGCTCAACAATATCAATTTCTGCGTACCCAAGGGCCATTTCATGGCCATCGTGGGGCCGTCCGGCTGCGGCAAGACCACGCTGCTCAAGAGCATAGCGGGCATCATGGCCACCACCTCCGGCTCCTTCTTCTGGGAGGGGCGAGATTTGGCGGAGGAGGGCGATTTCAAGCCGTACGAGATAGGCTACGTGCCCCAGTTCAGTATTGCGTACGACGAATTGACGGTGGATGAGAGCATTGAGTGCTGCGCCCGACTCCGCGTGAAGGGTGACGAGGACGAAATCAACGATCTCATCGATTCCGTGCTGGAGGAAACCGGGCTCTCCGAGATAGCGGACCGCCAGGTGAAGCGCCTTTCCGGCGGCCAGAAGCGCCGCCTTTCGCTGGCCATGGAGCTGGTGTCCCACCCGCGCGTGCTGCTGTGCGACGAGGTGACAAGCGGCCTGGACCCCCGCTCCGAGCAGGAGATTGTGGAGCTGCTGCACAACCTGAGCCGCAAGGAGGGCCGCATTGTCATCTCCGTGACCCACAGCCTGGCGCAAATGGATTTGTACGACAGCATCATGGTGCTGGTGAAGGGCAACCTGGCCTACCACGGCACCCCCGCCGCCATGATCCACTATTTCGGCGTGCCGCGGGTGGAAGACGTGTACCCGCAGCTTGCCCTGCGCGAGCCGGAGGACTGGAGCCGCAGCTGGCTCAAACACCGCGCGGACTACTACCGCCGCATGGAGAGCGAGCATGTGGAGAAGTACCGCCTCATGGGGCAGGAGCCCCCCGCCGAGGGTGGCGCCGCCGCAGGCGACGAGGAGGAGGAAGAGGAAACGCCCTCTTTCTTCTGCCAGTTCTACAACCTGCTCAAGCGCCGCTTCACCATTCTGGCCAGGGACAAGACCCAGCTTATCCTGCAGCTGGCCATGATTATCGTCTTCCCCATCCTGGTGGCCCTCTTTTCCAGCAAGGGGCAGGAGCAGCTGCACAATCTCACGGACCAGGCGAGCAATGATATCGCCGCAGAGGTGCAGGAACAGCAGAGAATTGCGGAAACCCGCGCCAAGGTGGGCTCCGCGCAGTCCGGCATCATCATGTTCGAGGTCATCCTGCTGGGGCTCATGGGCTCCAACAACTCCTCCCGCGAAATCGCGGGTGAGCGCCAGATCATGGAGAAGGAGAAGTTTGCCGGCACCAAGACCTCCGCGTACATCTCCTCCAAGCTGGTGTACCTGGCGGTTCTGGTGTTGGTGCAGAGCTTGTGGATGTACCTCTTTGTGCAGTATTTCTGGCCGCTACGCGGCGATACGTGGAACCACCTGGGCTTCCTGCTGCTGGCAAACGCGGCCATGACCACCGTGTGCCTGGGCATTTCCGCCAACTGCAAGACGCCGGACCAGGCCTCCCTGCTGAGCATTTACCTGGTGGGTTTCCAGCTGCCGCTCTCCGGTGCGGTGCTGGCGCTGCCCACCGTGATTGAAAAAATCACCCAGCCCTTCATTTCCGCCTATTGGGCCTGGAGCGGCAGCGTGATGGGGCTGGACAACGATGTGCTCAAGGCCGTGAACGGCATTGTGCAGACCACCTTCTCCCCCATCTCCCTCTGCCACGCCATCCTCATTGCCCACATTGTCGTGGGTATCATCCTGGCCTACATCGGCGCCCGCCGTGAGCGCTGGGAGTAACTCCATCATCAATCCCTCAACCATTACCATCCAGATATGGCAAGACGTAAGAACAAGAAAGGCAGCGGCTCCTCCCGCACACCCCTGGCCATTTGCATAGGGGGCGTGGCGGTGCTCGCCGTGGCCATGCTGGCGTTCTCCGGCGGTTCCAAGCGCACCGCATCGGACGCCTCACGCAACTTCAGCATTTCAGACTACCGCACGGACGCCTCACGCTACACCAACAACCGGTACAGCATCGAGGGCCGCGTGGAGAACATCGAAACCCTCGGCAACGACCGCCTTATCGCCATCTCCATACCCGGCAACAAGCAGGAGCGCCTGCCCCTGCTGGTGCGCAGCGGCGTGGCCAAGGGGGTGAACCTCACCCGTGGTGACAGTTTCCTCTTTGAGGTGGAGTGCTGCACCGGGCATGATACGGACCAGAAAGAAATCAAAGGCGTGCTGGTGGTGCGCCGCGTAGAGACAAAGTGATGAAAACGTTTTACACCATGATGCTGCTGTCTGCGTTGGGCGGCTTCCTGTACGGCCAGATGGAACCCGGGAGCTATGCCATCTCCCCGGATCTCTCCGGTACCCAGCAGAACAGCAATAACGCCAACAAGGGCAAGAAGGTCCGCTCTTCCAAGAACAAGAAGGCGCGCGATTCCCGCGACGACGACGAGGAGTACGACGATGAGGAGGAGGACCGCCCCTCCCGCCGCGGAAGTGGCGGCGGCTCCGGCGTGAATGATGCCGGGGAGCCGGAGAACCCGCGCCTGCTCGGCATGGAGATGCCCCTGCTGGACCCCTCCTCCGACACCGTCACCTACAACGGCGGCAAGTTCGATGTGGGCAACAACGCCATTGTGCGCGCCCGCTTTGAAAAGTACCTGCAGCAGAACCCGGACGACTCCACGGAGGCCAAGCGCTACCGCCAGCGCATGAACGACCTGCTCAAGCTCACGCAGAACAATGCGCGCCAGCATGCAGAGGTGGGTAGCCAGACCCTGCTGCAGATTGGCCGCGGGCTGTATGAAATCAACGACTACTCCGGGGATGCCGGGCAGGCCGCCACGCTTGCCAGTGCCATTGCATCCGCTCTTTCCGTGCAGTACGCCAACCGCGACCGCGAGCGCAAGAACGAGCAGCTTACCGAGGAAATTGACAAGCTGGTGCGCGATACCAACATCAAGCAGACGCGCAACGAGAACCGTCCCTCCAAGGAGGTGGGCACCGGCCGCAACCGCCGCCGCCAGCAGGATCAGGGCAAGTCCAATTCCTTCCTCATTGCTGAGCAGACTGCGGAGATTGCCACCAAGAAGGGCTCCAAGGTGAAGAACGATGCCGACAGCGTGGCCGCCACCGAGCTCGCCAAGGTGAACTACCAGGGCACGCTCATCTCTTTCCTGATGCAGCGCCGCTTCGAGCACGCCCTCATCGGCAGCTTCGCCTACCGCCACATCTTCCGTGATGGCGACAACAAGCTCAACATCAAGAAGGATTCCCAGGCCGCCAAGGTCTTTGAAGGCGGCGCCGGCGTGCCCCCCACCGTGGGCACCATCTCCTCCCTGGCAGCCAACGCCCGCCGAGAGGTGGACCAGAACATGGAGGCCGTGAACAACCTGCTCGCCCAAAACAAGATGGCAGAGGCCACCCAGCACCTCATCGAGGCTGTGGCCATCGGCGAGTACATGCCCAGCGTCTGCACCTTCCCCACGGAGAGCCGCCGCCGCATTGCCGAGTTCTGGACCCTCCGCAAGCGCAGCCTTTCCGCTCTCAACGCGCGCGACTACGGCACGCTGGAGGAGATTGCCGACAAGATGAAGGAGCTGGACGTGGACTTCGACGATTCCCTGCTGCGCACCTACTGCGAGGGCCGCAAGATGCAGAGCGATATGGCCCTGCGCAACGCCCGCAAGGCCTTCATGAGCGGTGATGAGGAAGCCGCCACCGAGTACGCCGAGCAGGCCGCCCTCATCTGGCCGCGCAACCCCAATCTCAAGGAAATGCAGAAGGAGGTGATGAAGCTCGACAACAACGATGCCGTCATTACCGAATTCAAGACCCTCCTGGACCGCCACCAGTACCGCACCATCTACAATGAGCGCAGCAAGTTCAAGGTGGTGGCCATCGACCCCGAACTGGAAAAGAAGTACGAGGAGAGCGTGATGCTCATCGGTACCATCGATGCCATGCTCCAGCAGATTGATGTGGCTGCCAGCCAGGACAAGCAGATGGGCCCCTGCATGGCCTATGAGATGCTGCTGGACTTCATGGACAAGGATTCCCGCTACATGGAGGACCCCTCCTTCAAGGACGCCGTGGTGCGCTTCAAGGTGGAGGCACAGGACTTCGTGAAGGCGCTGGAGGCCGCCAAGGAGCAGGAGGACCGCCGTGAATTCGGCTCCGCACTGGCCAACTACTACCGCGCCCAGTGCCTCTGCCTGCCCTCAAACAGGGCCAAGGAGGGCATCGAGCGCCTCTCCAAGCTCATTATGTCCGCCCAGTTCCCGCAGTGATGCCGCTCCCGGTTGTCACCCGCTTTGCCCCCACGCCCAGCGGCCCGCTGCACGTGGGGCACCTGCTGGCCGCGCTGGAGGCCCGCCGCGTGGCGGACGAGCTGGGCGGCGCCTGCGTGCTGCGCATCGAGGATATCGACCTGCGCGCGCGCGACCCGCGGTGGGTGGAGCTCATGTATGAGGATTTGGCGTGGCTGGGCCTGCATTTTGACGGCGAGGTGATGTACCAGACCCGCCGTTTCTCGGCCTATGCCGCCGCGCTGGAGAAGCTGCGCGGCATGGGGCTGCTCTACCCCTGCTTCTGCAACCGCGGGGATATCCGCGCCCATGTCGCGGAATCCGGCCGTGCCCCGCACGCCACCCTCGGCTACCTCTACCCGGGCACCTGCAAGCACCTGCCGCAGGATGAGGTGCAGCGCCGCCTGGCGGCCGGGGAATCCCACTGCTGGCGCATCGACATGGACCGCGTGCAGGACCTCATCGGCTGCCCGGAATGGCATGATGCCCACCGCGGCACCCAGCGCTGCGTGCCCACCGACTTCGGGGATGTGGTGCTCGCCCGCAAGGAGCTGCCCTCCAGCTACCACCTGGCCGTGGTGGTGGACGATGCGGAGCAGGGCGTCACCCACGTCACCCGCGGAGAGGACCTCTTTGATGCCACCCACATCCACCGCGCGCTGCAGGCCGTGCTGGGCCTCCCCACGCCGGAGTACATGCACCATGCCCTGCTGCGCGACAATGCGGGCAAGCGCCTGGCCAAGCGGGACGGCGCCCGCTCCCTGCAATCCCTGCGGGATGCAGGCTACACCCCCCGCCAAGTGCTGGATTCCCTGCATGCAGCCCTCCAAAACGGCGGCATTTGGCAAGTCTGACCCTGCGCGGGGAGCCTCCTGTGGCCTTTGCGACGCGTACTTCTCCGCCCTTCTCTCATTTCGCTTGAAACTTGCGCGGGGAAGCGTATAATACGCGCGCTATGAGCGAAAATGAACCTGTACAGACAGCGCCGGGCTCCTCTGAGGAGGAGCTGATTGCCGTGCGCCGCGAGAAGGTGGGCAAAATCCGCGACCTGGGGGTGAATCCCTATGGCGGGCGGTTTGACGTGACCACGAATGCGGCGGAAATCAAGGCTCATTTCGAGGAAGGTAAACAGGTGCGCTTCCTGGGCCGCATTACCGGCCTGCGCGATATGGGAAGAACCCAGTTCTTCACCGTGGCGGATGTGCGCGGCTCCATTCAGTGCATGCTTACCAAGAAGGCCGTGAGCGAGGAGGCTTGGGCTCTCTGGAAGCTCCTGGAGCGCGGTGACTGGGTCGGTATTGCCGGCGAAACCTTCATCACCCGTACGGGTGAGCCGTCCGTGCGCGTGGATGAGTTCAAGGTGCTCTCCAAGGCCCTGCGCCCCATGCCGGACAAGTTCCACGGCCTGGCGGACCAGGACCTGCGCTACCGCCGCCGCCATCTGGACCTGATGAGCAACGCGGACAGCGCCAAGCGCTTTGTGCAGCGTTCCCTCATTGTGCAGGAAATCCGCAATTTCCTGCAGGAGCGCGGCTTCCTGGAGGTGGAGACGCCCATGCTGCAGGACATTGCCGGCGGTGCGGCGGCCAAGCCCTTTGAATCCTACTACAACGCGCTCAAGAAGCCGGTGACGCTGCGCATTGCGCCGGAGCTGTACCTGAAGCGCCTGATGGTGGGCGGCTTCCCGAAGGTTTTCGAGCTGAACCGCAACTTCCGCAACGAGGGCGTGGACCGCCGCCACAATCCGGAATTCACCGTGCTTGAGGTGTACGAAGCCGGTGGCGACTACGAGACCATGGCCGAGCTTATCGAGGAGATGGTGACCACCGTGGCAGAGAAGGTTTTCGGCACGCTGAAGTTCGACCAGTACGACGACGAGGGCAACCTGCGCTGGACTATCGACCTCACCCGCCCGTGGCGCCGTGCGGACTACGCGGACCTGGTGAAGGAGGTGGCAGGGGCAGATTGGTTCAGTCTCACGCCGGAGCAGCGCCGCGCCAAGGCGGAGGGCGAGCTGGGCGTGCAGATCGGCGAGGATTTGGACGATGTGGGCGTGACCCAGCAGGTGTATGAGAAGCTGGTGGAGGAAAAGCAGGCCAACCCGCTCTTCGTGTGCCATGTGGCGCGTGATTTGGTGCCGCTGGCCAAGGCCAACCCGGAGAACCCGGAGGTGGTGGATGTGTTCGAGCTGGTGATGAACGGCCAGGAGCTCTGCCCCGGCTATTCCGAGCAGAACGATCCCATCGAGCAGCTGGAGCGCCTCAAGCACCAGGCCGGCGAGGAAACCCAGAAAATCGATTACGATTTCGTGGAGTCCCTGGAGTCCGGCATGCCCAGCGCGGGCGGCATCGGCATCGGCATAGACCGCCTGTGCATGCTCATGACCGGGGCCTGCTCCATCCGTGATATCATCCTTTTCCCGCAGCTCAAGAACCGTAACTGACCTGCCATGAAAACCACTGCCATTCTTCTGACTGTGCTGGCATGCGGCCTTTGCGCCGCGCAGGAACAGCAGGCCCCTGCGGCGCCTGCCCAGCCCGCACCCCAGGCCCAGCCGGAACTCAAGCCGGGTGCCATGTTCCGTGATGCCAAGTGCCGCCAGGTGCTCACCTATGTGACCATCAACGGCGTGAAGGCCCTCATGATGCTGGATACCGGGGCTTCCCACACCGTGCTCAGCAAGAAGTTCCTGGATTCCAAGCTTCCCAACGCCCAGAAGATGGACACCAGCGGCATGCAGTTCAACAGCGCCAGCTCACGCCAGCGCCCGGACCTCTATGTCGTCAAGCTGGACACCGCCGCCACCGCCGGCGAGAAGACCGTCTTCGAGCAGCCCGTTCTCTGCCTGCCCCTGGATGGCGTGCAGGGCACCATGGCCTCGCCCATCGACGGTATCCTGGGCATGGACATCCTCGGCTGGCTGCCTTTCACCTTCGACCTGCGCAACGGCGACAACTGCCACTGGGGCCTGCCGGAGGACGTGGACACCATGGTGCCCATGGAGCCCTTGCAGGTGGACCAGATGCAGCGCCCGCACATGCAGGTGGACACCGGAACCGCGGAAAAGCCGCATCCCACGGTGCTGCTGCTGGATACCGGCAGCTCCGTGACCTACATGCCGGCAGAGGCGTGGGGCATGGGCGCGCAGGATGCCAAGGCAATCATCGGCGAGGCCGATGTGAACGGCGGCCGTTACATGAACGTGGGGCTGGGCAAGCCGAAGTCCCTCGTCTTCGGCAAGGGAGTGGAGACGCGCCCGCTCACGCCGCAGCTTAAGCCGGGGCAGAACGGCGTCATCGGTATCGATGCCTTCACCGGGTTGCGCTTCGTGCACAACCCGCAGCGCAAGGACCCCTCCCGCTTCTTCCTTATCTCCAAGTGATTTCCCCGCGGGTGCCATGAAGCTCGGGCTTTCCATCATCCTGCTCATTGCGAGCAACACCTTCATGACCTTCGCCTGGTACGGCTTCCTGCGCAATCCCGGCGAAACCCCGGACGCCCCCTGGTGGAAGCTCGTGCTCATGAGCTGGGGGCTCGCCTTCCTGGAGTACTGCTTCATGGTGCCCGCCAACCACATAGGGCGCGAGTACGGCCTCTCCCTGGCGCAGCTCAAGATTATGCAGGAGGCCATCACCCTCGCCGTTTTTGTGCCTTTCATGATTTTCTTCATGGGCGAGCACTGGAAATGGGATTACCTCTGGGCCTTCCTTTGCGTGATGGCCGCCGTCTTTTTTGTCAACCGCCAGGCCCTCATGGCCTCGTAAGTCTCCCCGTGTGCATCCGCGATATTGTCTTGATATGGCGCGCGGGGCAGGGTAGAATGTGGCGCGTATGAAGAGGACACACCGGAATTGGCTTGTGGCGGCCGCTGCCCTTGTGGCGCTGGCTGCGCCGGCGGCGCACGCCCAGAGCGCAGACATGACGCGCGACCGCGGCGATGTGGTGCGCGTGACGCGGCAGCCGGACGGCACACGCTCCGTCTACCAGCGGCAGGTGGGGTGGCACGGCATGCGCTGCTCCACGTATTCCCCGAGCGGCAAGCTGGTGGCGGTGAACGTGTACACGGAGGGCAAGTACGGGCACCTGGTGTCCTGCATCATCTACGACCACACCAAGAAGAACATTCTCTACAAGGTGCAGTATGGGTACGATTCCCGCGCCCGTCTGGTGGAGGAGCGCATGTACGCCGCCCCGGATTTCAAGCAGAAGGATTTGGTGCAGCGCGTCATCTACCGCTACGACAGCAACGGCAACCGCTCCAAGCCCCTCATTATCTCCCTCAACAAGGGCGGTACCGGGCCCGTGAATGAAATCACCCCCACCATGCGGGATGATGTGAACCGTATCAACCGCGAGGCGCGCGGCCAGGGTGCCGGCTCCCCGCAACCCCCCGCAAGGTAACATGGAAAGCTACTCCTGGCAGGACCGCGACGAGGCGGGCAACAAGTTGGTGTACGAGGCGCGCTACTTCGGCGGCTGGTGGCAGCTGGTGTGCGCCCCCAAGGTGGGCCGCGCCCAGAAGGACGACGTGGAGTTCACCCCGGTGGAGTTCACCCCGGAACTGTGGCAGGCCCTGCGCGACCATCTGTGGGCCAAGTACCAGCGCCGCCGCTGCTCCTGGGATTTGGTGAGCCATATTGACGACATCCTGGCCGGAAAGGCCACCAACGAGCGCCGCGACCAGCGCGGCGGCAAGAAAAAATGACCGACGCGGAAATCATCAACTGCCGCGAGCCGGAGCGCCAGCTGGAGCGCGCCGTGGCCATCATGCGCCGCTTGCGCATGCCCGGCGGCTGCCCCTGGGATGCCGAACAGACGCATGAATCCATCATCAGCAACATGCTGGAGGAGTGCTACGAGTGCATTGATGCCATCCGCGCCAAGGATGCTCCGCACATGCGCGAGGAGCTGGGGGATGTGCTGCTGCAGGTTCTCTTTCACGCGCAGATGGCTTCCGAGAACCCGGAGGAGGGGTTCGGCATCAACGAGGTGGCGGGCGAGCTGGCGGAGAAGCTGGTGCGCCGCCATCCCCACGTGTTCGGTGATACGCAGGCCGCGGATGCGGATGCCGTGCTGGGTGTGTGGGATGCCGTGAAGCGCCGCGAGCACGATATCGAGGACAAGCCCTACCTGCACGACTGCGGCAAGGGGCTCCCCTCCATGCTGCGCGCATACAAGCTCACCAAGAAGGTGGCCAAGGTCGGTTTCGACTGGCCGGACCACGCCGGCGTGGTGGAAAAAATCCGTGAGGAGACGGACGAGGTGGCGGAGACGCTGCCGCTTGCGGACAACGACCCGCATGTGCAGGAGGAACTGGGGGATTTGCTCTTCACCATCGTGAACCTGTGCCGCCGCCGCAAGGTGGATCCGGAGCTGGCCCTGGATGCCGCCAACCGCAAGTTCGAGCGCCGCTTCAACGCGCTGGAAGCCCTCTTGAAGGGGCAGGGGCTCTCCCTGGCGGATGCCTCGGCGGAGCAGATGGAGCAGGCTTGGCAAAGTGTCAAACGCCGGGAGAGGCCATGAACGCGAACTCCCTTCTCCTGCTGCCCTGCGCGCTCCTGCTGGCCGCCTGTTCCAGCACGCCCAAGGAGAGCGATGCCGATGCGGAGGCCCGTGCCCGCCACCTGATGATGAAGCAGCAGGAGGCCGCGCAGCACCTTGGCAATCCGCTCCTCCCGAACGGCGGCGACCCCAACGCCGTCAACTACAACGTATCCTCCGCGGAAGAGCTGGAGAAGATTGACAACGGCGCGGAGGGCGAGGTGTATTTCACGGACCCCGACAACCCGGACGCCGATATTGCCGGCATTACGGAGGCCTTTGAGAGCAAGCGCCACGGCAACGGCTGGATGGGCGACTATATTGCCGCGCGCCGCTTTGCGCGGCAGGAGGGGCGCCCGCTGCTCATCTGGTTCCATGATTCCGTGCTGAGCCCGCGCAGCGGCGAGCTCGGCGAGCACCTGCTGGATTCCCCCGCCTTCAACGCCTGGTGCAAGGACCGCGTGGTGCGCCTCAAGTTCGATTCCGGTATCGCCATTGACGACAAGACCCGCGACAACGCCAAGTACAGCATCGACACCATTCGCCGCTACGCCCGCCAGTACGGGCTTACCAAGCGCCCGTCCTTGGCCATTGTTTCCCCGCGCGGGGACCTGGTGATGGGGATTGACGGCTACACCGGCTTCCTGGAGGAGACGGAGAGCCAAATCAAGGAGGGTATCCACCGCTGCGAGCTGGAGATTCAGGAGGACCGCGCCAAGCTGGAGGCCAAGGGCTACCGCGAGTGGCACGCAGCCAAGAACGATGCCAAGGTGTTCGCCAAGATTCAGCGTTTGGATGACGAGCACGGCCGCGTGTACCTCAAGAAGGACGGCGGCCGCGTTTCCCGCACCAAGATTGCCAACCTCTCCCAGGAGGACCGCGATTTCATCGACCGCTACCGCGAGCAGCAAAAGGACAAAAAGGGCAAGAAGCCATGAACAAGTCCGATGCCACCAAGGCGCAGATGATGCGCGCCGCCATTGCCCTTTTCACCCTGCGCGGGTATGAGGGCACCGCCGTGCGCGACATCGCAAACGCCGCCGGTGTCAACATCGGGCTCATCCGCTACCATTTCGGCCACAAGGCGGATTTGTACCGCGACACCCTCGCCTACGTTTCCACCCAGTACAACGAGGTTTGCCTGCAGTCCCTGCACCGCGCCCGTGAGAACGGCGGCGCGGAGGAGGTCATCTGCTCCTGGCTGCTGGCGCCCATCACAGAGTGGAAGGATGATTCCGTTGCCTCCGGGGAGCAGGTGCTCTGCTTCCTCAACAAGATGGGGTACGAGGACCCCGAGCTGACGCGCGACGTGTACGAATCCCACTTTTCCTACGCCCTGCAGGAGTGGCAGGATGCCGTGCGCGCCTTCTTTCCCGGAATCTCGCGCGGGGATTGGCTCTGGTGCCTCACCTGCCTGCGCGGCATGTATTTCAATATTGTGGCCCACAATGATTTCACGCTCTGGGGGCTCCCCCGCATTCAGGGCAGGGAGGCCGCCGTGCGCCGCTTGGCCGCGGATATGGTGCACCTTCTCCACGCCTACACCGCGTGACGAAAAAACGGCTTGCCAGAAACGCGCCCCTGGGCTAGGATGGGGCCGTATGAAATTGAGCCTCGCTATATTGGCCCTTTGCGTCTTCCTGCTGCCTTCCTGCAAGCACAAGGCCCTTCTGGTTTCCACGCCCACGTATCTGCAGGCGGATTCTCCCAGCGATCCGCCGGGGCTGCGTGCAGCCCGCGCCGCAGAGCGCGCCAAGCGCGTGAAGGACGGCGCCTACAAGCCCGGTGAGGAGCTGGAGGTGCAGGGCGGCAGGGTCTTTGTCTTCCGCCGCAACCCGGATATCGACAAGGAGACCAGCGGCGCCATGGTGAGTGCCCAGAAGGCCAAGATTGTCGTTTGCGAGGGCATGTACTACTACGCCGAGCTCAGCGACGGCAGCAAGGGCTACGTGCGCGAGACGGATTTGGTGAACCCCCAGCGCCTGATGCAGCGCGGCCTGCTGCCGGACCCCAACATGGAGGGTCTGCCGCCCACGGATGCCGGCGGTGTGCTCTTCCCGGAGGAATCCGTGGTGCAGGGCCAGCCCATTGAGCTGGATGCCAACCAGAAGCTCATGACCAATTCCGCCGGACGCACCGTGATGGTGGTCAACAAGACTTCCGAGAAGACCGATGAGTTCGAGGCCCGCAAGAAGGCCATGATGGGCGGCGGTGAACCCAAGCCGCTGGATGATGTTCCCAAGCCGGAGGCGGAGGCTCCCTCCCCCACCTCCACGCTGCCTGCCGCAGACGATATCCCCGATCTGCCGGAGCCCACTGCAGCCCCGGCGGAGTAACGCCGCGCAAGATGGCCGCCC
Organism: Akkermansia sp.; assembly: GCA_045641125.1. Classification (GTDB taxonomy): domain Bacteria; phylum Verrucomicrobiota; class Verrucomicrobiia; order Verrucomicrobiales; family Akkermansiaceae; genus Akkermansia. The sequence continues at coordinate 32,829 of JAZUGI010000004.1, forward strand.
GCCCGTTCCCCACGCTGATAGAGGAGTTCCTGCTGTATCTGGCGGCGGAACGCGGGCTGAGCCTCAACTACCGCCTTTCCGTGCGCCGCAGCCTCACCCGCTTTGCCGATTGGTGCGCGGGGCAGGGGTTGGCGGCGGAGGAGCTCTCGGAGCCCCTGCTGGCGGCCTACCACCGCTCCATGCGCGCGGACGGCCTGGCAGCCTCGTCCTGCCGCGTGGCCATGGTGCATTTGCGCATTTTTTTCCGCCACCTGGCCTCCACCGGGGTGCTGCCTGAAAACCCGGCAGCGCTGCTGGTGGCAGGCGGTATCCGCCGCAGCATCCCGGAAACCCTCAGCGCAGACCACGTGAACCGCCTGCTGGAAAGCATCGACCCCGCGGATGTGCCCTTCGGCGCGCGCGACCGCGCCATGCTGGAGATGCTCTACGGCAGCGGGTTGCGCGTGAGCGAGCTGGTGGCCCTGCGCGCAGAGCAGATTGACTGGGAGGAGATGTTCCTGCGCATCACCGGCAAGGGTGGCAAAACCCGCTATGTGCCCTTGGGTCGCGTGGCCGCGGATGCCCTGCGCCGCTACCTGGGCGAAGGCCGTCCCAAGCTCTGCCGCGCCGGCCGCCGCGCCGCCGCCCTCTTCCTCTCCAACCGCGGCACACAGCTCACGCGCGAGCGCATCCGCCAAATCATCAAGACCCGCGCCGCCGCCGCCGGGCTCCCGGAAAACGTGTACCCGCACATCATGCGGCACTCCTTTGCCACCCACTTGCTGGAAAACGGCGCAGACCTCCGTGTCATCCAGGACATGCTGGGCCACTCCGACCTGGCCACCACGCAAATCTACACCCACGTGGAGCAGAAGCGTCTCGTCAACCTCCACCGCAACTTCCACCCGCGCGGCAAAAAGTAGAAAAGCCCCGCCACTTCACAAAAAAATTGCATTGGCGAACCAATGCAATTTAGGCGTACGGGGGACAGGACTTGAACCTGCGACCTCCACCATGTCAAGGTGTTGCTCTACCAACTGAGCTACCTCCGCATGAACTGGGCAGGGATGGATTCGAACCATCGAAAGCAAACGCTAGCAGATTTACAGTCTGCCCCCTTTGACCGCTCGGGAACCTACCCATGCTGAGATTGCAGGCTGCCGAAGCAGCGTGCGGCGGAAATATACCTGATATCTCACCGGCATGCAAGCCTTTTTTTCGAGATTGGTGATTTTTTTCTTCTCGCAGGTGTGTCACGGTTCCTCGCACAGCCCCATGCACCAAGGCGCGGCGGGGCTCCGTTATCCCGCTGCTTATGCCGGAACCTCCATTCCGTGCTTTGCGTTTCATCCACCCCTCTACCCGAATTCACGGGGCCCAAAATTTCATTGGGGTACACGGTGCGTGCGGGGGATTGCACCCGCTTTAGGCTTGAGCGGCTGGGCGGTGTGTGCTATAAAGCGCGGCATGAACGCGCTTGCCACCTATATCCACAACCTGGACCCCGTGATACTGGATATTCCCGGCACGCCGCTGGCGCTGCGCTGGTACGGGCTGGCATACGTGGCGGGTTTTATTCTGGGCTACATGGTGCTGCTGGCGCTTTCCAAGCGCCGCCTGTATGTGGTGGAGCCGGGCAAGCTGGGTGATTTCATCACCTCCGTGTGTATTTTCGGCGTGCTGCTGGGCGGCCGCCTGGGCGAGTTCTTTTTCTACTGGCTGCCGGAAAACGGGCTGAGCGGCTTCTTGGATGACCCGCTGTGGGTGGTGCGCGTGTGGGAGGGCGGTATGGCCTCCCACGGCGGTATTTTGGGTGTGCTGACGGTGGCGTGCCTGTATGCGTACCGCAACAAGCTGTCTGCGCTGGCGGTGTGCGATGGTTTGGCGATTGTGGCGCCCATTGGCCTGTTTTTCGGCCGCGTGGCCAATTTTATCAACGGCGAGCTATACGGCCGCATCACGGATTCCGCCCTCGGCGTGAAATTCCCGCAGGAGCTTTTCGAGTTGCCTGCGGCGGAGCGCGTGGCGGCGCTGGCTCAGGTGGAGCAGGCGGCCGGGGCTCCCTTGGCGCAACTGGCGCATGAGAACGAGGGTTCGTTCGATACCCTGCTGCGGCTGTGCCGTGAGAATTCCGCCGTGCAGGATGCCCTGGCCCCGTACCTGCACGGGCGCTATCCGTCGCAGTTGTTCGAGGCGGTGGGAGAGGGCCTGCTCATCTTTGCCGTGCTCATCACCCTGCGCCTGACGCTGAAAAACGCCCGCGCGGGGCTTTTCAGCGGTGTGTTCTGCCTGCTGTACGCCGCCGCGCGCATCACCTGCGAGTGTTTCAAGCAGCCGGATGCGGCGGTTTGGAACGGCATCACGGAGGGGCAGCTGCTCTCCCTGATTGTGGTGGCCATGGGCGTGTTCTTCCTCTGCGGGGCGGCGCGCAGCAAGCGCGTGGAAGCTTGATGCGGTGCAGCTTTGCGGCTCCCAAAAAAGTTGGGGGCTGCGTCAGATTTGCTGAGGACGGGCCGCAGTCCAAGCAGGACGTGAAAAGCGGCAATCCAGGCTTGCATTGAGTTGTAACACTCGTTACAACAGGTTGATGATAAAAACACTATTCAAATGCAAGGGCTGGATTGCCGCAGAGCCAGAGTACACTTTCGATGGCGTAAAAGTCAAGCTTCGGGTGGACACGGAGAAGAGATTTTGCTGTCATCGGTGCGGCCGGAGGGGGTATATCCATTCTGTGAGAAGGGTTTGCATCAAGGATTTGCCATGTATAGGAGAACCCGTTGAAATCGAGCTGGAAGTTCCGCAGGTGCGCTGCCCGAAATGCGGGCACTTTCATACGCTGCGCCCCGACTTCGTACATCCGAGCATGGGATTCACCTGGCGCTTCATGCAAGAGATCTCCGACCTCTTTGTCCACGTCCCCGCAAGGTGGCTCGCAAAGCTGTTCGGCACATCGCCGGCCACAGTGCGGCGGATAGACAAGGAAATACTGGCCAGGGAGCTTCCCGCACCGCGCCTGGAGGGCATCGAGGGCATACTCGTGGACGAGAAGTACCTCGGTCCATCGTTCGGCTTCGTCACCCTCGTGCTCAATGCCCGTACGGGAGAGCCCCTGTATATGGCCGCAGGCAAGGATGCGGGGGCATTGGAGGGCTTTTTCAAGAAACTGAGCAATGAGCAGAGGGAGGGCATCCGCTTCCTGGGTATCGACCGGGCAAACGCATACCGCGCCGCAGCCCTCAAGCACCTCCCCAACGTGCAGGTCTGCTACGATGCCTACCATTTGGTGAGCAACATGAACGAGGTGGTGGACAAGGTGCGGCGCAAGGAGATGGCGCACCCCACGGAAGCCATGCGCCGCCTGCTGTCGGGGAAGCGCTACC
>JAZUGI010000005.1:0-45609 GCA_045641125.1 Akkermansia sp.
GGGGAACACACGTTCAGCGAGGGTCTGGCCTTCGGTGGCGAGGCTCCGTACACCATCCTGGCACCGGAGCTGCTGACCATAGGCGGCGGTTCCCCGGTGGCCATTGGCGGTGACGCCGCGTTCCGGATGGCGGGCATTCAAACCGCAGATGGCAGTGCCATCCGCCTGCGCAGCACAGGCAACCTGGCCTTCTCCGGCTACACGGCGGATTCCGCTTGCGAATTCCGCAATGCGCTGGTGATTGACAGCCCCGGAGACATTGAATTCGCCGGGCCGGTCACCTTCGCAGACAGCCTGACCATCACCGGCGCGGGGGACCGTACCATCCGGTCGGCACGAATGATGACCTTCATTTCCGGAGCCGATATCAATGTGGATGGTAATGTCTCCCTGCAGCTTGCGGGCATCGAAAGTGTGGATGGCAGCCCCGTCCGCCTCCGCAGCACGGGCAACATGGCGGTCTCCGGCTACACGGCGGACTCCTATTGCACAATCGCAGCAGCCCTGGCGCTTGACAGCCCGGGCAGTGTCACGCTCAACAATGTCTCCAGCGCGGGCACGCTCACCATGAACGCCGGCTACGGCATCTTCGGCAGAAATGTCACCAGTCCGCAAATCATTGCCAACAGCGCAAACGCCGACGTGTTCCTGAATGCCGACACCTACGACCTGAGCGGTTCCTCCTGGAATTCCTTCGTGGTGGACCTGGAGCCCATTCAAGACGGGCACAATGTCATCGTGCACGATATCAGCGTCAACCCCTTCACTGGCAGGGTGGTGGTGCGCTCCCTTTCCGACCAGCTGCTGCTGGACGGCACCATCAGCGGCGCGGCCCTGGAGTTCTACAGCCCGGGAGATATCATGAAGGGTGAGGGAGTCTCGCTGCTCTCCGAATACCCCTTCATCGATGTCTGGCGGGAATTTGACCCCACTGTCTACCAGCTGGATATGGAAGCGCTCCGGGGAGACCTGACGGAGAGTTTCATCTGGTGCGTGGACGACAGCTACGACAATGCCCCGCAAAACAGCGAGGATGCCAGGAAACTGCGCCGCAAGGCCGCCGGGGAGACCGACATCCTCACCCTGCCGGAGCTCCGCTTCCTGGACCAGGACGGCAACACCGTCTCCCGCGAGCAGTACGCCAACCTCATCACCAACAAGTAATTACCATCACAAAGCAATATCATGAAGAAATTCTGCATCTTCCTGGCTCTCACCCTGCCGCTGGCCGCGCAGGACGCCGCACAGACCAGCGGCCGCCTTCAGGAAAGCCTCAACCGCCGCGCCTTGCAGGAGCAGGTGAACGACCGCCGCACCGCCCCCGCCCTGCCGGAGGGATTCAAGACCGAGGAGGACAAGGCGGACGAGGAAGCCCCCACGGCGGAGGAGCGGCAGCCCGTGCTGGCGCTCAAGCGGCTGGAGTTCGGCGAGACGAAGGTGCTGCCGGAAAGCCTGCTGGCGGACCTGCGCAAGCGGCATGAGGGCCGCAAGGTTTCCATTGCGGATATCAAGGGCATAGCCGCCACCGTGAACAAGCACTACCGCGACCACGGCTATCTCACCAGCCGCGCCTACCTGCCGGAGCAGGATGTGAGCAAGGGCACCCTGCGCGTGGAGTTCATGGAAGGCACCATCGGCGAGGTCACAACCAAGGGCCTCACCACCACCAAGCCGGAGTATGTGCGCCGAGCCGCCGGAATCAAGCCCGGTGAGGTCTTCCGGACCGACACCCTGGAGACACAGCTCGCCGAATTCAACGCCTTCACCGATTTGAAGAGCCGCCTCAACATCTCCCCCGGCAAGGCGGACGGCACCTCCGACCTGGAGCTCGTCCTGCAGGAGCGCAAGCGTTTCGGGGCCACGCTGCTGGCAGACAACGGCGGCCAGCACAGCACCGGCTACTACCGCGGCGGCGTGTTTGCCACCGCTCGCGGCCTGGTATCCACCGCCTACACGCGGGATGTACTGACCGCCGGCTATGTGGGCTCAAAGGGAGCAGACTCCTTCAGCGGAGCCTACTCCATCACGGAGAACGCCTTCAAGACCACCTGGGGCGTTTCCCTGGATCATTCCAAAACAGAGTGCATCACCGATGAGCTGCGGGAATTCGATGTGCTGGGCAAGTTCACCTCCTGCACCATCAGCGGCAAGCGCTCCCTGTACTCCAACAACCGGAACATCCTCTCCAACGGGCTCGTCTTCTCCTTCAAGACGAACGAGAGCACCATTTCCGGCTACAGGATGAACAACTACCGCACCAACACACTCGCCTACACGCTGGATTACCTTGCGCTCTTCGAGCACGGCTACATCTACAACTCCCTCACCGCCACGCGCGGGTGGCAGCTCGCCGGCGAGGCGCGCGACTTCTGGCGCGCCAACTACAGGCTGGAGGGCAACTACGCCTTCAACAAGTTCCTGGGTGTCAACGCCCGTTTCAGCGCCCAAATCAGCAACCGCAGGGAGCTGCAGAGCAGTGAGCAGATTCAGCTCGGCGGCGTGAACACCATCCGCGGCTATGAGGAGGGCCTGATCAACGGAGAACGCGGATACGCCATGCAGGCGGAGCTGCGCGCCAACCTCAAGAGCCTCTGGAACACCGCCCCCGCCTGGCTGGACACGGCGGAGTTCTTCGCCTTCTTCGATTGCGGCCAGCTGAAGCACAAAACGGAATCCGAGGTGCTGCGCGGCGCGAGCGAGGCCTTCCTCTCCTCCACCGGCTGCGGCCTGCGCTGCGGCCTGCTGAACCACCTCAACGCCAGCTTCACCATGGCCATGCCCCTCAAGAAACACACATACAACCTGCGCGACAACAAGCCCCACTGGCTTTTCGCCGTCACTGCTGAATTCTAACAGCGTTACATGAAAAAGTCTCCATTCATCGTCAGCATCCTCGCTGCCTTGCTCGCCTTCCCCGGCATGCCCCAGGCGGAGGCATCTACGTACGACAAGGTTACACTAACCGATGCCGAACCCAGCTGGGACGTAGCGGATGAAGACTGGTATTACACATACACGGATTCAATTACCGGCGTGAAGTACGCCTGTTACGATCTCTTTGTGGAAGCCAAGGATGGCCGCCTCGTCAATGGCGGGTGGTCTTCAAACATCTATATCCGCAGCGGCGCAAAGCTCACGGCCGATTATTTGCTGCAAGAGACGAACAATCCGGAAGGCTCGGAATTGTGGAAGTTGCTATACGATTACGGTAATGACGACTACCGCCTGCACATCAACATGGAGGACAATTCCTCCTTGAACTATACCAACCATGACCTTTGGCTCGGTGTTTTCCATTTCCAAGAGGGAGCCACGGTAAACATCAGCGTCTACTCGAACCGTATTGCGGCGCGGGCCATAGGAAAATACACGGACCGCGACTTCACCATCAACGCCCATATCAACACGACTGCGAGCCTAGATCTATGGAACCAGTATACATCATCCGTGACGCTGAAATACACTCAGAACATGAATGTGTTTGTGGAACGGGGTGACAACGATTGCGCGCCCTACATTGACGCCAGCGGGAAAATCTGCCTGCCCGAAGAAAGATACCGTTCGCAGTTAAACGGGTGCGCCATGCTAATGAACGATTGCAGCGGCCAGTTTATGAAGGGCTATTTGAAGGGCACCACCCTGATATCGCTCGGCAATACCGATTTTCAGGGATTCAACCGCGAATGGTGGGACGGCATTACCCAAATCAGCTGGCTGTTGAACAATGTCGAGGTGCGGGAGGGGTGCAAAGCGGAAATGCGGCGCGGGTACTACGGCGGCACCATTACCTTGCAGAAGGGCAGTGCCCTGAAGTTCGATATGGAAATCATGCCGGCGGGGGTCGATGATGCGAATTGGGACGGCGGAATCAACATTATCATGAAGGACAGCTCTACGCTGGACCTTGCCGGACGGTCGTTGCCTTCGCAGTATTTGGATTTTCAAGGCACAGAGCTAACCATCAAAAACGGCACTATTGCGGGCAACCTTACGCTGCAAGACCGCACTCTGGCGCTGCAGGATATCCGCTTCAACCAGGAGGACATGCTGTGCCTATGGGGCCGTGCCACGCTGAACCTTTCAGGACAATCGTTCGAGACGAAACATTTGAACATTGGCGGCAGGAACAACACCATCGCGAACGGCTCGCTCACGGGCGGGCTCGAACTCGCGAACACCGATTTGACGCTGACATCAATCCTCTCCATGGACCCCAAAGTGACATTGTGTGGCGATGTCACGCTGATTTTCGATACACAGCCGGACCAGGCCATAGAGCTGGAGGTTTCCGGAACAAACGCCGTACAGGACAAGGACGGACTCATCAACACCAGCGTGCTCAGCATGGCGAGCGCGAGTGCCCTGAAGGTAACCGACAGCATCTCCAGCCTCTGGATTGACATGCAGGAAAACAGCAGTCTGGCGGCAACCGGGGATGTGCTCGCCACCAGTATCACCGGCTCCGGATACATTGGCGCGCAAAATATCGAGCTGGACACCCTCTCGGTGACCAACCTGGAACTCTATGCCGAAAACAGCGTGCGGATGAAGGAGGCTGCCCTGGTATCGAACAAGTTGAAGGTCTGGGGGAAAAACGTCACTATGTCCGCGGTGGAAATCGAGCCGTCGCTTTTCGGATACGCGCAAATAGACGCCGCTGAAGACGTCAGTATCACTCAAGAATTCATCGGGGAAAAGTTGCGCGTCACCGCCGGAGGGGCAATTACCCTGGCCTCGCTGGGGAGTGAGGCGAATCCTGTCAAATCCGCAATCATCGAATCCAAGGGGGGGGGTGTCACCATAGAAGCGTATTACGGGGATACGAACGAAAACTTGCCGTTGCAGGTTAAATCCGCCGGCAAGGTCATCATCGGGAAAATCCCGGAATCGGGGCATAACTTCCCCGTTGTCACGGGCAATATGAATATCCGCTATACCGGCAGCGGCAGCGGAGCGGAATCCTGGGATGTGGAAATGCTCTGCGAATTGCATGGCGAGCTGGTGGTGTACGCGGAGCAGGGGCGAGTCTCTGCCTTAACTGTCAAGAGCAACTCTTATTGTGACATTTACGCGAAGCAAATCAATCTCGTCTCCTTCGTGGGGGATGAAATGACGTTGCAGGCAAGCAAGAGCGCAACGGTGACGAAGGCCACGGCGGCATACTCGTTGAGCATTATCGGACTGAACGAGGAAGTCCCGGACATCACCATCCAGAGCGACATGATAGCCGGGACGTTGATTGAGCTGAACGGGAAAAACATTGCGGCAACCGGCGCTCTGAGTGTGTTTGCTTCCAAGCGCTATCAAATCAACGCCACCAATGCCGTTGACATCAAAAGTACATTCCAAGGCGGGCAATTAACCCTCACAGCCGGCGGGGATGTCACCCTGGGCGCGGTGGGAGATTCGGGTGCTCCTGTTGAAAGCGCGAATATCCGCTCCTCAGGCGGTGCGGTGAACATCAACTGGGGCGGGGTTGCATCGGGGGCCCTCTCTCTAGAGGGTACCGGCGTCACCGTCAGCGACTCGATTACGGCGGGCAATGTCAATATCCATAGCACTTCCGGGAACATCCTGATTGAGAAAGCGGTAAGTTGCGCCTCCGCCACCATGGAGTCCGCCGGAGATATCACTGTCAAAGGGCAGGTAAACGGCTCTATGACAGCAACGGCCGATGGTGCCATCTCCCTGGATTCCTTCATCGGCGATTCCTTGGTGGCAACCGCAGCAGAGGGAATTTCGGTGAAAGACGTGACCATAGCAAGCGACCGGGGATCTCGCCTCTCTTCTGATGAAGGCGTTGTTTTTAAAGGCAATGCCTATTTGCAAAACACCGCCGTCAGCGCGCCCCTGGTTTACCTTGGCAAGTGGGGGCTTACCCTGGAAAAGCAGAGCAGCATTGAGGGGGACGTGACAGCAGCCGCCAAAAGTTATATCGAGGCGAATGACTCCACCATCACCGGTTCGGTGAGCGGCGTGGAAACCGTGGAACTTGAGAACTCCACCATCACCGGCTCGGTAATTGGTGCTGAGACCGTGGAACTTGTGAACTCCACCATCGGCGGTGTCGAGGACATCAGCTTCCTGAAAGCCGAGGGTGCTTCCCGAATCAACTCAAGCCTGGTGCTGGAGGATGATTCCCCCTGCTTCTCCTTTTTCCTGGATGCCGCCAACAGCACCACCCCGGTCCTGGCTCTGAACGGAGATTTGAAGCTGAGCCCTGATGTGCAGTTGTATTGCATCACCATTTTCTTGGACGGGACAGATAGTTTGGAAACAGGGGAGCGGTACGCCCTGATATCCCAAACCGGCGGCAAGAACCCGGATTTCTGGGAGCCAGACAACGTGATTGTCACCGGGCTGGGCAGCAGCGCAGACGACCTTTTCTGGAGCAACGGCACCCTCTACTTCCGCAACGGAGCTCCCTTGGAAACGGCCGTCTGGACCTCTGGTGAGAACCACCTGTGGAACACCACGGACAAAAACTGGACCCAGGAAGGCCGCATGTACCGCTATAAAGACGGCGTGGACGTGGTGTTCAACGACACGGGCAAGGGCGGCGAGGTGCAGCTGGAGGGCGCGCTTGCGCCCAAGGGCGTGCTGGTGGAGGGGAACTGCGACTACACCTTCACGGGCACCGGCAAGATCACCGGGGAAGCCGCGCTCACCAAGAACGGCTCAGGCACACTCACCATCGAGAACGCCAACGAATACTCCGGCGGCACCTTCATCAACGGCGGAACGCTCGTGATGAAAAATGCCCAGGCGCTGGGCTCCGGCGGTATTACGCTGGCTGGCGGCACGCTGGACCTGGGAGGCTTTGCCGTGGGCAACTCCGTGACCCTGCAAGGCTCTGCCACTATCGGCAACGGCACTATTGGCGGCAGAGTGTCTGTGGACGAGGGTATAGGCGCGTTCTTCTTCGGCGAAACGCACATTAAAAATAACCGCGTCGACTGCCTCGGCAATATTTCTGCAGGGCACACCGCCATTGGGGTTCTCGCGAAGGAGGCCCCCGGACTGCTCAAGGAGCTGAGCGTGTCCGACGGCCTCATTGCCGGTACGGACAGGCAGGCCAGCCTGGCGGACGGGCTCTATATCGAGTCCACGGCAGACTTGATGATTAAGAGTATGACCATAACCGCCAACAACTCCATCTCCGTGGGCAGCCACACCATCACGCTCAATCAAGTCACCATCAAGATATCGGACGGCTTCGGCTCTCTGGTGGATGACACCTACTACTTCAACCTGAAATCCCTCATCAACTGCGAGCTGGTGATGGAGAACGTGCTGCTGGATGCCAGCGAACTCACGCTGCCGGACGGGTTCGATCCCGCCCAGCTCAATGCCGTGGTGTTCGACTTCGGGGATGATGTGACCATCAAGCAAGCCACCGGGCTGGACATGCGCCTGGGCAACTACTGGAGTCCCTCCCTGAACCTTGATACAAAAGGCCAGGTCATCTTCACCAAGCTGGTGCCCATCCCGGAACCCGCCACGGGCACAATATCCTTGTTGGCCCTCTGCGCGCTTGCCACGCGCAGACGCCGCAAGTGATTTACCAATTATTTCGGAAAACGTGCCGCGTCCAAATATGCGGGAATGCGGGAGCTGTGATTGCGAGCATCATGGCGCGTAAAAACGCGTAAAAAGTGTGCTCGCACCCTTGCGCCACCGTCTTCCATGTGTTAGACTTAGGGAGTCGCAGGATTGGCAATATTCGCATATGAAACTGCATCTTCCGTATATGCTCCGTCGCGCAGTGGTCAGGGCCCTGTTTGCAGCGGCTACCGTGGCGCCGACACTGGCGAGCACGGCATATGCCGACATGATTACCCCTGACGGCCGCACGGCCACCTCCGTGATACAGAGCGGCAATGTGTACAACGTGTACACGAACACCGTGAGGGGGAGCACCGGTTTCAACAGTTTCTCCACCTTCGACGTGTATGCCGACACCACGGCCAACCTGCACCTGGCGGACGGCACGGGCAGGCTCATCAACGTGGTGCGGGATTCCGCCTCGCACATTGACGGCGTGCTCAACAGCTACAAGGGCGGCCGCATCGGCGGTGATGTGTACTTCCTAAACCCGAACGGCATCTTCGTGGGCAAGACGGGTGTTGTCAACGTGGGCAGCATCTCCATGAGCACGCCCACCGCGGCATTTGTGGAGCAGCTCATTGCGCGGGACGGCAGCATCTCCCCCACGGCCACGCAGGCCGTGCTGGCGGGTGACATGCCCATCAACGAGAAAGGAACCATCTCCATCAAGGGCAAGGTGAATGCCCGCAACACCGTGGAGATGCGCGCCGGCAAGGTGGAGGTGAAAGGTGGCGAGATCAACACCGGCGTGAAGTTCCGCGAGATGGTGAACACCGGCAAGCGCAAGGTGGACACCAAGGGCATGTCCATCCAGGGCGGAAAACTGAGCTTCGGCAAGAAGCCCGCCAAGGCGCGCAGGGCCGTCGCCCAGGCCAAGGAGCGGGAGACGGAGAAGAAGGCGGATATCGCCATCTTTGCAGATGAGGTGCTGGTGGACGGGGGCGACCTGAACGCCGACTGGGTCTATATCGACCCGGACAGGCTGGAGTTCTCCAACCAGGCCATCAGCGGGGACTACACGCTGGAGGCGCGCGTCATCATCCTCAACAACATCTCCGTGAAGGAGGGAGAGACGCTGACCAGCTTCACGCTCAACGCCGCCAACGAGCTGGCGGACGGCACCTTTGAGGGCAACGTGAGCATCACGCTCTCCAACAGCAACATCACGGCGGACAGGGTGGACATCTCCGCCACCGCCACCACCAACGCCGCAGAGGCCGCCATCACCATTTCCAACAGCGCCATCCAGACCATGCTGGCGGACAACGCGCTCAACATCAGCGCCACCTCCGAAAGCGGCAACACGAGCGTGAACATTCAGGCCAGCAGCCTGACCGGAGCAGGAGACGTGGAAATGGCGGCAGTCAGTCTCAACGGAAACGCCGCACTCACGCTGGGGGAGGCCTCCAACATCACGGCGGATATCGTAACGCTCATTGCAGGCACCATCACCGGTGATGCCAACGTGAACGTGCAGGGCAGGATAACCGGCGGGAACGAAGTGAACATCACCGCCACCACCGGCAACGTAATCGGCTCCGAGGTGGAGAAAATCCAGGATTTGGAGTTCACAGCAGAGGGTGGCGGCAACGCCACGGTGACGGTGGGTGGCACCGTGCAGGCCCAGGGCGCGCTGACGGTAGCCGCCATTGCCCAAGGAACATACGGCAACGCCACGCTCAACCTCAACGGCAAGCTGAGCTCCCTGTACACCGAAACAAAGACGGTGGGCGAGCTAGCCCTGGAGCGCACGCAGGCGGAAACCGTGCTGGAAACGGACACGGAGGAGCAGGTGAATGCCAAAAACGCCGCGTATCTGGAGCGCTACGCCCGGTACCTCAAGACCAAGGAAACAGACACCGCCGCCACCGCCACCATTGAACTGGCGGCCAACGCCTCGGCGGGCAGTGCCACCATCACGCAGTCCGCGGCCTCCGAGCTGCAAGCCAGCCTGAGCGTGGACATCAAGGCCAATGCGGACCAGGCGGCCTCCATCCTGCTGGCAGGCAGGACCGACAGCGGCAACATCAACGCCGCAGCCACGGGAGAAACGGCCACCCTGCGCGTGGCGGAGGGAGCCACCCTGGCGGTGCATCCGCACCAGGGCTTCACGCAGGACGGCACGTTCATCTCCGTCAGCAAGAACGACGGAGCCATCAGCCTGGAGGCCAGGGCCCGCCGTGAGGACGAGCCCTCCCCTGCCCCGGAGCCCGACAAGAAGGACGGCGTGCTGCTGGAAGTGGCGGGCACGCTGACTGCGCGGCGCGAAACGCAGGACGGAGCGGGAGAGGGCGGCGCCATCTCCCTGGCATCCGACGGTGAGCTGTCTGTCACGGCCACTGCGGTGCTGGATGCAAGCTCCGCCGGCGGCACGGGCGGCAACATGGGCCTGGACGCCCCGGAGTACGGGCTCGCCAATCCCCTGTCCTACAGCGTGGCAGGCACCGCCGGCAAAGGCACCATCGATTTGGTGAACCACGAGGGAATCACGGGAGACAACATCAACGATATCGACAATATCTCCCGCCAATTCATCAAAAAGACGCTCAACCTTTCCGATTTGAGCGATGCCGAGGAATGGACGAGCGGCTTCACCCTGGCCAAGCTCTCCGGCACCATTACGCTGACCCGGGACGTGGAGGCGTCCATCCGAAACGCCGCCATAGAGGACGGCACAACCATCATCGGCAACGGGCACAGCCTGACCCTCACCCACTCCTTCCTGCACTACCTGTCGCCGACACACGTTCTCACCATCGGAGACGACGTGACCATCCAGGGCGTGAAGGACTTCACCTTTGCATTCTCCAATGGTACCCTGCCCGGGCTCCTGGCGGACTGGCATGTCTTCACCAACACATCGTTGAACGTTGGCAGAAACTTCACGGTCAACGCCTCCGGCAACGTGACCATGGCCATGGAGGGCTACGGCAACACCTACATCGCCTTCAAGGAGGGTGTCAGCATCACGGCGGGCGGGGATGTCAGCATCAGCGCCAAGAACACGCTCGGCTGGGGCGGCAGCCTGGGCAACACCACCCCCACGGATGTGCTGGGCACCCTTGTGAAGATGATACCCGGCGCGAGCGACACGGAAGTGGGCAAGGCCTTTTCCAAGGTGGGCCTGGTCAAGTTTGAATCCGGCAAGTTCTGCGTGATGGTCTTCAACCGCCTCATGGGCAAGGAGAACAGCAAGGAGCTCCTGCCGCAAATCGGGGTGCGCATCTCCAAGGCTTCCGTCTCCTTTGCGAACGAGGAAGGCAAAAAGGCCGGAAGCATCAAAGGCAACACCGTCACCATCAGCTCCGCCTCCACGGCAGACCTCAGCGGCCGCCAGGTTGCGGGTAGCGGCGGCTGCGCCCCCCTGGCCCTCTCCGTTGGATACATCTACAACAACAGCAAGGTGGACCTGGGACGGGACCTCACGATTACCGCCACCGGGGCCTCCGACACGGACACGAGCGTTTCCATCACCAGCACCACCAAGAGCAAGCTCAGCCTGGAAAACTGCTTCTCCAGCAACACGAAGGACTACGCCTTGGGCCTGCTGCTCTCCGTGGGAACGGACTTCAACGCCGTGAATGTGGACAAGAGCGTCACCATCACCGCGGAGAAGGACATCAACATTGGCACGACGAGCGACATAAGCGCCCGTCCCTTCATGTCGCTGGGTTCGGGCTGGGAAAAGAAGGTCGGGAAAGAGCCGGGCAAGGAATACGAGAAAGAGGCGCCTGCCGCCAACAACCTTTTCATGCTCGGCGTGAACCTGCTGGTTCACACGAACCATGTGACCATCGACGGCTCGCTGACCTCCAATCGCGGAAACATCGGCATGCAATCGGTGGATGACATTGCCTCCACGCTGACCATGAGCGGCAGTCTCCAGTATACCCTGGGGCAAGCCAAGGAGAAAAAGCCGGATAAAGAGCAAAATTTCTTTGAATACCTGGGCACGGCCTTCCGGGAATGCATCGTCATCGACCTGGGCATCGGCAAGATGAGGATTGACGAAAACTTCAAGAAGCTCATCGACCAAGACAACCTGGCCGGATTCTTCAAGAAGGGGCATGACCTGTTCGAGGTGCTGGCAGACCGGGAAGCCGCAGTGGAGCGCAGCATCGCCTTGGCCATAGCCACCGATATTGTCATTGCGGACAACAACCTGCAGTTCAACGGCTCGGCAACGGCGGAGAACGGCTCCGTCACCCTGAACGCAGCGTCCTCCATAGAAGCGGCGTGCGGTGCGGAAACCTCCATTGTGGGCCTTCCCTCCAAGCAAGCCGTTGCCGGCTCCATTTCCGTGCCCGTCCTCATCGGCGACACCACGGTGGAAATCGGCTCCAATGCCAACATTGTCGCAGGGGACAACATCAGCGTCAGCTCCTCCACGTCCCTGCCGATGTCCTTCGACCTCTTGGGCTGGCGGGACTGGGCAAAGTTTGTGACGGATGCGGGAGGGAACCGCACGACCGCGCAATTCCTGACGGCCCTTCGCGGTTCTCTCCAGTATGTGCGCGACTACAAGAACGCCGGAGATTTCGGCATCCTGAATTCGCTGACCTCCTCCCACGCCTCCACGCTCATGAAGGGCACGGGCAAGGACGGGGAAGACACCATGACGGCGGGAGGCGACCTGGTGGTGGATGTGCGCAACCTCAACACCCAAACCATCATCAAAGACGGGGCGCGCCTTACGGCGGGCGGCAAGCTGAGCGCCACCTCGTCTGCCACGGGCACGCAGGTCACCTTCGCCGGGCAGCTTCCGGTATTCCTGACGCTGTGCCGCCCCACGTACATTTCCTCCCGAAAGGCGGATTCCGGATTCGGCGGCTCCATCATCGTGGGAGAGAAGACGCTCAATACCGTCACCTACATCGGCGCGGCCACGCTGGAGGCCGCGCAGCTGGAGGTAGATGCCACCGGAGACGCCTTCATGATGGAAATGAGCGTGGCCGGCGGGTTCGGCTCCACGGACGATGCCATCCAGGGCGGGGTCAACATCATCGTTGACAACAAGATGACCGTCAGCGAAATCAGCGGCGATGCCGACATCACCCTCACCGGGGACGCGGAATCCTCCATCACCGCCACAGACAAGAGCGTCCTGCTGAACATCTCCGGCATGGAGGCGGACGGCGGACGCACGGCCATCGGTTTCGGCGTGGCCATCACGGTCAACAACTCCTTCACGGCTGCCATGCTGGGCAACAGCCTTCCCATCGGCAGCGCCTTTGAGGACAACTGGAACGCCCTGGCGGGGGAACGCGCCATGCCGTTCGACCGCGCGGGTGCCATCACCCTGAACCTCGCCGGCTACGGCAATCTCAACGTGGAGGCCGCAAACACGGGCACGCTTGTCAACATCGGCGTCTCCTGCGCCGTGCAAACGAACAAGGGGGAACATTCGCCGGAGGCTGCCGTGGCCGCCAACGTGGGCGTATCCTACAACCAAAGCGAAACCACCGCGCGGCAGGATGGCGTCACCGCCACCAACGCCAGGTTGAACGACATCACCACCCAGGCAACGGACAGCACAACCATTGTCTCTGTGGCGGGGGATGCCGCGGTCAACACAGCGGAGAAGAACACCGCCACCGGAGCCGGGGCCATCTCCATCAACCGCGGGGTGATGGACACCACGGCCTACGTCACGGATTGCGACTACCGCAACATCGGGGCCTTCCTCATGGACTCCAACAACACCGCCACCGTGGTGGCGGTGGATGTGGCGGCGGGCGTGGGAGCCGCCACCGCCGGCATTGCAGCCGGCAGCGCGTGGAACTCCCTGTCCGGCAACACGGGGTCCTACCTCACCGGGGGCAGTGTCTCCGCGCAGGGTGTCACCATCACCTCCGTCACGGATTTGACCTCGTTCTCCTGCACGCTCGGCGCGGCTGTGGGCATTGAACTCAACGCCAAGGGTCAGGGCGATGCCGCCCCGGAACAGGACATACAGAACCTGCTTGAGGGAGCCCTCGATGAAAACGCGTCGAGCGATTTGGAAGAAAGCCTCAGCGACATCAACAACATCGACAACGGGAACAACGACAGCCTGGGCGCAAGCCTGGCCAAGGGAGAAAAGGCCCCTCTCCTTGCTGCGGGGCACGGCGTATCCTTCGACCTGGGTGCCTCCATCTCCCGCAATGCGCTGGACATGAGCAGCAAGGCCATTGTGGAAGGCTGCACCGTGACCACGCCGGGCGAGCTCAAGGTCACCGCAGAGGACAGCTCCGTGATTACCGCCGTGAGCGTGGGTGCCGCATTCACGAATGAAAAGGGCCTCTCCGTGGGCGCAGGCGGCGTGTTCACCTTTGCCCCGGTGAGCTCCACCACAGAGGCGGCCATCCGCCAAAAAACGGAAAATGCCGGACAGCTGGATATCAGCGCGGGGAGCCTGGTGCTGCACGCCACGGACAATCACCGGGAACGCGTGTGGAGTTTCGGCGGCGGCTACGGGGAAACCGCGGGCATTGGCCTGGTGATGACGTGGGGAAGCTTTGCGGGTGCCACCACCCTGGCCCTGATAGAGAACGTGAACGCCACGGTGGGCAGTGGTGTGGACATACTGGCATCTTCGGATTTGGACACCACCTACATTGCCGTGGGCGCCTCCGCCAGCAAGGGAGCAGCTGCCGTGACCGGCATGCTCAATTACCTGAACTTCAACAATCAGGTGATTACCGATATCAAGGACAGCACGCTGACCATCACCGACCCGCACGGTGATTTCAAGGCGCTTTCCGAAGGCACGCGCACGTTCACGGACGGCTTTGGCGACTTGAGTATCCGCGTGGGCGGCAAAAAGCCGGGGGCGGGCATAGGCGGGGCCCTTTCCTTCATTTACGTGGGCGGCAACGGGGCGGATGACACCAACCTCACGCAGATGCTGGTGCGCAACAGCACCATCAACAACGGCGGCACCACGGAACTGCTGGCCAACAGCAGCACCACGGGCCTGCTGGCGGGCGCAAACGCCGCCATCACCGGCGGCGCGAGCGGCCTTTCCTTCACCGGCAGCTTCTCCTGGGTGTCTGATGCCTCCTTCACCCAGGTGGACATCAAAGACACCGTTTTCAACAAGCGCAAGGACGACACCGACAAGAGGGCCGACATCAAGGCGGAGGCTACAAGCAGCAGCAATCTCACCGTGGGAATCGGCTCCCTGAGCGTGCATATCGGCCAGGGCGCCGGCATCGGCGTGAGCATTGCCGTGCCCAAGGACAACGCCACCACGGCCGCCACCATGAGCGGCGGCGGCGTGGAAAGCGCCCATGATTTCACCCTGCACGCCTCCGGCTCGGCAAACTTGGAGGGCATTGTCATCGGCGGTGCCGGCTCCGGACTGGCAGGCGTTTCCGGCGGTGCCCTGGCCTCCTCCGTCACCCACCATGTCACCGCAGAGTTGAAGGAAGCCGTTATGAACATGAACGGCTCCCTCACCATCAAGGCGGACAACACCACCAACGTGGGCAAGGATGCCACCGCCCGCTTCACCGTGGCCAACGCCGCCATTGGGGGAATGGGCGTGGGAGTGGGCGTGGAGGCCGGCGTGATTGATGTGAACGACCTGGTGGTGGCGCATGCACACAACGTGAGCGTGAGCTGCGGCTCCATGGACGTGCTGGCGGAGGAGACCGCCAACGCGGACGCCGTTGCGGTGAACGTGGCGGCCGGGCTGTACGGCGCAGGCAACCTGAACGTGGTGCACCCGGTGCTGCGCGGCGCAGCGGACGCCTCCATCACCGCAGACCGGGAGACGCTTGAGGGCGGCAAGGCCGTGGGCATCACCACCACCACCGGCGGCTTGAACGTGGAGGCAACCAATACCCAATGGATACGCTCCCACCTTTGGACCTTCGCCCTGGCGGTCAACCCGCTTGCATCCGCCGCCGCCAACATCTGTGTCAACACCATCAACCTGGCAGGCAGCGCCAATGCCCTGGTCCAAGGCCCCATGGTCCTGACCCTGGCGGGAGACATGAATGTGACGGCAGACACCGAGCGCACGGCCACCTACACCACCGTGCCCGTTTCCGGCTCGCTGGGGCTGAGCCTCAACATTGATGTGAACTCCCTGCGCGTCTCCAACGACACCTCTGCGCTCACGCAGGAGGAGGCAGACAACAAGGGCAACGCCGCAAAGGCGGTAGACGCAGAGATTGAAGAGGTGTGCAAGCTGATAGAGAGCGCCGATATCAAGCTGGACGCCGACACCAAGCTGACAATCAGCGGTGATGTGCGCGGTGCCATGAGCAGTGCGGCGGATGCCGCCGACTCCATCGACCTCCAGCCGAAGACCTCCGCCAAGGTTGACCTGGGCGGCAAGACCGCCGATGTCGGCGGCGACATCAACATCCTGGCCACGGACACCATCACCACCACGCCCACCACGGTGCCGGTGACGGGCGGTCTGCTGGCCGTTGCCCCCCACTTCAACAAAACAACCCTGGAGGCCACCGTGGAAGCCACCGTGGCAAACAGCGTGCTGAACGCGGGAGGCAACATCACCATTGATGCACGCCAGGACCACACGGACAACTTCCACAACGTGGGCGTGGCCATTGGCGCAGTCAGCGGCACCTATGCCACATACGACTGGACCGACACCGCCACCACCGGAACCGCCCTGCAGGCGGGAGCGAAGCTGAAGGCGCAGGGGGACATCAACATTGCCACGCATTCCGATATCAAGGAAACATTCCTCCATGTGAACACCGGGATTGCGCTCGGCAATGTCGCCTACATCCGCCCCACCTTCGAGCAGACGGAGACCAACACCCTCCTCATTGGCGACGGCGTGACCATTGATGCGCAGAAAGCCGTGACCATCGGCACCAACTCCATCTGCAACCTCAACGTCTCCACGTATGATGTCACCCTGGCCGCCCTCAACATAGGCCAGGGCACCAGCGGCATCAGCCTGGGCATCACCCAGCAGCTGCAGGCGGGGCAAAACGTGAGCATCACAGGCAGCTCCGTGGCCATGCTGCAGAACATCGACCGCACCTTCGGCATAACGGAAGACCACATCAACGGCAGCGTCCTTGGTTTTTCCTTCCCGTTCATGGAGATGACGGATACCGTGAACGCCACCCTGAGCCTGGGAGACAACTGCACGCTCACCGCGCGGGACAACGCGCTCACCCTGGCATCGGATGTCACAAGCGCGGCCACCCTTTCCTTCCTGGGCGTGAACGGCATCGGCATTGGCGCAGCCGTGGCGGAAAACAGCTTCACGGAAAATATCGCCAACAAGGTGAAGCTGGGCAAGAACGCCAAGCTCCGCGCAGAGGGGGGAGACATGGACATCCGCGCCCGCAGCGTGCACTCGGCCGACATGCAGGGCACCAACATTGCGATGAACATCGCCAACCTGGCGGACCTTCTCACCACCACCAGCCGGGGCTACGTCACCAGTGATGTCACCATCGGCACGGGGTTTGACGCCAAGGGCAAATCGCTCACCCTGGAAGCGCTCAACGAGGACGAGTACCTGTACCGCGGCGAGAAGGTAAGCGTTTCGCTGGTGCTGAATCCCTTCAGCAAAAACGCCTTTGAGGCATACGGCACCTCCACCGCCAACATCACGCTGGACGGCGGCACGATTGATGTGGAGAGGCTTGTCACCAGGGCGCAGACGGATGTCAGCGTGAAGGTCACCCAGCTGATAGGCGGCGGCAGCATCACGGTTGATGTCAACGTGGGCAAGGTGAAGGCAGATATCACGCAAAATGCCACGGTGACCCTGGGCTCCGGCAGCAACACGCTGGATATCCTGACGGACGACTTGGCAATCACCGCCCACAACAAGCACCTGTTCACCCGCCTGGATGAAAGCGAAACCATGGTGTACGGCGGGGATGTGGGCCTGGTTTCCGGCAACTCCAAGGGCACCGTGGACGCCACACGGAACATCAACGCCAGCGTCACCCTGGGCAGCGGCTCCAAGATACGGCGCCGCGCAGATGCCGGGCACTACCTGAGCCGCGCTGCGTACGGCGCCCTCGTTTCCGCCACCAACAACGTGGAGAGCAACACGGAAATAGAGCTCTTCTCCGGCGGTGTGCTGAATGCCAACTGCATCCTCAACACCTGGAACGCCACCACCGCCAACGCCACGCTCACCCTCAACGGCAGCATCGACACCTGGAACGACACCGAGCTCACCGCCTATTCCCATGTGAGGCACAACATGGTCAACAGCGTGACCAGCGGCGCCATGATTCCCACGTTCACCTCATCCGTCAAGAATACCATTGACACCGCCGATACCGTGAACATCAACGGAGTTGTCGAGTCCATCGGCAACATCACCATCCAATCCGGCAGCGCCAAGGGCGAATACAGGCTGGTGGACGGTACGACCGTGCTGGCCGGAGACGACGACACCAACACCACCAGCTTCTTCTGGGGCAAGGATGATGCCGTTATCCACAACAAGCGCAAGGAAAGCCTCACCATCAATGCAGATGTGCGCGCGGGCGGCGAGCTGGCCATCTACAACGACAGCTCCGCCAACACCGCGAAACACGATTTCCGACAAACCCACGGAAGCGACGACTACCGCAAGGCTTCCACCGATACCGCAGCCACCGTAACCTCCACCATCAACCTGGCAGGCGGTGCCAAGCTCTACGCCGGCCTGGGCTCCGCTATCCAAATGGCGTTCCAGGGCAGCGACAGCAACCTGAGCCTGCAGTTCCTCTCCGCCCAAAGGATTTTCGACGGCAGCGAGCAGCAGGCGGACGGCACCTGGCTGGCACCGGGCCCGGTGATGGATGCGCTTGCCCGCACGTACCGCCTGGAGGGCGACACGGCGGACCGTCTGGGCATTGCCGCGCTCACGCTTCCGGGCATGGCGTTCCGCATCGAGACGAAGGCCGACCCGGGCGTGTTTGCCGGCAAGCTCTACAGCCCCGCCAAGCACGGCCTGGACATCTTTGTGGCATCCTCCTGGAAGGGGCACGTGGAAACCACGGGAGCCACGCTCCTGGGCTATGAAAGCGGTCTCTTCTACAACCGCAAGGCCGTGGAAGGCGCCGTTTCCGCCTGCAGTGGCCCCGACCTGTACCGCAGCGAGGGCGTCTCCATCCGCAACCAGGCGCAGGGAGACCTGTACGTCTCCGGCATGTACGACTTCCCGTACAGCACCCTTATGGCCAGCAGCGACCACAGCCTCATCATCACGGGCAACCTGCGCTGCGGCAACGTCACCCTCAACGCCGGCGACAACTTTGTCATCGACACCCCGGACAAGGACCAAAGCCTGCGCAGCGCGCTCCAGCTGTACGAGAGCCTGTTCAACACCTGGGAATCCACCGCGCAGCAGAACGTCAAGTACCATGCCGCGAACGTTGTTGCCAACAGCGGCAAGGGCGGGGATTCCACCCAGGAAGGATGCTACAAGGCGGAGGATTACAAAAAGACCTTCACGGCAGAAGAAATCAGGAAGGCGGCGGAAGGGGCCATGGACGGGGATGGCGGTGTCATCCGCAGTTCCGGCACGGTCACCATCAACGCCAGGGTGGTTGACCTCAACGGCCGGATATACAGCGGCCTCCAGGATACGGACATTGTCATCGCCCCCGATTTCAAGGTGCAGCTTGCCAACGGCAAAATTGTCACCCCGGAGCAGGCCCGCGAGCTTTACCTGCAGGACCATTCCAACAGCACCTTCAGACTGTACGGGTACGAGGGGATCCCGCTCGTGTACGATGCGGAGAACAACCGGATTTCCCTCGGCAACATGATTGCCCTGCCCTCCGGCATCGACATCACCGGCATCATCGTCAACTCCGATCCCACGGGCAAATCCGGCCTCTATGTGGCGAGCGGAGGTCCGGATATCAGCATCGACAACCAATCCGCCTATACCCTGAACATCGGCACCATGGCGCTCTCGGCGGCCCCCTGCTCCGGCATCCGCCTGCAGAACACCGGCACGGGCGAGACCACCACCTACACGCAGAATGAGCACGGCGCCTGGATTCAGAGAGTGGACAAGGGTGGCTCCGTTACAACCACCGAGCTGGGCAATATCGACAGCACCAGCTACGACGGCACGGCGAATTACCAGGTGAAGCTGGAAAAGAAGACGCAAACGCCCGTGACGGAGAAAGGCCGCCTGACGTTCTCCGGCAACGTGGATGGTGTGGTTCTGCACCATTTCTACAATGACGGCAAGGTGGGCACCAAGGAAACCATCATCGATGAAATGACGGTGAACACCGGCGGCACGCAAACCCTCAGCGAGCTCTCCGCCACCTATGTTGCCTGGGATTCCAAGCACGGCAACGGCTACGCGGGCTCCACGCACACGCTCACCGGCAAGGAGCTCACCAGGCTCTATGACCCGGGCACCATCTTCTACCGCTATGAGTACACGCTGGAGTATGCAGACGTGTGCACCAACACTCTCTACATCAACGCGACCAACAGTGTGGGCATCCACTTTGGCGGCAGCGGGAGCGGCGGCTCGGCATTCCATGTGAACAGCGGAGACGTCAACTTCTCCGGCGTGGTTTCCGCAACCACCTGCACGGTGGACGCCGGAAACGCCATCACGGCGGCAGAAGCCGCCCGCATCAACGCCGCCACCGTTTCCATGACCGCCAGCCGGGGCAGCATCGGATCAGAGGGGCAGTCGCTCACCTTCAACGCGGGGGAGGCATCCTTCTCCGCCGGGCAGAACCTGCATCTCGCCACGCAGCAGGATATCGGCAAACTGGCGCTCAGGGCCGGCAAGGCAATCAACCTGCACTCGGATGCCGACCTCGCCCACCTTGAATACCAGGCCGTGGATGCCGCCACCATTGCGGCGCAGGGGGAAATCACCGTGCGCAGCGGCATAGCGGCGCGCACCTCGCTCACCTCTGAAACGGGAGGCATCCGCGCAGCGGGCGTCGCCTTCTCCCCGGGCATCCTCACGGCCCGCGCAGAGCAGGACATCTCCCTCTCCACCACCGGCGCGCTTGAGCTGGACTACGTGGAAAGCCGCCAAGGCAGCGTGGAACTCAGCGCGGACAAGGGTATCACCTCCGTCAGGAGCAGCGACCTGGACACGCTCACCGCCGTTCCCGGATCCACCACCACCAACCTGCAGCAGCAGGCGGAGAAGGGCCGCGAGGAGCTTTCCGACGAATACTACGCCAAGCTCGCGCACTACGAGCGCCTCTACTACGAACAAGACGGGGACGGCAACTACGTGCACCGGGACGCGAACGGCAACTTCATCCTGCCGGATGAGCAAGAGACCCTGGCCGAGCTGCGCGGCAGTTTCAAGGAGCTCTACGAAAGCGGCAGGGGCGACTACCTGGGCCGGTTCATCCTTTCCCTCAGCGAAACGCCCGCCGTGGACGGTACCACCTTGGCGAACGAAGCGGATGCCCTGGCCTACCTGGCGCAGCACGCCGACAAGCTGGAAACCGAGTTTGCCCGGGCGTACTACGACAAGCTGGTTGCGGACATCACCGCAGAGGTGCGCAAGCTGCACGGCAAGGAAACCGCCATTGACTACGGGCAGTTCAACGAGGCCGTCTACCACCTTTACTGGATGAAGGACCACACGGGAAAATACGTGAACCAGGATGCCGACGGCAACTTCACCAGCCCGGACCAGGTGGACGGATTCGGCCGGGTTATCGGCAAGGTGTACAGCGATGCGGCATGCAAGGCCATCACCGCGCAATTCAAGGGGCAGCGCGCGGACGGCGCGTATGATTCCAAGCAGAGCGCGCTGCTGGGCAACCTCTCCCTGGCGGCAAGCGGGTACAACGCCGCCGCCACCATGCTCGGCCAGCTCAAGGGCAGCCCGGCGGCCGTGGCCAACAGAGGCACCGCCGACAACCTGCAGACCACTATCCGCGCCAAGAAGAGCATCACCCTCACCACCAGGGAAGACCGCGACATTGGCGGCAGCGCGTTCCGCTTCTCCATCAAACCCGTGGACTGGATGGAGGATGGCACCCCCGTGTACTCCGATTGGGCAAATGCCTTCATGGCAGAAATCAAATCCGGCAAGCGCGCAGGCGTGGAGCAGGTATCGGAGGACAAGACCACGGGCGAGCGTTTCTACGCCATGTCCTACTTCGAGGCCAGGGAAAGCACCATCAACGAGCTGGAGAAGCGGCTCCTGCAGCAGGCTGTGCCCTCGGATATCCATGCCGTGGGCGGCATCTACCGCGTCTACACCCGCAACTACATCGGCGTGGACGCGCCGGAGCTCAGCATCACGGGCGGCAACGTCCTGGTGTCTTCCACGAGCGACCTCAACCTCGGCGACGGCAACATCACCGCCAAGAACCTCTACCTCTCCACCACCGGCTCCATCAGCGGCTCCGTGCATAGCGCCGGCGGCATCGTCAGCCTCTTCGCGGGGAGCGGCATAGGCGCAGAGAGCAGCTTCTTCGGCATCAGCGGCGGCGCCACCTACTCCCTGGGTTCGGACAGCGATGTCTACCTCAAGACGGATGGCCCGGTCAATCTCGCCTCACTCAGCGGGGAACATGTCACCATCGACACCCGGGACGGCAGCCTGGTTCCCGTGCTCAGTACGCAGCAACCGAACATTATCGGGCGGCGCATCGACTTCCACGGAAATCTGGACAGCGGGCTCGGCTTCCGCACCTTCGGGACCACGCAGGAGAACGGCGGCCTTCACTGGCACGGCGGAGATTCCGCCAATCTCCGCTTCGATGCCCACAACACGGCCTACACGTTCTGGTTTGTGGCGGAAAACGCCCCTGCCTCCCTCGGGCAGGCCGATATCGGCTACAGCGGACATCTCGTCCTCGGCGGGCTGCCGGAAATCCAGTCTGCCGCGTTCCACCAACGAGACAGGGGAACCGGCCTGAACGTGCTGGAATTCACCGGAGCGCAGAGTATCCGGGACAGCCTGGAGTTCACCGGGGAAAGCTCCTACACCGTGCTTGCGCCGGAGCTGTTAACGCTCGCCTCCGGCACCACCGTCAACCTCACCGGCAATGCCGCGCTCAGGCTCGCTGGGATTGCCAACGCCCAGGGTGCCCCCATCCGCATCAACAGCCGGGGCAACCTGCGGCTCAACAGCCGCGGAGAAGGTGCCACCTGCGACTTCAGGGACGGCCTGCTCATCACCGGCACGGGAGATGCCATTCTCGGCAGGTTGAACATCGGCGGGGATGCCGCGATTACGGCGGGCGGGGATTTTGTGGCCAGCAACCTGCGCTTCGGCAAATCCGCGAAAATCACGGCAAACACCATCACCATTGCCACGAGCGAATGCGCAGGGCCGCTGCTTCTCAACGGCGCGAACGGCATTACCGGCATTGATGTCGCGGCCCCGCAAATCATCGCCAACAGCACGGCTTCCGGAGTATTCATGAAGGCCATCACCAATGACCTGAGCGGCTCCTCCCGGAACTCCTTTGTGGCGGACCTGGAGCCCCTGCAGGCGGACCGCGCCATTACCGTGCACCATGTTACCGCCCACAAACCCACCGGCAAGGTCGTTATCAGGGCTCTTGCCAACAATCTGGTGCTGGATGGCCTTATCTCCGGCTCCACGCTGGAGTTCTACAACACGGGCGACATCCACCTGGCTGCCGGTGTCACGCTGGACTCCTTCAACCCCCTCCTGGATATCTGGCGCGCCAATGAACCCAACGTCGGGAAAATCATCATCGACTCTCTGGGGCTGGACCTGCAGACCTGCTTCCTCTTGCTCGGCGAGGAAAGCGTGAACGACACCGCCAAGAACGTCGACGATGCCCGAACGATACGCAGCCGAATCAACAAGGAGGACGCAACCGAAGCCGGTGGCGAGCTCCGCTTCCTGGACAAAAACGGCAACACCGTCTCCCGGGAAGAATACGCCAACCTTGTAACAGGCCATTAACCACCCGGAACCAATGAAAATACACCGCATACTCCTCTCCCTGGCTCCCCTGGCCGCCATACCGGGCACGGCACAAGCCGTGGAACCGGGAGACTACCATGCCTACATGGAAACAGATGCGGCCACACCGGCATACATTCTTAGTTCGACTCCCTACACGGATCTAAACAAAGAACTTTACAAAGACGAGGTGGTGGTGGATGACAACAACGCGTACCGCTTCAACAACTTCATCACTGCCGCAAACTCTGCATTCACCGGCACGGCTTTCTTCAACTCCAAAGGCGCAAGTGTCTCCATCATCTCGTCTTCCCTGACAGCTACAAAGGGCAGCATGATCATAGACGGCATCCAATTTGACGGCGGAACCGTGACCGCGAACGGGGTAAGCAGTGAAACATGGGGATTGCCGCAGATTGCCCTGGCGAATGTCAAGTTTCTCGACAGCACGAATCCCACGAAGTTTGACACCAACTACTGTACCTTCAAGAATTGGGAAGCCGTGGGCGGGAACGCCATTGAGCTCACCACCCAATCCGGTGCAACATTAACCAACGGAACCGTGCAAGGCTCAACGGCCATCTCTGCAGACAAGGCCATCAAACTCGACGGGCTGAGTATCAGCAACGGTGCCACGCTGACCGTTAATGCGGCAGACACCGCCTATCTGGCAGCAAAACCGGACCACAGCGACCTTGGAGCCGGAACTCTGGTAATCAATGCGGGCGGCAAAGTTAAAATCGGTGAAAATCCATCTATCGGAGAAAAAATACACACCCTCACAGGGAACCTTGCCGTGAACTACACCGGCAAAGGGGGTGGGGAGGGCATCTGGGATGTAGATGTGGTTGGTGGAATGAACGGCACATTAACAGTGAACGCCACCCCGGGAAGGGTTAACGCAGGCATCCTTTCCGGAACAGGAACCATTACCGCCAAAGACATCTATCTCACCTCCTTCAACGGGAGCACGCTAACGCTCAAGGCGAATCAAAACGTGATGCTGAAGGACAGCATTGCAGCGGAAAACAATCTGAGGGTCACCAGGCAGGAGGCGGACGGAGAGTATGCCGATATTTCCTTTGAAGGCTCCCTGAAAGCGGCAAACTGGATGATTCTGGAGGGAAATCGGATTACCGGGGGAGGCAGCGCAACCGTCTTGGCCGCTGATCACTACCTCATTAGCGCAGAGGATTACGTCAATATCGCCGGAACATTCCAAGGCGGGAAGATGAACCTGTACTCTGAAGGGGCTGTCACTCTGGGTGCTTTAGGTGATGCCGAGAATCCGATGGGATATGCCAATATATCTTCCAAGAAGGAAGGGGCACCTGTCAACATGGGCTCATTCACCGGGGAAACGCTCTCCGCATCCGCTTCCGGCGCGGTGGATATCACCGGAAACCTGACAGCAACCGGAGAGGACATGTGGTTCCCCGCCGATTTATCCGGGAAGTACGCGGTTGTGCTTGAAGGAAAGAGCGTGCGCATTGGCGGCTCCCTGACAGGCAGCGAGAAAGGCAAAACCTATATCGAAAGCACCGGGGGAGACATCACGATTAGCGGAGCTCTCAGCTCCGGCGCATCCGCCACCCTGAAGGCGGCTGGGGATATTACCATCCTGGGCCAGGCGCACTTGATAGATTCCACCCTCTCTGCCAACGCAGTGAATATCCCCTCCCTGATATCCGGGGGCACCAACCTCATCCAAATCGACCCGGAATCCCGCGGTATGGAAATGGACACGCTCTGCCTGGAGGGCGGCAGCCTGACGCTGGAGAGCGCACTGGGGAACGATGACAAGGACGCGGTGGTGAAGAAAACCCTTGCGGTGTCCGCCTCCACCGTCCTCAACGCCAACCTGGTGCTCAACGATGGCACCCGCGTGACATACGCAGCGGATGCCGTACTCTCCCTTGGCGGCAGCCTCACCCTCATGGGAGATATGGACATTGTGCTGTGGGACGGACATGCAACCGGCCCCGCAACCCTGATGCAAGGCGTGGAAGAGCTGCTGGATGCCGATGGGAAGAGCATTGAGCTATCCTGGAAGCAATATTCCGACCAGGATGTGTGGTACACCGAACTTTACGAGGTGCGCGATGCCCAAGGTGTGCATTATTCCACCAATGCCGCCGGCGGAAGCCTGTCCCAGTTGTCGCTCATATACGACAGGGCCATGGCAGCCAACCAGGAAGCCGCCTTCGGCAGGCTGATTGTCGGCAGCATCCCCGAGCCTGCCACAAGCACGCTGAGCCTGCTGGCCCTGGCAGCCCTCGCCTCCCGCCGCCGCAGACTGTGAAATTGTTTCCCCTGCCCGGCGAAGCCATGAGCCACGCGAGGCGAATTTTCTACGCAGCAATCAGGCTGTCGGAGAGGCAGGTAATATCGACTAGTTTCTGTTTGACACGGCAACTGAATTTCGCTATAAGCTGGCGAGAAGGCTTGATACAATCCAAAACGCCGAAAGCCAGACAATCTACCGCCTCCGCACGATAGAAACAATCATCCCCGTCTCATGAAGCTCCACCTTCCGTCCTCTCTCCGCACTGCACTGTTGTGCGCTTTCACCCTTGTTGCCACACTGGGCACCTCCAATACGTACGCCGGCGGTCTACACTCGCAAATCAGCATAGAGACCTATACGGATTTCGGCCAGAACATGGGCCGCTACCGTGTGAACGGGATCAACCCCTTGCTGGCCGCCATCCGCCAGCGCGATGGCGGCGTGGTGATTACCTACACGGCAGACCACGCGGACTATGTGCTGCCGCACGGCATGATCAGCTTTGAAAGCCAGGGCGACAACGGAGCCTATGTGGGCATCGGCTACAACTACCTGGCCACGGTGGCCCACAACGGCTGCCAGAACGGCACCTACACGGGCCGCTACGTGGGCAACAGCGAGGCTATCCACTACTACGGCGTGGAGTACCGCGGCCAAATGACCTTCTGCCTGCAACCCGGCAAGGAAGTGGGTGGTGGCATTGATTTCGACCACAAGATGACGCGTTTCAACAAGCTCGTCACAGATGTCACGGGTTCCACCCTCTACCCCGCCTTCCCGGACGGCTTCGATTACAGCCAGATGATGGGCAACATGATTTACCGTGCCGGCGCAGGCTCCATGTCCCTGCGCGGTCTGGACGGCTCTTCCACCTCCCTGGCGGGCGGTTACGCCTACATCACCGGCGGTATCATGACCATGACGAGCGCCGTTACCACCAACAGCCAGTGCTATTCCTACACGGCGGGCGTCAACATGAACTACACCAAGGACGGCATTTCCGCCGCCGATCCCATGCCCTACGCTATTCAGGGCGGCGATTCCGGCAGCCCCATCTGGCTCTGGGATACGGACAGCCAGTCCTACCGCTACTACTCCGCCTCCCAATCCTGTACGCAGTGGTTCTCCCAGTCCCGCGGTGATGTGAACTACGACTGGAAGGCCCTGACCATGTTCGACAAGGTGGTGGACATGGATGCCGCAGCCGACCACACGGTACACATCAAGCGCGTGGTGGCCAGACCTGACGACGAGGAGATTACCGATGCGGAGGAAGTGAAGGAGAACCCTCATTACACCAAATTGCACTTGGGTACCGTGGAGGCAGAGGGGCTTGAGACCGTGAAATACGTTGGCGTGCGCTCCAATGATGACAAGCGTCTGGACCTGTGGCTGAATGTGGCTGCGCTCAAGAATACGGACAACTGGTACGCGGCGGACAACCGTTACTACAACGTGGGCAGCTATACCTACACGGATGAGCAAGGGCAGCGCATAACCCTTGAACGCCCCCTGCACATTGAGGATCTGTTCAACGACAGCAACCTGGTGTTCTCCACCGGCAGCGCCACAGGCAACGTGGTGATGGTGGACGATGACACGGACCTCGGCATCGGCTACCTGCAATTCTCCATCAAGGCGGATTCCGGCCTGAGCGAGGCCAACTACATCTTGAAGTCCGGCGGCAAGACAGATGGCGGCAAGGGCGGCGAGAAGCGTGATTTCTTTGTGAACAGCGCCGGTTATGTGGTGGACAAGGGCGTTTCCCTGCATGTGGAGCTGACCAACACGGAGTGGGACGCAACCGCCGGAGAATCCGGCGACTACTATTTCCGCGAATGGCGCAAGTTGGGGGATGGCGACCTGTATCTGGAAGGTACGGGCGACAACCATATTTTCCTGAACGTGGGCGGCCCCGGCAAGACCTACCTGCAGGAGAAAGGGGGCTATGCCGCCTACAACGTGTTTGCCGCCAGCGGTACAACCGTGGTGCTCGCCAACAAGGACGGGCAGGCAGACACAAGCCAGATTTACCGTGACTTCACCTTCGGCTACACCGGCGCAACCCTAGATTTCAACGGCGGCGGCGGCATGGACTGGAGCTTCAATGCCGCACCTGAAGCAAGCGGCTTCACCATCCATTCCCAATCGGAGGATGCCTACCTCGTCAACAACCGGGAAAACTCCACCTTCACGCTCACATACACCGACTCCCGTGCGGACCAGAGTTTCCTGGGGTCCTTTATGGACAGCGAAACCGGGGGTGCCCTGAAAGTGGTGTTCAACGGCGGCGCGGGGTCTTCCCTCAACCTGCACAGCATCCACACGGACCTGACCCACCAGACCGGAAGCGGATTTGAGGTGCAGAGCGGCAATGTCATCCTCTCCGGCACCAACACCATGCATGCCATGGGTTCCCAGACCGGGCGCAACGCCGAACGCCTTTCCCTGGCGGACGACTGGCACTATGCCGATTCCTCCACCGATGTGCTGGTGGACGACGGCGGCATCTTCACCCTGGGCTCCCATGCCCGCCTTACCGGCGACGTGACGGTGAAGTCCGGCGGCACCCTGGAGGTGCAGGAGGGCGTGTACCACACCATGGAATACGCGGAGGGCGGCCAGGTTTTGGAGGACGTCACCAGCGATTTCTTCCGCCAGTTCTACGGGCTGAAGGGGGACGTAACCCTGGACTCCGGCTCCACCATGCGCTTCAAGTTTAGGCAGGGCACGGACGCAGCCCAGCTCTTCGACCACACGATTACCGGCGACGGTAACATGGTGATGGATTTGGGCGGCGGCATCCTGCACCTGAGCGGGCAGAACACTTTCAGCGGCACCAAGACCCTTTCCAACGGCGGCCTGGTGGCAGACAACTCTACGCAGAACCTGGGCTCCACCACCAACAACAAGTGGCAGGTTGAGGCATCCGGTTTCATTGCCGGCAAGGATATTGCAGCTTCCACCATGCTGGAGCATATCTCCACATCCAGCAATGGCGTGCTGGCCCTGACGAAGGACGAGTTGTCACCCATAGACCTCCAGCAGAAGGGCTTCAGCAACCTCTTTGTCGGAGCGCTGGAGGGCACGGAGGTGCATTACGGCACAGAATCCACCACGCTGAACACCACCACCGTTGGCGGCAAGGAAAAGTGGTTGTTGGGCGGCGGCGGCGGTCGTCTGGTGGTGGATGCCCTGCTCAACGACAGCACCGGTGAACTGGTGCTGGGCAACGAGTACACGACAGGCACGGTGGTTCTCACCAACATCGGCAACCAAATCGGCCACATCACCTTCGGCGGGCGCGTGACCCTGGAGTACTCTGATGCAAAAGCCCTGGGCAATGCCGCTCTCGACCTTGCCTACACCAACCGCGTGGTCCTGCTGAATTCCTCGGCGCTTGAAGGTGTCGGCAAGGGATCGCAGGGTGCTGTGATGGTGGACAAGATCAGCGGCTCGGCTTTGAGCCTGACGGCACACCCGGACCTGTACCTCGGTGCCACGCAGGATACCACACTGGAAGCCGCTCCCGTGGTAAACGCCGGTGACGGGTACCGCTTCGGCGCATTGGATTGCACCCTGACGGTGGATGCCGTGCTGGCCAACACCCAGGGCAGCCGCACCGGGCTGACAGTGGATGCCCAAACCTTCACCGGCGGCGTGGTGGGACTTGCCCAGGCTGCCACCCTCACAGGAGATGTGACCGTGATGGGCTATGATACGGGCAAAACCGATGCTACAACCGGCGACATCACCCTGCGTCTCACCGCGCAGGACGCATTGAAATCCGCGGCTTCCGTCACCCTGAAGGATGGCGCCGCGCTGGATATTGCCGGCCGCTCCCAGACTGTCTCCGATTTGGCAACCTGCACCGGCAGCACCATCACGGATTCCTCCGCCGACCGCACCGGCGTGTTGAATCTCAATGTGACCAAGGATGCAAACCTGCTCGGCACCGTGGATGTTGCCCGCCTGGTCAAGCTCGGCACTGCCACGCTGGATATCACGGAAGTGCCCAACGCAAGCGTCAACCTCTACGATGTGCAGGAAGGTACGCTGAAGGTGACAGATGCCTCCAAGCTCAAGACGTCTGTAACGGTGGGCGGCACCGGCAACCTCTCCCTGGGGAACGGTAGGAACACCTCCTCCATCCAACTCCGCGATGGCGGCACCATCACCGCCGAAACAGGCACAACCACCCTGGCCGGACCGCTTGAGCTAGAGCACAACGCAAGGGTGAACCTAGCCGGCACCAACATGACCATTACCGGCCAAGCGGAACTAGGGCTCTCTGACACCACCATCCACAGCACGCTCAATACCCTCCACCTGAGCATGAACGAGGATATCCACGTGCGCGGCACCCTGGCCATGGAGGGCACGGGCGAAGGGAAGACCGCCACCCTCCGCGTTTCCGGCAGAATGGATGAGGAGACCCTGCTCCGCGAGTTCGACCACATTCAGGTGGAGAACGACACCAAGCTCACCTTGGAGCAGACCGGCCAGAACACCTCCGTCTCCTACGCCATCCACAAGCTCAGCGGCAGCGGCGAGTTCGCCGTATCCTCCGCCGCCAACAGTGAAACACCCACTTGTTTTGTGCTGGACGGTGAGAACGATTTCTCCGGTACGGTCGTCGTCAAGCCCTCCAATGGTGACAGCGAGCACAAGTACAAGTCCGCCCTGGTCATCCGCAATGACAAAGCCCTGCAGAATGCCTATGTAGAGCTGCAAGGCGGCAGCAATGACAACTCTGTGGCCACCCTGGCCATCGACACGGACAACGCGGTGGTGAAAGGCTTCAAGAGCACCACGGATTCGTATTCCGCCATTCGCGCCAACCTGGTGGCAGGCACTCCGGAATCCACAGAATCGTTGAAGTCTACCAGACGTGCAACCTTGACGGTGAATGCCTCCGATGGGAACTCCGTGTTTAAGGGCAACGTCATTGGCGGAGACAACGGCAACGGCATAAGCATTGTTAAAACAGGGGCCAACCAATTCACCCTCAGCGGGAACTCTGTGTTGAACGATGTTTCCGTCATGGAGGGCACCCTGGCTTTCTCTGTAGGTTCCCTCAACATCAAAGGTGATATTACCATCAACAGGGGAACCAGCTTGCAAACGAACGGTGCCAACGACCCGACATTGCAGACGGGGCAGACGCTCAGGGTGATTGCAGATAACGGTGAGCACGAGCAGTATGCCGAGGTGAAGCGCACGATTACATTCAACGATGCCACCATAGAATTTTCCGGCAAGGCTCTAAGCTCGGAAAATGTCGCCATGTCGATAGGACAGGCGTATGGTACGTCAGCCCATATATCCTTCTCTGAGACATCCAATTTGAAGGCAGAGACCCAGTATCAGCTCATGCACAGCTACAAGCAATTCAACCCTGTGTTCGATGTTGATGCAAGCTCTTTGACCTATTACAACGCAGAACTGATTTCCACAAAACGGCCCTCCGAATATGACGGGTTCGACTTCCAGTGCGTTGATGTCGTGTTCCACCTGAAGGCGGGCAACTATATATGGGATGGCAATAAGAGTAGCCACAGTTGGACTGGGGAGCAGTTCGGGCAAACCCGCCACACGTTCGGAAACACGGAAGTGGCCGTGTTCAACGACCAGGCTGAAAGCACGGATGTTTCCATCACCCACACGGGAACGGTGGGAGGCATGATTTTCGATGCCTCCAAGAATTACACCGTGTCCGCCACTTCCTCCAACAAGGTGACAACGGATCGCTTGATTCAGTCCGGCTCCGGGATCACCACGATAGCAAGCGGAGTCGTCGTGAACGGTCCCGTGGAAATTCGTGACGGCGAGCTGCGCGTCAAGCAGGCAGACACGCTGGGGCAAGCCACCGTGATTACGGGTTCGGGCACGCTGGGAGTGGATTGCACCGGCGGGTTCACCACAGTGGCCGCGCTGGGTAAGGCAGACTCGCACATCGGTAAGCTGCACGTATACTCCGGCACCTACACGGCAGCCAGCACCATGAACGCCGATGTAATTACGGTAGATTCCGGGGCTGCCTACAGTGCCACCGGCAATCAGACGGTGAACATGGTGCTGCAGGGCGGCGCTTCTCCTGCCACCTTGAATATCAACGCTGCCACCGTGAGCGGCGCGGTTGTGCTGGAGGGCGACAGCGCCCTCACCTCCAACGGCGGCAACCTGGCGGCAGCGGTCAGTACCGGGAACGCCATACTGAACGCCTCGGGCAACATGACGATGGACGGAGCCTTCAGCGGTAACCTGACGTACTCCGGCGGCGGCACGCTCACCGTGAACAACGCCGCGTACCGCGGCACACTGGCTGTGCAGGGCCAGGGAACAACGGTTACGCTGGCCGGCGGTAAGGACACGGAGGAAGGTATGGCATACGCCTCCGTGGAGCGAGTGCAGCTGGGGCAAGGGACCGGGCTGGTGCTGGAGAAATCCACCAACCTGACAGGAGACACCGCCGTGGAGATGCAGGACCGCTCCAGCATCACCTTCAACTGCGGTGACAACAAGCAGCCGGAGACCGTGGCCCGCATTGATGTGCAGGGCGGCACGGCCACCCTTTTGGGAGCCGACAACGGCGGCAGCCTGCAAGTGACCGGCTCCATCAGCGGCAGCGGCACGCTGGCCCTGCTGAGCGACAACAACCACGGCAACCGCTGGCAGGTGGCCTCCACCATCTCCGACGGTTCCGATACCGGGGACAAGCTGGCGGTGACCATCGGCGGCAATGTGACCGTTTCCGGCAACAACACCTACAGCGGCGGCACCACCATCAACTCCGGGGCTGTCATTGCTGCCGGCACGCAGGCCTTTGCCGCCGGCAATTTGGCCATGGAAGGCGGGACCCTTACCCTGAACTCCGACCTGACTGTGACGAACCTGAACGGCAGTGGCGGCACCATCAACCTGAACACCAAGAACCTGGTGCTCAATTCCTCCGCAGACACCAACAACATTTACACGGGAGCCATGACCGGCAACGGCAACCTGGTCAAGCTGGGCGCAGGTTCGCAGGCGTTTGACAGCCGCGCCGCCTATTCCAACGTGGATGTGCAGCAGGGCCGCCTGGCCTTGGATGCCAGTGAAATCGGCTATGCCGCCAATATCGCCACCACGGGCATCCTGGAGCTGCGCGGAACGGAGCTGGCGATCTCCCGCACCATCAGCAATGCCGGCACGTTGGCCTTCGCTGCGGAGCAATCCCTCATCAAGCTGAACCCCGGCCGCTCGTTCGAGCTTATCACAGAGCAATACAAAGACATTGCCGGCCATATCACGGCGGACGGCAACGGCTTTGCCATGGGCGGCAGCGTGAAGGTGGTGGAGATGGCTGACGGGGGCGCCATTGTCGGCGGTGCCGTTACGGTGGACCTGGCGGGCGACCTCTACACCCTGGACAAAGAGACCGGCTATGCCACCCGCTCGGGAAATAGCGGAACCTACTTTGTGCGAACGGGCACGGTGGAATACGACAACACGTTCGACCCCTCCAACGTGAAAAACTTTACGCTGAACAGCAAGGAGGCCGCCGCACCGGCAGAGCTTCACCTTGCCAAGGCTTTGGAAGAGGGCGTCACCATCACGAGCACAGGGTTCGGTGGCGTGCTGAATATCGGGAATGAGGTGGCGGTGTCTGCCGACATGCTGGATGCCGGTTCCGCGCTGATGCTGAAGGGCACGGGCACCCTGGCCCTGGAGGCGGGCAACCGCAGCATGCCCGGCAACGTCTACCTGACGGATGAATGGGAAGGCATTGTGCGCCTTACCGGCGGCACGGCCCTGAACAGCAACCTCACCCTGCTGGGCAACAACAAATCCATCGTGGAGCTCAACGGCGTGACGGGAAGCTTCAAGAACCAGTGGATCAACCTGCGCCTCACCGATACGGAAAACGGCAGCCCCGCCTTGGTGTGGACCGCCGGCAATTCCGATGCATCCAAGCGCGGCACGGTCGTTCAGGGCGGTGCCGTGAGCGGTAGCGGCACCATGACGGTGGGCAGCACGGGCAACAGCCAGAACTTCACCTTCACCGGTGATGTCTCCGGCTGGAACGGCACCTACGTGCAGCGCGGCGGCACCTCTGATGTCACCTTCTCCCATCCGGGCGATACAGCGGTGAATGCCACCTTCTTCAAGCAGTCCGGCACGCTGAATATCAATGTGGGCGATGGCTCCGCCTCCACCCAGGCCACCTTTAACGGCGGCATGCAGGATGTGAACAGCCTGAATGTGAAGACCGGCTCCACCGCCGCGCTGGGCACCTCCACCACCAACTCCATCGGAAATGTCACCGTGGCCGCCGACGCCAGCCTGACCAACCAGGGCACCACCACCGTGA
This sequence comes from Akkermansia sp., assembly GCA_045641125.1. Classification (GTDB taxonomy): domain Bacteria; phylum Verrucomicrobiota; class Verrucomicrobiia; order Verrucomicrobiales; family Akkermansiaceae; genus Akkermansia. The sequence continues at coordinate 34,123 of JAZUGI010000005.1, forward strand.
GCGGCACCATTACCAACGATGGCGCTATCACCAACAGCGGCACCCTGGACATCGGCCAGACCACCAATGTGGGCATTATCACCAACACCGGGGATTTGACCATCAACAAGGCATTGACCGGCGGTACCATCACCAACAGCGGCAACATCTATATCGGCAGCCTGTTTGAGGGCAGTGTTGAGCGATATATCGACACAAAGGGGAACAAAACGCCTACCGGCAACGGTTTTGCCATCATTTCCCAGATTCAGCTCGGAGGACACATCGTTAACAATGACGGTCATATATTCTATAATAATCAGGATGTAACCACCATTGTGCTGAGCGGGAAGGCGTTTGATGAAGCTATTGTCAACTACGGCACCTATTACGCCAAAACAGGCACGGAAACATACAGCGCCATTCAGGGCGCTGCCAAAGGGCTGTTGGAGCACATCTCCCTGGCCGGTTCCGCCACGTTGACGGTGGACACCCCGGATGAAGGCCCCGTGCTGCGTTCCTCCCTGTTGCTGGACAACTCCGGCTCCTCACTGGTCTTCAACGGCGGTACCATGGTGGTGGATTCCGATGTGGCTTCCACTATCTCCGGCAGCAACGCCACCCTGCAGACTGATGCGGGAAAACCCGGAACCATGTACAAGGTGGGCGCACTGGGTGCAGCTACAATCAATATTGAAGGCCCAGGCGGTTTGTCTGCCAAAACCGTTGCCAGCAACAGTACCGTCAACGTGGCCAACGGCGCCCTGCTGTCCCTGAGCGACGGTATGGCCCTCAACAGTGCAAGCAGCTTCAACGTGGGCGGCGACTCCACCGGCGAGCTGGCGGAACTCCTGCTCTCCGGCAGTCAACTTGCCAGCGGCAGTAAAATCAACCTTAATGGAAATGGTATCGTCCGTGCCGGTTCCCTAGTCTTGTTGTTCAACAACGCTGGAGTGACAGCTACCAACACGGGTAACGAATTGGCCATGTCTGCCGTCCTCTCTAATGGAGACCTGACCATGAATGTCGCTGAGGGGGGCGAGCTCGCCTTCTCCGGTGGTCTGGTAAGCGATAGCATGGGTACTGACAAGAACCACAAAATTATCAAGGATGGCCAAGGCAAGCTCATCATCGGCAAGGCAGACGGCACCAGCGGTGCCCAGACCTTCCGCTCCGGGATCCAGGTGACAGCAGGCACCATGGATGTGAACCTGAACCTCACCCTCAACAATACGCTTAACCAGACGGCGGGGGGTGATGTAGTCAACGTCCGCTCCGGCCACACCTTTGCTGCCAACGGGGATGTGCTGCTCAACACCAAAGGTATGACCGTGGAGGAGGGAGCCACGCTCAAGCTGGGCGGCAAGCTGGATATCACCGCATTGGGAACCGATGCCCCTGCCAAAGTGCAGGGCAATTCCTCCGCATACGATACACCATCCTCCGTCTACACCATTCGGGATGCAGAGATTGCAGCGCACACGGATTCCGGAGAGATAATCCTCTCCAACCGCTTGGAAAACGTACGCCTTATCAATGACGGCACCCACGTGCTGACCGAAAACAACGATGCCAATACCGGCAAAGACGCGAGTGAGCGTATCAGCGCGGAGGCCCGTCTCGGCAATATCAACTTCATGAACAAGGTTTCCGGCATGACCGTGAATGACCTTGTCATCAGGGCTGGAAAATCCGTTGGCGTGTACACGGATGCCGCTGCACTGGAGTCTCAGGAAGCTGCGTTGGCCATCGCCGGGCAGCTGGTGGGCTATACGCTTTCCTCCCTGAATGCGGATGTGACGCTCATGAGCGGCTCCCTGCTCAACGTGTACGGCACGGAGAACACGGGTATCACCCTGGGCAGCGCGCTCACCTTTGAGACGGGTATTACCCTTTCCTCCATGGATGTGGCTGCCGCCGCAGGCATGGGCGGGGCTCCCTACCACCTGTTCAACGGTGTGGATGCCTTCACGCTGGCGGAATCGCCCTACACCGCCACAACAGAAGCCATCACGGTTGAGGACGCAGTGGATGCCAGCACCTACTTCACCAACTTGCAGAAGGGCAAGTTCTACCTTGTCTACACGGGCAGCGGTATGAACGGTGCAAACGTGGGCCAGGTGTATCTGGTGGGTGCTACCGTTCCGGAACCTGCCACAAGCACGCTGAGCCTGCTGGCCCTGGCCGCCCTGGCCGCCCGCAGACGCAGGAAGCAATAGTTGTTTCCAATCTCAAAAAGCCCCATCCGAACTGTTCGGGTGGGGCTTTTTCATGGCCGCAGCCATATCTGATATGCCGGTCAACCTCTCCTGCGCCGGACAATGAACCAGCCGGTCAGGAGACATGCCAGGGATACAAGCCCGGTCACGAACACGTAGGGGCCGGAGGCCGGGCCAAGCAGGATTTTACCCGTGTGCAGGTCCTTGGCGAGCTGTTTGACCGGCAGGGGCTGTTCCGCCAAGGCGGGCGGCATGGACAAGGCCGGAGCCCCACCACGGCTGAAGACAGGCAGGCCGCCGCATTCCACCGTGTAACCGCCCACGGGGCTGTCTGCCAACGCCTCAACGGAATGGTTGGAGCGGTTCCACTTGAACAATCCTTCAGAGGAGCCGATGATCCAGCTTCCGTCCGCCAGTTGCAGCATAACAGGCACACCCTTGCCGGAAACCTTGGGAGCATCCGCCATTCGCACAGGTGCCGCAGAGGGGGCGGTTAATGAGTAAAGGCCCGCGCCGCCCGCAACAAGGAAATCGTGCGTGGCGGCATCGTAGCGCACAGCGGGAGCCTTGCCCAGCCAAGAGGGAGCTTCCCCGGCAGGAAGGGTAAAGGAGATAGCACTGCGCAAGGGCTTCATCAGGAACCACCCTGTGACCGTTACCAGAACCAGCCCCCACAGGGTCCAGCGGCCCAGGAAACGGTGGGTGGAGAGGTTAAGCTTGAGCGAGCGGCCGCCAAGCGGACGGAGCGAGGCTCCCAGGCGCGGGAAGAGCATGCGGAGCAACCAGTAAAGGAATCCGCTGATGCACAGCACAACGAATACCAACGCAATGATATCCACCACGACAATGCCGACGGTGCCGAACAGTTTGCCATGGTGCAGGTCTTTGACAAGACCGAGCATGGAGCCGCCTTGCGGCGCATCCACCGGGGGCGGAGTATCCAGCTTTTCCGCCGTGGCGTAGGGAGCCTGCACCCGGGCCAGGCCGCTGCGCCCCACCAGATACACGTCCCCATCCTTCAGGCAGAGGCTGCTCGGCTTCATCTTTTTGGGCATTTTGATTGCAGCCCACACCTTTTCACCGGGAGCCAGGGTATACGCGGATTCCGCAGTGGTACAGAACAGGCGTCCATCTGCCGCGGCGGCCAGGTCGCGCACATCGGCTTCCTTGGGCAGCCCATCCATGGCGGGGCTGTAATCCTTCATCTCAGGCGTGGTGCGGTATACCCCGGCAGCCCCGTAGGCGTACACGTCTTCCCCCACACGGACCGTACCGCGCATCAAGCCGTTGTTCCAGTGCTCCAGGCGATAGGAATCCGGCAGAATGCCACGGCTCACTCCCAGCCCGGAGAATGCATCGTCATGCTGGAGAACAAGGCCGCTCACGGCATACAGGAACAATATGAGGCAGCAGGGAAGCCCCAGCCAGAGATGCCAGGTGCGGCAAGTATGCTTAGTTGTTTTCATGATTGGCATGGTGCTATTGTCTCCCTTCATGCGAAGAACTGCCGGCATCGTCCGTTCTGTCCTCCTGTGCGCCTGCACCGGCGTATTCCACGCTGTCCAGGTAAAGGCCTGCGGCAGGTGCGCCGTAGCGTGTTTTCTCTCCCAAGGGCTCGGAGAGCATGGATTGAAGCTCCTGCAGGGAGGCACGCCCCACGGCCACCTGGTGGGCGGTGCCGATGAGGAGACGCACCATGCGGTACATGAAGCCGTTTCCGCGCAGGCGTATGCGCAGCAGGTCGCCTCTGCGCTCGCAAGTGGCGGAATAGATGGTGCGCAGGTAGAAATCCGCGGGCGGGTCCTGGGGCTCGTTGCCGCGGTTGGCGGCGAAGCGGCGGAAATCATGCTCGCCCACGTAGCACTGCACCGCCTGTGCCATGAGCGCTTCATCCATGGGCTGGGGGCGGTGCCACACGCGGCCTGCCAGGAAGGGGGAGCAGACGGGTGCGCGGTTGATGATGTATTCGTATGTTTTGGCGGTGGCGGAGAAGCGCGCGTGAAACTCCGGCCCCACGGGCTGTACATTCAGGATGCGGATGGCGGCGGGCACGTTGGCGTTGATGGCGGCCAGCCAGTTCTGCGGGGTGAGGGAGCAACCCTCCGGCACATCCACATGGAAATGCTGGTTGCGGGCGTGTACGCCTGCATCTGTGCGCCCTGCGGAGGAAATGCGCAGGGCGGAGTGCAGCACGTTCTCAAACGCGGCCTCGATGATATCCTGCACGGTGTTGCCGCCGGGCTGGCTCTGCCAGCCTTGGAAGGGCTCTCCGTTGTAGGCGCAGGTGAAATGCAGGCGCGGCATGGTGTTCACGAAAAAAACCGCAGGCTCCGTTTCCCGGAAACCTGCGGCCTTGGTTAAAACGGGTTGCGGATTCGCGGTTACACGTCAATGTCCTCGCCGCCCTCATCGGAGCCGCCCTCATCGGTGCTGTCGTCACCGGCGGGTTCCTCGTCATCACCGGCGGGCTCTTCGTCCGTTGCGGGGGGCACGTTATCGGTGGAGGGCTCCTCCTTGATATCCGGGGTGCTGTCGGCATCATCCGCAGCAGCGGGCTCGGCGGCATCATCCTCCGCAGCGGCGGGGGCCTGCTCAGCGGGCACTTCCACGAGCTCCTCCGAATCCCAGTAGGCACCGCGCTCCTCCACGTCCGCCACATAGGACAGGGCGGCCACCATGGCCTCCGAGCCGTAGCACTCGGCAAAGGCGGGCGGGTTGTTGTTCTGGCGGGAAGTGGGGTTCTTCATGTACTCGTTGCCCTTCTTGAGGGTCTCGGAAGGCTTGCCGTCCGCGCCCACACCGGCGTTGGCACCCACGGTCTGCAGCAGGCGGGTGTCGTCAATGTCGCCATCAGAGCTGGTAACGGGCTTGCTGGCGCGCACGCGGCCGATTTCCTTGGCCAGGGTGGTAACGGCGGCCACATAGTCTGCGGGACCGCCCTCCTCCAGGGGCTTCACGCTGTCAGCCAGCGGATTGTAGTTGAGGCTGAGCACCTGCGCGGAGGCATCCTGGAAGCGCTTGTTGAGCACCTTCACGCGGGGTGCTGCAGCTTCGGCAGATGTGTAATCCGTCACTTTCTGGAGCTCGGCTGTAAGGTCCTCAGCGAGCTGCTGAGCGGATTCCGTCTCCTTCTGGCAGGAGGTGAAGAGGCCCATGGCAAGCATGGCACAGGCGGGGATGAGAAGAATTCGTTTCATGGAAAGATAGAGTCTACGCTAAAATTATCAGGAATCACCCCACATGTCAAGGTAAAGTGTGGGGCTTGTGAAAAAAAATCATTCGGCGGGCGGGGTATCCGGCAAGAGATCTGCATAAATGCCCGGGGAGGACTTGGGGATTTCCATGGCGTCCACCCACTTCTTGTAGAGTTCCACGGGGCCTGCGCCGCCGAGGATGCCGTATGCGAAACCCAAGTTGCGCAGCTGCTCCAGGGCGGTGACCATAAGGGCCTTTCCCACGCCGAGCCCGCGCGCTTTCTCACCCACGCCCATGGGGCCGATGAAGCCGCGGGCGGTGGTGTCGTAGCAGACGAAGCCGATGATTTCCTTGTTGCGAGTGGCAATGAAGCAGCCGATGGGCTGGTGGCCCATGGCCACCTTGCATTCGCTCACCCATTTGGGGCTGAAGTTTCGCTGCACGAAATCAATGAGGCAGTGGCGCTCATACGGGTTGCAAAGGCGCAGGAGCACCCCTTTCTCCGCCAGTGCGGCGCGCAGGGGAGCGCCTTCCGGCAGGTCGTAGAGCCGTACTAACATATCTATCATAATCTCTTCAAGGGGTATGCTTGTTCGCAGAAAAAGGGCGGAACCCCGCAGGGGCGGGGCTCCGCCGGATAATGAATGGAAACGCGGCGGGTTACTTGGCGGGTTCCTCTGCGGGCTGGTCCTCCGCAGGCTTCTCGCCTTCCTTCTCCGCATTGGCAGCGCGGTCCTTGGCGGTGTTGTAGTAGCTTTCCGCCAGCTTGTCGATCAGCGGGTCCTTGCCGCCCATGTCGTACACGTTCTTCATCATGAAGGCCAGTGCCACGGCATCACGGAAATCGGCGGAGGTGCCGTTCCAGGCAGAGGCGCTGAGCACCCTGCTGTTCTTGGCAATCTGCTCCGGTACGCCGGGCATGGCGGCCAGGATGTGGAGGCTGCGGATGAGGGCGTCCTCCTGCATGGGCCAGATGTTGCCGTGCACGCTCACCACGCACTGGCAGAAGTTGTCCACGGCCTTGCTGGCGTCCGCCTTGTTCTCCTCGGAGATTTCCTTCTGGAGCTCGGCTTCGGTCAGCTTGGCGGAGTACACGATGCCCAGCGCGTAGCGCAGCCAGGCGTAGGTCTCTGAATCCATGGCGCTGTTCTTGTTCTTGATGAGGTCGCCCACCTCGGTCTTGAGCGTGGCGAGAGCGGCCTTGTCACCCTCCTTCACACCGGCCATGATCTTGGCGGCCTGGTAGCGCAGCTTGTCTGCGGAGGTGAGCTTGGTGGCACCGGGGAACGCACCGGTGAGGGCGGGCAGGGCCCCCCAGTCCATCATGCGCACGGCGCAGTTGAGCTCTGCCATGGCAGCAGTGGTGGCGGGGTTGCCGGGCAGCCCGGCGTAGGCAATGTACTTCATGCGGCAGTCCGCCAGCTTCTTGCGGGCGCTGGCCAGCTCGTCGGAGCGGTACTCCGTGAGCGCGGCGGCCAGGTCCGGCGGTGTCATCATGTAGAACACCTTGCAGCCGGCAACGGGCTGGGAAAGGATGGTATCCGTGCCCTTCTGCTTGTAGAGGTAGTTCTCACCCTGCGCACCGACAAGCTCCACGGGAGCGAGTTTCTGCGCGTTGTTCTGCACCACGGCGGTCACCTTGGCGGCACCGGGTTGCTGGGCAGATGCGAGCATGGAGCCGGCAGCAGCGACAAGCGCAAATCCAATCGTCTTGTAGGTCTTCATAGTCTTGAGATATGGTAGGGGTTATTAATTGTTGTCGAGTTTGCGCTGGAAGTCCTTGTTTTCCTTGTCCTCCCTCTGCACGGCCATGTCTGCGCCGTATTCAGCGACCTTGGCGACGACCTTGTTGTAGGCATCGCGGTCACCGGCGGTCATCTTGTCCTCCAGCTTGGAGCGCTTGATGAGGTTGACGTAGTTCTGTCCGGTGTTCCAGGCGGTCCAGCGGTCGGAGGCCTTGAAGTCGCCCTTGAGACGGTCGCCGGAGCTGGGCGTGTTGCGCTTCCAGAGGATTTCCATGGAAGCCACGCAAGCGGGCGCGGAGAAGCCGATCTGGTTGCGGTTCTGGTTGAACACGTTCATGTAGCTGAGCAGTGCGTTCTTGAGATCGCCGCACTGGTCGTACGCCTTGCCGAGCAGCATCATCATCTGCAGACGCTCCTTGTTGTTGCCGCGGGTGTTCTTGAGGTAGAGCGCGGCGGCATCCCTGGCCTTCTCATAGTTTCCGGCGCGGGAGTAGAGCTGGGCCAGGCCTTCCATGGCGGGGATGGTCTGGGTGGTGACGGGCCCGGAAGAGGCCTGCTCGTAGAGGGCGATGGCCTGCTTCTGCTGATCCGGGTTCTTGGAGAACGAGAGGGCGCGCGCCTTGCCCAGAGAGGCCTCTGCCACGCGGTCGCGGCGGCGGTTGATCACCGAGTCGTAGTAGGAGATGGCCATGTCAATCTCGTTCTGCTTGGTGGACGGGTCGTCGAAGCGGGCAACGTAGTTGACCAGGTAGTCGCCCACCTGAACGGCGATGTAGCTGGTGAGGTCATCCGGCTTGAAGGTGTTGGTCATGTCGCGGAAATCGCGCTCCACCTCGGCCGCGAGGGCATCACGCTTGGAGGGATTGTCCTTGATGCCGGCCAGCTCCTGGTTCTTGGCGCTGATGAGGGCCATGCGCAGGATGGCGTTGGTGTACTTGTCTGCCGGGTCGATTCCGGAGAAGTCCTTGAGCAGGGCGGCGGTGTCCTTCTCGGGGATGGACTCCTTGTACTTGGTGGCGCCGGCCATGTACTTGTCGATGTACGTGTTGATGGCCTTTTCCAGCTCGGGGTTGGACTTGCCGGCCTTGAAGGCGCAGTTGGCCTCACGCACAATAATGTCGCGCAGGCCATCCAGCGCGGTCTTGTAGGCTTCCGCATCTGCGGCGCGGCTCACGCGCAGGCAGGCGGCGGGCAGGGAGTACACGCAGCCCTCGTAGTCCGCCTCGCTCCAGTAGCGCTGGTTGTAGCCCTGCACACGCTTGGCCACGGCAGCCTCGTCCTCACCCTCCAGGGGGATTTCCGGGCCGTAGGAATCCAGCCAGAAGAGGGCGTTGGCAAAGACGATGTCTTCCTTCTTGCCCTTCTCATCCATGCGCTTCTTGGCGTTCTCCGCGCAGCGCTCGAGAATCTTGATGGCCTCCGGCTTCACGGACTGGTCCGTGTCTGCAACCAGGATGGCCGCAGCCTGCAGGTCCGCATTGGGGGCGAATTCGCCGTCCGGCCAGTGCTGCACGATGGTCTTGCAGTGGTCGAGCGCCTGGGCGTTGAGCTTGACCGCCTCCGCCTCCTCGGCCTGGCGTGCCATGCGGGTCAGGCATTCCACGGCGGCGTAGTGCATGTTGGGGGAGAGGGAGTTCTCCTTCAGGTCGTACTCCGGGTGGCGCTGCTTGTAGCGCTTGAAGGCATCCAGGGCAGAATCCAGGTGGTTGCCGTCGGTGCTGGCGAGCTTCATGTGGCTGTCCATGAGGTAGTAGAAGGTCGTCATGTTGTAGTACTTGGCCTTGTCCGGCTTGAGCGTGCCCTTGCCGCTGGCCTCCAGGCTGCCGCTCTTGAGCAGCTCCTCCGCCTTGGTCACCACCTCCTCGTAGTTCTTGAGGTTGTGGAGCGCGGCGATGATGGCGAACTGGGCGGACACGTAGTACTGGTTGGTGGGCTCATCCTTAAAGAGCTTGATGACCTCTTCGGAAGCGGGGATCACACCCTGCCAGTCCTTGTCCTTGAGCAGGCGTCCCATCTTGTTGACGGCGATGTTCTTGGCCTTGTCGCCGCCGAGTTCATCGTCGCCTCCCTGCACTTTCTGAATGTACTTGTCGCCGGCTTCCTGGTCGCCCGTGGCGTAGCAGAGCTGTGCCAGCTGGAAATAGTTGTTGTTGAGCATCTCCACCGTCTTGTTGTCCTTGTCGGTCTGCACCAGGGTCTTGTAGCGGTCCACCAGGATCTGGTAGCCGGCTTTGGCCAGGCGGCTGGACTGCATGGTGAGAGCCATGTTGGCGGTGGTGAGCACGGCGTAGCCGTCCAGGTCGCGGTGGTCGGCATCCAGCTTCTTGTAGGTTTCAGCAAGCTTCTTGGGATGCTCCGGCACCATGCGCACGCCGGTTCCGGAATCCGTGAAGGGCTTGGCGCTCTTGCCGAAAGACTTAACCTGCGCGGACAGGGCGGAGCGGATGCTGACCATATCCGGCACCAAGCTGAAGAGGCAGTTGGCGGAATGGGCGGCTTCCGCGGCGGTTGCCACGTCATTGGCCTTCATGGCCTTGTCAGCGGCCATGGTGGCCTTGATGCCGTTGTTGAGGAACTTGTCGGCATAGCGGGCGGCGCGTGCGGGCTCCATGTTGTAGCTGGCGGGGCTGGTGGAAATGATCTTGTAGACCCAGCCGGCGGTTTCCGGGTGCTCCATGGCAATGCGGGCCACGGTGTTGAGGCCGGTCATGGCCAAGTCATCCGGCAGCTTGCCCTTGGCGCTGCGGGCCTTCTCCAGGTATTCGCCCGCCTTCTTGAAATCCGGGGTGGGCTGCAGCATGTAGGCCTGCACCAGCATGAAGCAGACGCGGCCGTCCAGCTTCATCTTCTTTTCCAGCGCGCTCACCTTGTTCTTCTGCAGCATGCCGTAGTATGACTCCAACAAGGGAAGCGCCTCCACCAGCTTGTTCTTGTCGCCCTCCTTCTCTTCCGTACCGCTGCCGAGCATGTACAGGCAGTAACCCTGCTGGAGGATACTGAAAGTCTTGCGAGCCTCGAAGAGCTCGTACTGCTTCTCGGCGTTGACCTTCACGGAATCCATAAACGCCTTGTCGGAGAAAAGCTTGTTCTCTGAGTACTCCTTGTACATCTTGGCGGCGCCTTCATAGTCGCCGGCCTTGTAAAGCGTGTCCGCCTTCTCCCAGACATAGAACGGGAGCACCCAGCGGAACTGCTTGGCAATGGTGGAGCTGGAGTCGCTGAACTTGGTGATAATCTTGTCACACAAGTCCACGGCATCCTGCACCTTGCCGGCGGCGGCAAGATCCTGCACCTGCTTGAGGGAGGACACGGGGTCCTGTGCCTGGCAGACGACGGGCACGGAAAGGGCCAGTGCCGCCAGCACGGAAGTTGCGGTAATGTGGTTGTTCATCATAGTAGGGGTATTGTTGTTGAAGTCTTTCGCGAATAAAGGAGGGGAGCTGCGGTATACTTCCGCCTAGCTCCCCTCCCCTTATAGTTGTTGAGGTTCCGGGTTGCTTTATTCCTCTCCAGCGGTGGTGTTCAATCCAACGGTGTGGATGTCCGCCTCTGCGAGTGCTGCCATCACGTCCACGATACGCTGCTGGGGAGCCTTGGCATCACCCATCACCATCACGATGGGGGTGGTGTCAGCCGCCTTGGCCTGGTCGTTCAGTGCCTTCAGGGACTCCACAAGGGTGTCCATCTTGCGCTGCTCGCGGAAGGCTGCGGTCTTGGGCTTGGCGGAGGGGTCGTACGGGCCGCCCACGGTCATATCGCCGTTCCAGATCACGGAGCCGTCAGCCGTCACCTTGATGCGGCCGGGTTCCAGCGGGGGCGGCGTGCTGTTGGTGGTTTCCTGGGCGGGAATGCTCATATCGAGCTTCTTCTCGCTCACCAGGGAGGTGGCCACCAGGAAGTAGATCAGCAGCAGGAAGCAGCAGTCAATCATGGAGGAGATGTTCATCTCCGCATCTTCCTGCGCCTCTGTCTTGATTTGCTTGTGTCTTGCCATAGTCGCTTGTGAATTGCGGGTTCTTTACTTGGCGGGAAGCGTGCCGAACACCAGGTTGGACACACCGGCGGCCGCCGCGCAGCGGATGGCCTTGCAGGTGCGCTCCCACGGCGCATCCTTGTCGCCGCGAAGGTAGATCTTGATGTCCTTGTCCTCCATCTTCTTGGCCTTGAAGCGTTCCTTCTCCTTGGTCACGTACTCGGTGAGGAGGTTGCCCTCGTCCTCGGTGTAGCCGACGTTCTTGGTGTTGTCGGACACACCCCAGATGACACCGGCCTTGCCCTTGTAGTTCTTGCGGAACTTCTCCTGGGCCTTGGCGTCCATCTTGTCGTAGTCCTTGAAGATGTTGATGACG
>JAZUGI010000006.1:0-10498 GCA_045641125.1 Akkermansia sp.
GTACACCAGCGTGTACCCGAAGGTCACCACGTTGAAGTAGTAGCGGTACCGGAAAGGGGTGGCACCCTCCGTGGCGGAGCCGTTTGCCCAAGCGCCGGGCTGCACGCGGTTGCCGCTCCAGCTGCAGATGCCGCGGCCCTGTTCCTTGAGTGCGGCGTAGAAGCCGTGGGTGAGGGCCACGGGGGAGTTGCCGGTCACCTCCACGGTGCCGTCCTTCACTTCCACGCGGTAGTGGTCGGTCTCCTTGTCCTTGACGGCCTTGAGCTTCACGGGCACGCTACCCTTGGTGAAACGCTGAATCACCTCCTGTGCGGGCTGGCAGATATCTGCAGCCAGCGCCGGGGAAAGGAGGAAACAAATGGTGAGTGCTGTACGTAATGTCATTGTATGATTGGAAGTTACTTTTTCTCCATGCGGATTTCACCGGAGCAGCCGAACCAGCCGTCCCTGCATTCTGCGGTGAGCCACACCTCCACCTTGTCGCCGCCCTTCACATTGGGCACCTGGATTTCCACGCGCTTGGTGTCTTTGTCTGCAGGCTCGCTGGCCTTGGCCACTTCCTTGCCGTTGACGGCAAGGCGGAAGTTGCGGGTGATGAGGCGGCCGTTCTCCCGCGGCACCAGCTCAAACACGTAGGTTCCCGGACCGTCGATGGACTTGGTGACAACCACGTGCCAGTCCTTCTCGAAATTGTGGGTCTGGTCACCGGGGTTGTAGAACATGTTCTCAATCACGGTGAAGGAATCGGGATCCCAGTAGTGGTGGTACTTGGCGGCCCCCACGCCGTACTGGCTCTTGGGATTGAGCTTCACGCAGTCCGCCAGCGCCTTGAGCAGCTGCTTGCGGTCTGCCTCGTTCTTGGAGGCCTTGAATTTTTCACGGTACACGTAGGCAAGGCCCGCAAGCCACTGCTGGCGAATCTCCGTGTAGGCCTTGGAATCCTGGTCGATGCCGGATTTTTTCACGGTGTCCTGCACATAGCGCTCCGCATCCGCGAACTTGCGCGCACCATCCTTGAGCTTGCCGTCCGGGCCGCCGTTGAGCTTGTTGTTGATTTCCTTGTACATGGCCTGGTGGTCCATGGCAAAGAGGGCGCGCATTCCGGTTTCGTTGTTGGGATCCTTCTGGTTGATAATCCTGGTGAGCTCCTTGTGGCGGCGTGCGTTGGCGAAGGGCAGGAGCTTGAGCGCCTCTCCGGCGGCCTGGGCACCCTCCTTGCCGCCGCGGTCACGCGCCGTGGCTGCGAGCTTCATGAACTCCGGGGCCCTGGAGGCAAGCTCCGTGATGGATTTGACCAGCTTCTTGGGCTGGCGCACATCCTTGCCGTTCCAGGCGGCCATGAATGTGCCGTCCGGCGCCAGCAGCACGGCTGCGGGCAGGTCGTACTGCTCGATGCCCATCATGTCCTGCATCTTGCGGCGGTCATCGCTCTTCTGGCCTGTCTTGTCGTTGAACTGGCCGAACACCACGGGCAGCTTGCCCTCTGCGGCAAGCTTCTCCCAGGCGTCCACCACGCTGGAGCAGTTCTGCATCCAGTCGGATCCGTACCAGAGGATGAGAGCCGGTTTGTTGTCGCTCTTGGCCTGTTCCTTGACCTTGGGCACATCCGGGAAGGAAGCGGTGGCGGCAAAGGCCGGTGCCAGGGTGGCGAGCAAGAGGCTTCCGGTGAATAAAAATCGCGTGTTCATGGTGGTGAATCCTTATTTGGTGAAGATGAGGAAATGAGAGATGTGGGCGAACTCCGGTTGCGGGTTGTCGAATTCGATGCGCACCCACTTGGCCTGGGTTCCGGGCTTGAACTTGACCACCCATTCGGCGGGCATGTTCTCCGTGCGCTCCTGGTCGAACCAGGTGGCGCCGTCCGTGCTGGTGGCAATGGTGGCCTTCTTCATGCGGCCCTCGTTGCCGGGCACCTTGTGCACCAGGCAGCCCGTTACGGTCTCCTTCTTGTCCAGCTCCACAATCATGTTCGGGTGTGCCTCCTTCTCCGTGTGGCAGCGGCCGCCTTGCGGAGTGAGGATACCGGCGTGCGCCAGCGGGTCGTCAAACCCGCAGGTGGTGGATATGCGGAAGAGCACGGCCTTGCCCAGCTTGGGCAGCTGGGCCTGCAGCTTGGGCGAGCGAACATCCGGCGGGCAGGTCTTCACGGCTGCCGTGGAGAGGGCGCTGAATGCCGCGGCGGAACGTGCCTGCTCCGCGGCCACAATGGCCTTGCCGTAGGCCTGGGCCATCTTCTTGGTGCGCTCGGCACCGCCGCCACCGCCCGCCGCCTTGGCGGATGCCGCGGCAAAGGACTTGTTGAATATCTCCTCCCGGCCGTTCTGCACATAGGTCTTCACGGCCCATTCCAGCACCTGGCCGAAGAGCGTGCCGTCGCCCTCGCTCATGTAGGCTACAAAGGCATCCGTGAGCAGTTTCTGGCGGGATTCATCCGATTTCAGCATGGAGGCGTGGCGGTTGACGGTGTCCTCGCACTTCACGGCCCAAGAGGCGGGCGTGCCTGCCATGATGTGGTGCACCTCTGCAAAGAGCTTGAGCTTGTCCGCATCGTCCATGTTGCCGATGACGCCCTCCAAGTCCTTCATCATGTCGCATGCGGCCACGCCGTGGCCCTTGTACTTGGGCAGGGTTTCCATCAGGTAATCCAGGCACTCCTTGGGCTTGGCGTTGCTTTGGAGCATCAGGGTGTGCAGCTCCTTGCGGAAGAAGGGGTGCAGGGGGGCGGCATCCAGGGCCTGCTTCCAGGCATCGATGGCTGCGGCCGTCTCACCCAAATCCGCGAGCGCACGTGCGCGGAAGCTGTGGCGGTAGGCGCGGGCAATCTTGGTGTCATCCCCGAAAACGGCCTCCATGAGGTTGTACGAGGTGGGGGCCTGGTTGCCGAAGATGTAGTTGTGCATGCCGCCGTCCGGGCCGCCGAAACCGCCGGTCCATTCGCCGCGCTTCAAGCGCACGGCGTAGGCGCAGTGGCCGGGCTGCCCCACGGTGTAGGCGGGAATGCCGTGGGCCATGGCCGCCACCGTGCCGTAGTGGGAAAGGGCGCCGCACACGCCACCGTTGCGCTGCGTGGCCTCTGCCCAGCTTTCATCGCTGAACGGCAGGTTGTATTCGCCGCTTTGCACGCTGTCGCCAAACTTGGAGGGGTCCGTGTACGGGGCATGCCAACATGCCCAGCCGTACTGGTCCCACGGCATGTTGATGTGCTTGAAGGCCCATTCGTATGATTCGTCGTCCCAGTCCTGCTGGGGAATGGCCACCACGAAACGGAGCTCCCAGGCCTTGAGCTTGCGGAAGCCCGGGTAGAGCACGCCCTTGGCCTGCTGGCGCTGGAAATACTTGTAGCGGCGCACGGGGTTGTATTTGGAGGGGTCCTTTTTCTGAATGGGCACGTTCTGCCAGGTTTCGCCGCCACCCCAGTCGGACGCGAGCGCCACGGCCAGCGGCTTGTTTTTCACCGCGCCCTTTTCCTCTTTCCACACATCGTAGAGGATGCGCACGCCCCAATCATTGTGGTACGGAACCAAACCGCAGCTCAGGTAAATCTCCATCCAGTCCGCATCTGCAAAGAAAGCCTTCAGGAACTTCAGGTGGTCCTTGTTCTGCGCGAAGGTGTCGAGCACCTCCGGAGAAGTGCAGTCCACCACCTCCAGCGCCATGCTCAGCGCATGGACGTCTTGGTTGTCTGTGGCATGTAAATCCAGCTTCTTGAGCTCTGCCAACAGGGCGGTGCGCACGGCCTTGAAATCACCCTTGTCCAGGGCATCTGTCACGGATTTGGGCAAGGCAACCCCCGCCGCCTTGGCGGCGGCTGGAGCGGTGTCGCTCGGAGCTGCGAATGCCGGTACTGTTCCCAGGGTCATCAACCCCAGCATGGCAATGACTGCGTTTGCGTTCATACGTATGTCCCTATACTATTCCAAGGCCCCGATTGTCAAGCTATTTGTTGAACGAATTTATACGGAATCAAAGGAAAAGCCCGCCCGGGAACGACCGGGCGGGCCCGAAAAGGGCGAAGCCTGTTTCAGTGCATTATTTCCCTGCGTTTTTCTGGGATGAAGCGCCGAGCTTCTGCTCCAGCTCCTCCACCTTGTTGCGCAAGGCACGGAGCTCCTTGAGGGCTTCCGGCATGCGGTGGAGCGCGGCGTACTGCTTCATGGCCTCCTTGTAGGGGGAGCAGGGGGAGCCGAAGTAGGGCTGGCCCCCTTCCAGGTTGCTGATGGCTCCCGTGCGGGCCGCCAGAATGGCCTTGTCTCCCACCGTGAGATGCCCGGCCACGCCCACTTGCGCCGCCAGGGTGACATAGGTGCCGATGTGCGTGCTGCCGGCAATACCGCTCTGGCTGCACATGACGGTGTGGTTGCCCATGGTGACGTTGTGCGCCACCTGCACCAGGTTGTCCAGCTTGCAGCCGTCGCCGATGACGGTGCGGCCGAAGCGCGCGCGGTCGATGGTGGCGTTGGCGCCGATATCCACATGGTTGCCGATGACCACGATGCCCACCTGGTCGATGGTGTCGTAGCAGCCGGTCTCCTTGTTGAGCAGGAAGCCGAAACCGTCCGAACCGATAACCGCACCGGGTTGCACAGTGACATGGTGGCCCAGGATGCAGCGCTCACGCACCACCACGCGGGCGTGCAGCTTGCAGTGCTCGCCCAGCTTGGCGGATTTGCCGATGACGCAGCCGGGACCGATGTCGCAGCCGTCGCCAATTTCCGCATCCGCCTCCACCACGGCGTTGGCGCCAATGCGCACCTTCTCCGGGTTGAACTTGGCGCTCGGGGCCACCACGGCTCCGTCCGCAATGCCGGGCACAAAGTCGTTCCCGGCCTTCATGAAGTGGTCCACCAGCGCGTTGAAGGCCAGGGAGGGGTTCTCCACCTCCACCAGGCACACGCCTTCCGGGTATTGCGGCAGGGACGGCGGAACCAGCACCAGGCCGGCCTTCGTGGCGAGGAAATCCTTGAAGTATTTCTCGTTGCCGAGGAACGAGGCTTCACCGAGACACGCTTCATCCAAAGAAGCGACTCCGGAGATTTGCACCTCCGGAGCCGTGTTGAGAAGCTTGCCTCCGGTGAGCTTGAGAACGTCTTCTACTGAGAGGTTCATGGCTCAGGGGAGCGTGTCTGTCCTTTGCTTATTCAGCTGCGGGAGCCTCTGCAGCGGGGGCTGCACCGTCGCCGTACAGGCGCTTGAGCTCGGCATCCGGGTCAAAGCCCTTGGGAGCGCCGGAGTTGAGCTGCTTGAGCACTTCCGGGGTGATGTCGAAGTTCTTCTTCAGGTACGGATACACCGGGGTGCCGATGCCGATTTCCGGCTGCGGGGAAAGGGCGCCGGAGTCCAGCACCATGTCGGCGCCAACCTTCTCGGCAACGGTGTTGATGGAGTTCTGCACTTCCTCCATGAGGAGGCGCATCTCACGGTTGCGCAGCTCGCGGAAAGCCACGTTGCGGCGCTGCACGAAGTCCTTGAGCTCCTGCTCACGGGCGCGGAACTCGTTCTGCTTGGCGTTGAACTCGGTCTGAAGCTTCTGGCGGGCGGTGTCGGAGAGGCTGCCGTCGTTCTTGTCGAGAATCTTCTTGGCTTCCTCCTGGAGCTCGCGGAGCTTCTCCTCACGGGAAGCGATGTCCTTCTTGATCTCGGCCAGCTGCTTCTGCAGGACGTTTTCGGTGTCGAAACGCTTGTAGAACTTGGTGTAGAGCTCCTTGACGTTGACGGTGGCAACCTTCAGGTTGGAGCTGGGAGCTGCAGCGGGAGCAGCGGGTGCCTGGGCTTCAGCAGTGAGGGTGAAAGCGCAAAGCGCAACAATGGCGGTCGTGATGATAGGGAACTTCATAGTCGTGTTACCTTTGATGTGCCCTCATTCTAACGGAGGGCACAGGGTGAGTCAAGTGCTCCGTGCGTCAAAAATACGGAAAAGTTTGGCATGCAGGCGCGCCGTCAGATGAAGGTGCGTATCACCGCCTTGCCGCGCAGGCGTTCCACCCACTCGCGGTAGCGTTTCTCGCTCTGCTTGCGGCGCACGGCGTCATCCACGCGCTCCTTGACCTCCTGGTTGCTCAGGGGCGGGGCGGGGGCCAGGTGCTTGTCACGCACGCGCACAATGGTGAATCCGTAGTTGTCTGCAATGGGGCCGAAGATTTGGCCCGGCTGCACGCTGAAGACCACGTTGGAGAAATCCACGGCCAAATCGCAGCGCTTGATGGAGGGCCAGCGGCCGCCGTCCTGTGCGTGGGCATCGCGGGAGTGCTCGCGGGCCGCATCCGCAAAGGAAACGGTGCCGGCATCCAGCTTCTCACGCAGGTTGCAGGCGAACTCGTAGCGTTGATCCGGGGTCTGCTCCGGCATCTCCTGGTCCACCATGGGAATGAAAATCTTGTCGTACTCCACGGCATCCTGGGAGATGTCGCGGTAGTCGCTCTTGGTTTGGTTGTACTCCTCCTGAATCTCATCCGGCGTGGGGGGGATGCCGCGCTCGTACTTGGAGGAGCGCATGGCCTGCACGGTCACCTCCTTGCGCACGGAATCCCGGTATTCGCTGAGGCTCATGCCGCTCTTGCGCAGGCTGTCGAGGAAGGCGTCGCGGTCGCCGTTGAAGCCCACCAGGATGCGGCGGTTGATTTCCTCCTCAATCTGGTCGTCCTTCATGATATAGCCCTTGGTCTCGAAATCGCTGAGCACGAGCTCGCGCTCAATCAAATCGTTGATCACTTCCTTCTTGGCCTTCACGAGTTCGGAATTGAAGCGGGGACCCTGGCGGGGATAGAGCATCGAGAGCTCGCGGAAGTAGGGGGCCAGGCGCATGCGCACCTCGCAGGCGGTGATGGGGCGGCCGTTCACGGTGGCGGCAATGCGGTTCACCACGCCTCCCTGCGCCTGCGGCGCGGGTTGCGCGGCTGCCTTTTCTTGTGCGGTGGCAGCGTCGGTAAGCAGGATGGCGGTGAGGGTCAGGGCTATGCTCGCGAACTTCATGTTGCGCCCATTCTACCACATCCACCCGCCGTGGCAACACACTTCTCTGCCATCATCGGCCTCAATACGGTTGAGCAGGGATTTCATGTTGATTTTTTCCATGGAATGGCGCTTAATGATGGTATGAGCGCAAAACGAACCGCCATAGCCGCTGTGATAGCCCTGTCCGGCCTCTGCTGGGCGCAGGTGCCCGTGCAGGATTGCCCGGACGGGCAGTGTTCCGTGCCCGCCAAGCCCGGGGAGGGGCGCTATGCCGTGTACTCGCCCGTGGGCAAGAGCAATATCCAGATGATCAAGCAGGGACCGCGCCTGAACACGCTGGACGGCAAGACCATTGCCATTGTGGGCGGCAGCTTCATGGCATACGTCACCCACCCGGAGCTCAAGCGCCTTATCTTGAAAAAATACCCCAAGGCCACCGTGTACGTGCTCAGCGAGGTGGGCTCCGCCGGCCCTTGGCCCGGCCCCGGTGTGGTGCGCGAGCAGAAGGACCGGTTTGTGGCCAAGCTCAAGGAGCTGAAGGTGGATGCCGTTATCTCCGGCAACGGCGGCTGCGGCCTTTGCACGCCCAAGGAGATGGGCTCCTGCATTGCCGCGGAGCACGAGGGGCTGCCCTCCGTCATGATTGCCGCACCGGGGTTCACGGACCAGGCACGCTTTGCCGCGCGGGCTGCGGGGGTGCCCATCCCCCGTGTGGCGGAATACCCGGGTGCGTTCTCCGCCCATTCCAAGGAGGAGCTTGTGGAAAACACCCGCAAGGTGCTCTGGCCGCAGATTGAGAAGGCCCTCACCAAGCCGCTTTCCGACAAGGAGCTGCCCAAGGAGGAGAGTGAAAGGAAGCGGGACGGCGTGGTGTTCACCGGCAGCCTGCAGGAGGTGAACTCCCACTTTGCCGAGCAGGGGTGGACGGACGGCTTGCCCGTGATGCCGCCCACCAAGCACGCCATCGCGGAATTCCTGAAGTTCACGGATGCCGCGGCGGATGAAACGGTGGCGGTGGTGCCGCCCTCCCAGCGCGAGGTGAAGGTGCGCCATGTGGCCGCCAACGGGGTGATGGCTGGTTGCCCGCCGGAGTACATGCCCATCCTCATTGCCTTCACCAAGGCCATGACCAACGGCGATTTCCGCCGCACGCTCGCCAGCACGCACGCCTGGACCCCGTATTGCTGGGTGAACGGCCCCATCGCCCGCCAGCTCGGGCTTGACCACGAACAGGGCGAAATCTGCAACCAGCGCAATGCCGCCATCGGCCGCTTCATCAACCTCGCCATGCTCAACTTCGGCGGCTATTACGTGAAGCAGAACCGCATGGGCACCTTCGGGTACCTCATGCCCTGGTGCCTGGCGGAGGATGAGCAGGCCGCTCTCAAGCTCGGCTGGCGCCCCTACCACATGCAGCAGGGCATGCAGGTGAACGAGAACGCACTCACCGCCGGCTCCGCCCTCTGCTGGGGCAACAACCTGGCCCCCGCCTCCTCGGACCCGCAGGTCATCATGGAGCTCATGGCCTGGGATGCCACGGAGAAGCAGCAGTTCGCCGTGGGCAGCGGCACTCCCTTCGTCTACCGCAACATGCTCATCACCGGGTATGTGGCGCGCGATCTCGCCACCAAGTACAAGAGCAAGGAGGATTTGGAAAAGGCCCTGGTGCAGACCGCCCGCGTGCCGCTGGAGCAGCGCGCCACCGCCAACTACTGGGGCAACCCCGGCAGCGCTTTCAACCCCGCCACCTACACCGTGGACGACCACATGGACAAAATCTCCCGCACGGAGAACGCCGCGGAGACCACCACGCCCACCTGGCTGGAGTGGTGCGGCATGGAACGCCTGCAGACCGTGCCCGTGATGCAGGAGGGCAAGACCGCCATGCTGGTGACCGGGGATGCCAACCGCAACAAGACCATGTGCCTGCCCGGCGGCGGGTTTGCCACCGTCAAGATCGAGCTGCCCAAGGATTGGGATGCCCTGATGGCCAAGAAGGGATACAAGCCGCTCAAATCATACTACCTCAAGACGGATATCAAACCCACCCAACCCCACCCGAACGCCAGCCGCTACAGGGCCAGGGGAATGCAGGTCGCCGAATAGCCGGGGGCCTGCGGCGGGTGCGTCAATCCCCGGTGGGAGAGGCTCCGCGGAGCAGGGCGGCGGAAAAGCTTTCCGGCAGCCCGGTGCGCGCAATCTTGGGCGCGGCCTGCTCCGCAGCGTACACCACTCGCCGCAGCGTGATGCTCCTGCGCGCCTCATCGTAGATACCGTAGGCGGCGCGCCGGTCGCCGTCGCGCGGCTGGCCCACGGAGCCGGGGTTCACAAGATAGCGGGCCCCCGCTTCCAAGGGCAGGGTGAAGGTGCCGTCCGCACTATACTCGACGGGAATGCTCTGCACGGTGCCGTCCTTGAGCCGGAACACGGCGGGGCGGTGGGTGTGGCCGAAGAGGCAGATGCGCTCTGTGGTGGCATCGAACACGGCTTGGGCATCCAGTGTGCCCTTGATGCGCCGCCAGCGCTGCGGGGCGGCATGCGTGGCGTGGAACAGGCGGCAGCCGCCGTGTTCCTCCGTTACCGGGAGCTGCTGCAGCCATTCGGTTTGCTCCGCCGTGAGCATGCCCGCCGTCAGCTCAATCATGCGGATGTACAGCGGCACGCCGAACACGGCGTGGTCGAACATGGCGGCCTCGTGGTTGCCGCGCACGGCGGCGGCCAGGTGCGGGCGCACCAGCTCCACGCATTCCGCAGGGTTGCCGTTGAAACCCACAATGTCTCCCAGGCTCACGGCCTCATCCACGCCGTGCGCCTGCATGTCCGCCAGCACGGCCTGCAGGGCCTCCAGGTTGGCGTGGATGTCTGACAGGATGGCGAACATCAGTTCTCCCTGACGAGTTCCTGCAGGCGCTGCTTGAAGTCGGGGATGCCTTCGCCGAGAGCGGCGGAGATGGGGATGATTTCCACCTTGGGGAAACGCTGGCGCAGGATGGAGAGGTTCTCTGCGGCGCATTCCTCGTCCATCTTGTTGGCCACAATCACCCATGGGCGCGCGGCCAATTCCTCCGAATACAGCTTGATTTCCTTGCGCAGCGTCTGGATGGCCTCCACGGGGTCGTGCTCCAGCCCGGTCATGTCCACCACGAACAGCAGCACATGGCAGCGCATGATGTGGCGCAGGAACTCGTGCCCCAGCCCGCGGTTCTGCGAGGCTCCCTCGATGATGCCGGGAATGTCCGCCACCACGGCGCGCCCGTAGTCGGCAAACTCCACGGTGCCCACAATGGGCTGCAGGGTGGTGAAGGGGTAGGCCGCCACCTTGGGCGTGGCGTTGGAGATGGCCGTGAGCAGCGTGCTCTTGCCGGCGTTCGGGTAGCCCACCAGCCCGGCGTCCGCAATGCGGCGCAGCTCCAGGAAGAACACGCCGGATTCCGCCTCCGTGCCGTACTCGAACTCAATGGGGGCCTGGTTGGTGGCGGTGCGGAAATGCCTGTTGCCGCGGCCGCCCTTCCCGCCCTGGCACAGCACAAAGCGCTGGCCGGGTTCC
>JAZUGI010000007.1:0-4694 GCA_045641125.1 Akkermansia sp.
CCCACGCCCGTGGGGCCCATGAAGAGGAAGGAGCCGATGGGACGGCGCGGGTCCTTCACATCTGCACGGCTGCGGCGCAGTGCGCGTGAGATGGCGGAGCAGGCGATATCCTGGCCAATTACCTTGCTCTTCAGCTCGTTCTCCATCTGCAGCAGGCGTTCCGTCTCCTTCTGCTCCATGCGGGCCAGGGGAATGCCGGTCCACTTGGAAACCACGGCCATGATGTCGTCTTCCGTCACGTCCGCCACGGTGGTGTCCATGGCCTGCTTCCAGTTGTCAATACTGGAGCGCAGCTGCTGGCGAAGCTTGATTTCCGAATCACGGAGCTTGGCGGCGCGCTCGAAGTCCTGGGTCTTGGCGGCGGCCTTCTTGTCCTCCTCCAGCTTGGCGCAGCGCTGCTCGATTTCCTTGATTTCCCCCGGGCGGGTCATGTGGGCCACGCGCAGGCGGGAGCCGGCCTCGTCCATGATGTCGATGGCCTTGTCCGGCAGGAATCTGCCCGTGATATAGCGCTTGGAGAGGTTGGCTGCGGCCTCCAGGGCCTTGGGGGTGTAGTGCACGTGGTGGTGCTCCTCGTAGCGCGGGGCGATGCCGCGGAGGATGGCGATGGTGTCCGGCAGGGAAGGCTCTCCCACCTGCACCTGCTGGAAGCGGCGCTCAAAGGCGGCATCCTTCTCCACATGGTTGCGGTACTCGTTGAGGGTGGTGGCGCCGATGGCCTGGAGCTCGCCGCGGGAGAGGGCGGGCTTGATGATGTTGGAGGCGTCCATGGTGCCCTCTGCGGAGCCGGCACCCATCATGGTGTGAATCTCGTCGATAAAGAGGATGATGTTCTGCTCCTTGTGGATTTCGTCCATCACGGCCTTGAGTCGCTCCTCGAACTGGCCGCGGTACTTGGTTCCGGCCACCATGAGCGCCAGGTCCAGGCTGATGATGCGCTTGTGGAGCAGGAACTCCGGCACGTCACCGTTCACAATCATCTGCGCCAGGCCTTCCACGATGGCGGTCTTGCCCACGCCGGCCTCTCCCAGCAGCACGGGGTTGTTCTTGGTGCGGCGGCACAGGATTTGGATGACTCGCTCAATCTCGTTCTGGCGGCCGATGACGGGATCCATCTCGCCCTTGGCGGCGCGTGCGGTCATGTCGCGTCCGAAAGCCTCCAGCGCGGGGGTGCGGGAGCGCTCGCCGTTGCCGCGGGCGTTCTCGCGCTCATTGCGGGGCTGGCGGTGCAGGAAGGCGTTGGCGTCTTCCTCCTCCTCCTCGTGCGGGCCAGCGGGGCCGTTGCCGGGCAGGGGATCCGGCGGCGGGGGCGGCGTGTCGTCGTCCGCCTCGAAATTGGTGCCTATTTCCTCCATCACGCCCTTGCAGGCGTTCTCATAGGTGAGCCCGGATGAGCTGAGCGCCTGCCAGGCCAGGCCGTCCTCGTCGCGCAGCATGGCAAGCAGGATGTGCTCCGTGCCGATGTAGGTGTGGCGCATGTTCTTGGCCTCCTCCCCGGCCAGGGTGAGCAGCTTGCGCACGCGGGGGGTGCAGGGCAGTTCACCCTCTGTTCCGGCGGCGTTGCCGGGCACCATGGACTGTTCAATCTGCTCCGCCATGCGGTTGATGTTGATGCCTGCGTTCTCCATCACGCTCACGGCCACGCCCTGGCCGAGCTTGAGCAGGCCGAGCAGCACGTGTTCCGCGCCGATGTAGTTGTGGTGGAAGCGGTCCGCTTCCCTGCGGGCCAGGTTGAGCACTTGTTGCGCCCTGGGGGTGTAGTTTTTCATTTGGATGTGGTGTCGGGGGTATGGTAGGTGTGCGGGGAGGAATGCAGGAAGGCGCGGCAGCGCTCCGCCAGCATGAGCGGCACGCGCTCCGCATCACCGCAGGTGATGGCCTCCGCCGTCAGGGTGAGAATGAGTTCATTGAGGGCGCGGGTGAAATCAATCAGCCCGCATTTCCATGTGATGATGCCCAGCACAGAGGCCAGGCGCAGCGCGGAGCCGGCATCCCGCATTTCCTTGATGCTGAGCCGCCGCGCGTTCATGAGCATGCCGTAGGTGCGGCCTATGTGGTCTTGCAGCCGCAGGCCGGGCTCGTTGAGCAGGCGGGTGCGCACGCTCAGCTCGCGGTCCACCACGCGCTTGACCACCGCAAAGAAGTACTCCTGCATCTCGTTCAGCGAGCCTGCAGGCCCCGGGATGGAATACAGCATGAAGCGGCATCCCGTGTCGTCGTGGCTGTCGGAATAGTACGGGGAGATGCTCACGTGGAGCTTCTCCATGGCCTTGGTGACCTGGCCCATCATGTTGGCGAAATTCAGGCCGGGCAGGTGCAGCATGGCGTAGAGCTGCACACCGTCCCCGCATTCCGTGGGAATGCTGGTGAGGTAGCCGTTTTCCGGGTTGCGGGCAAAGTCGAAACGGTCGTCCAGCTGCCCGCACAGGCTCTCCACACGGTCCAGCAGGGGGAACACGCCGAAGGGGTCTTTGGTGCCGCCCTTGCATTCCTGCTGGAAAATGTGCATCACCAGGTGCTCCTCCTCGTTCACCATCGCGCAGATGTCGCGCTTGCGGGAAACGAGCAGGTGGCAGCCGTCCTGCCGCGCCGCCATGGACGGCGAAAGCATGTTGAGCAGCAGCAGGCGGCGGCGGTCGTCGAAGCTCAGATCCGTCATCTCCGCATGGAATGCGCCGCGCTGGAACGCAGGCATCTTGAGCAGGCGCGGCACCAGGGCATCCGCCACGGCGCGGCGGTCCTCTGCCGTGCTCCAGCCGGGGAAGGGGTGGCCCTTCAGGTTGCGCACCACGCGGGCCATCACGCCCAGCACGGTGTCGCAGCAAGCGCCCGTCTTCACCAGTTGCTCCGGCAGCGGGGTCAGGATGGAGGAAAGCTCGCTCATGCCTTGGATGAGTTGTTGATGGCCTTGATTTCATCGCGCAGCTCGGCCGCGCGCTCGTAGTCCTCGCGCTCCACGGCGCGCTGCAGCTCGGCCTCCAGGGCCTTCACGGAGCGCTTGCGCGGGCGCGGTGCGGGCTCCTGCATGGAATCCGGCCGGGCAGCCGCAGTGGCGGCGGGCTCGCTATCCCCGGCGGTTTCGTCGGCATCGTCCTGCTCGCAGCGGGTGGCGTTGATTTCACCGGCCAGGAAGGTGTAGCACTCCGGGCAGCCCAAACGGTTGGTGCGGCGGTAGTCCTCCAGCGAGAAATGGCACACGGGGCAGGCGGTAATCATATCGCAGCCCTCGGCGGCAGCTGTTTGCTTTTGTTCATCCCCGCCGGTGAGCTCGCGCACAATCCTGTCCACCTGCTTCTTGAATTCCTCCGGGAAGAATTTCTCCGCGAAGGTGAGGGATTGCGGGTCAAAAAGCCCCCGTGCCTTGGCGCACTCCTCGCACAGTGCCAACTCGGACATCTGCCCGTTGACAATCTGCGTTAAAAACATCGTAGCCCTCCGGCCGCATATCTGGCACTTCTTCACAGTCGTCAGGGTACTCCCATTGCCCCGTTTTTTCCAGCATCAGCCGTGTCTTTTTGTGTCAGCAACGCGCACGGGCCGCCGCGCAGAGTTTTATTCTTCCATCCGGCGGCCTGTCGTGGTATGGTGGCTGCGTTGCCGTGGGAGACGATGCCGAACAGAAAATCCGCCTGATGGATGAGGTGCTGGCGAGCCAGGTGGCCGCCGGTGAGGTGGTGGAGCGCCCTGCCTCCGTGGTGAAGGAGCTGGTGGAAAACAGCATTGATGCCGGGGCCCGCTGCATCCGCGTGGAAATACGCCGCGGCGGCATCTCCCTCTTGAAGGTGGTGGACGACGGATGCGGTATGAGCCGAGCGGATGCCGCCATGTGCCTGCGGCGGCACGCCACCAGCAAGCTGCTGGATGCCGCGGGGCTTTTCGATATCCGCCAGCTGGGCTTCCGCGGGGAGGCCCTGCCGAGCATCGCCTCCGTGGCCCACATCGACATCACCACGCGCCGCGCGCAGGATTTGGAGGGCACGCGGGTGAGCTGCGACGGCGGGGAGGCGGAGCCCCCCATGAGCGCCGGTTGCGCTCCCGGCACGGAAATCTGCGTCACCAACCTTTTCTTCAATACCCCCGTGCGCCGCAAGTTCCTGAAGAGCGACGACACGGAGGCCGGCCATGTGGAGCACCAGGTGAAGCTACACGCCCTGGCTTTCCCGAATATCCGCTTTGTCTATACCAAAGAGGGGCAGGGGGTGTTCGACGTACCCGCCACGCACGACCTGCGCCGCCGCATTGCCGATTTTATCGGCCGCGAGCCCGCGGCGCGCTTGATGCGCATGCGGCCCACAGAGGCCCCCGGCGTGCGCGTGAGCGGGTACCTGATGCCGCTATCCGCTGCCAACCGCAACCGCCGCATGCAGTACATCTTCCTCAACGGGCGGCCCATAGACGACCCCATCGTGATGCGCGCCGTGCGTGACGGATTCGGCGGCTTCCCCACGGGTCTGCACCCCGGGCTCTTCCTGTACCTGGAGGTGGATCCCGCGCTGGTGGATGTGAACGTACACCCCGCCAAGCGGGAGGTGCGTTTCCGCCGCCCCTCGGAAATCTCGCTCGCCGTCACGGATGCCGTGGCCGCCACCCTGGCCGCCCACGCCCGCGGGGAAACGGATGCAGAAGAGCCCTCGCCCGCCCCGCAAGCGCCACCCGCAGCAAATGCCCCGCGCACGCCGTTCAAGCTGCGGCCC
>JAZUGI010000008.1:0-2806 GCA_045641125.1 Akkermansia sp.
AATCGTAAATCCCATCGCCTTGCGGATGCCAGTCCTCCCCTTCCCGGAAACTGCACCACACTTCAACAAACCAGCCCTGCAACGACACCCGGGCACACGGCGCCGCAAACGAAGAAACGCCGAAGCCTGGTGGTCACAGCCTGATGGCCCCACCCGGTCCCATTCGGAACCCGGAAGTGAAACATCAGCACGTCGATGGTAGTCGGACGACAGGTCCCGCGAGAGTAGATAGCCGCCAGGGCTAACAAAGGCCGCACAGGTAACACTTGTGCGGCCTTTTCCGTTTTCAGACTATCTACCTGCGGGACCTGTCGTTCCCCGTCCACCGCTGCGCGCAGCAGGAGGGCAAGCAGGTAAACGATGACGCCAGCAGACAGAGAACTGTCAAGAAGGTGGGTGATGCCTTTGAAAAGACGACTGCAGCGTAGAGTGCTTTCTTGTAGTCCAGCTTGAAAATTGCAGTCAAAATCAGGGTTGAAGCTCGATTCCCATGGCGAGCAGGCAGTACAGCAGCGCAAAGTTTTTGAGGGGAGAAACGATTTCGCACGTCCCCCTATAGGCCGCGAAGGAGAAGATGCTCACCACAAAGCAAAGGAAGTAGGCAACAGAGAACACCGTGCCGATGATGGATTAACCCTTGCTGAAGGATATTTCCTTGAGCTTCTTTGAGTTTTTTTTGCTCCTGTATGTGCAAATCTCGTAGAAAATCCAATACAGAAGAAAGAAGAGCATGGTGTGTTTGAGCATGCTGATGCTACCCTGTGTAAGCATACTGGCAGCCTGAAGGCAATGAAAAATGGTGTTGCCTTGACGGATTTTGAGCTTGCGCCAAAGGAGGCCGGGGCATAGAATATACGGACACGCATAATGAGGTTTGAAGAAGACAGCCCTATGCTTCTGCAGGAGAAGAAACCCGGTCCCACGAGGATGTGCGGTGCTCTTGTGGTGTTGGCTGCCGTAGCGGTGGCGTGCTGCCTGGCAACGTACAACCATGCGGAGATGGGCTGGGGGCTGCTGAATCCTGGCCATGCGGAGGAAGCTGCGGCTGTGCCGTGCACGAACGCGCTGGGGGCAATAGGTTTGTATGTGGCGGGGCTGCTGTATTGGGCGTTCGGCTGCTGTGCGTACTATCTGGATTTCCTGGCCCTGCTTCTGGGCATCTGCATTTTGGTGCATCCGCGCCGCAGCGTGGCGGGGCAGCTTCTCTCCATGGTGGTGATGCTGATACTGGCCTGCGCTATCATGAGTGTGCAGACCCTGGTGCTGCAGGAGTGGGCGGCGGTGCATCCCTCCGGGGAGGTGGGCGGCATGCTGGGCTACCTGGACGGTACGCTGATAGCCGGACGCCTGATGCCGGAGCATGCTGCGCTCGCCCTGCTGATTGCCCTGCATGGAGTGGCTGTGGTTTACGCTGCCCGCCTGGGATTCCGTGATGTTTTCCACCAGGTGGGAGAGGACGCCAAGGGCTTCTGCCTGTGGCTGGGCCAGCGCTGGAGAATTCACCGCGAGCGCGCAGCCGAGCGCCGTGTGCTCCGCCGCCAGAGGGCGGAGGAACGTGCTCGCCGCCAGGCTGCAGAGAAGGCCCGCCGCGCTATCCTGCAGGGCAGGGATGATGATGAGCAGGCCCCCAATCTGCCCGCCCGCCAGACTTCCGGAGTGCCGGCTGCGCGTCCCGCCGAGGACGACTACGACGACCTTCCCGCCTCCATCGAGGAGCAAATCCGCAGCCACAACCAGCGCAACAACGGAGATGCAACCCAGCTGGCCCCCTCATCGCGCACGATTCGCCGCGCGGGAGAACGCCGCGGTGATATGCACCCGGAGCTGCCGAACCTGCTGGATCTGAATCCGCAGCCGGAGGAGGCCGCGCCTGCGGGCGGAATCGCAGCCACCCTGCGTGCCAAGGTGGCGCAGCGGGTGAAGCCCAAGGAACCCAAGCCGCGCCCGCAACCCAAGCCCGCGCCGCGCGTGGAGGAACCCGACTACCCCTTCCCGCCGCTCGATATGCTGGACTACAAGCCGGTGCCGCCGGAGGTGCTGGAGGAGGCCCGCCAGGAGATGCAGGAATACCAGCAACGCATCATCGATACCTTTGCCACCTTCCGCATTGAGGTGGAGCCGGGGCCCATCACGCGCGGCCCCAGTATCACCCGCTACGAGTTCTACCCGCCGCGCGGCCTGCGCGTGCAGCAGTTCGGCAAGCTGGACAAGGACCTGATGCTTGCCACCAGCAGCGCCTCCGTCAACATTCTGGCCCCGGTGCCGGGCAAGAACACCATCGGCATTGAGCTGGAGAACCGCCGCAAGTCTCCCGTGTACCTGCGCGAGCTGCTGGAATCTCCCGCTTTCAACAACCCCAAGCTGCGCATTCCCGTTGCACTGGGCAAGGACGTGTACGGCAACACCGTCATTGGCGACCTGGCTGCCATGCCGCACACCCTGGTGGCCGGTACCACCGGTTCCGGCAAGTCCGTTTGCATGAACTCCCTCATCATAAGCCTCCTCTACAAGGCAAGACCGGATGAGGTCAAATTCATTATGATTGACCCCAAAATGGTAGAGCTTGGCATATACAATGCCATTCCGCATCTCTATGTACCGGTTGTAACGGAGCCTAAGAAAGCAGCCGGTGCTCTCCAGTGGGCTGTTGTCGAGATGCTCAAGCGCTACAGGCTTTTCAGCGAAGCCGGCGTGAGAGACCTTGAAACCTATAATAAATGGGCTTCTCATAATGAGGAGCAGACTCTGCCACAGGTTGTTATTTTAATCGACGAGCTGGCAGACCTGATGATGGCAGCCTCAAGTC
>JAZUGI010000009.1:0-13102 GCA_045641125.1 Akkermansia sp.
GGTGATATTGCCACCCCCGGTTTCCAACGTGAACGAGCCGTTGGCAAGAATCCTAAGCAAGTCACCGCCTGCAGAAGTTCCACCGTTACCCTTCGTGCCCAGCAGCGGATTATCTGCAATGGTAGTCCTGTCTTCAGTCAAGGTGAAGCTAAGACGCCATGAAGTCAAGTCGCCGGTGTCTTCATTCCAGCTGAAGCCAGAGTTGCCTGCCGAAGTGGGCAGGGCATCGGGGGTAATGCCCGTAAGTATCACCGGAGCGGCCTGGGCATGGGAGAGAGTGAAGCCCACGACTGTGACTGCGGCGATGAGAGCCGCCCGGAGTGTTGCGTTGAGACGTAATTTCATTGTCGTTTTGTTCGTTGAGAATGAACGGATACCGGGAATGATTCCCGGCCATGCACAACCATTTTAGCATGTTTCATACAGGTCAGGCAAGCCAAAAAGTGCTGTTTTCGTGCGTGCGCGCGCGTTGAGTTCGTTTGAGCATTGACCGGCAGAGCGCAGTGTGCTAGCATGGTATGCCATGAGACCCCTCATCCTTACTGCAAGCGCCGCACTCGCCCTGGGGCTGGCCAATGCTTGGGCGGAGCCCAAAGCCATAGAAAACATGCCCGAGGAGCCGCCATACAAAATGCCCAAACACGTGCAGGCCACCGCCGAGGCCCCGGAATCCGCAGCGGGCAAGACCCTGCTCTTCACCTATCCGGAAGGGGCGGGCATCCGCTCCCGCGACTGCGCCCCGGACGGCAAGGAAACGCCCTGGCCCGCCTGGACCAAACTGGTGGCCGCCACCAGAGGCAACTACACATTCGACGCGCAAAACACCCACACAGCAACCTCCGGAGGGGGCGGGGCCGCAGAATACCGCACCACCGTAACCTACAAGAAAATTTCCAAGGGGGAAGCACTGGTGACCAAGGAGACAGTAGCGGTTGGCAATCCGTACAAGGACACCACCACCTATCGCCTGGTCTTCACCACACCCACCTCCGGCATTGCGTACGGCCACAACATCAACAGTGAGTTCGAGAATGAAATGACCCATATCCATTTCACCCTGAAATGAAAGGGCGCGGCGCAACTGCGCCTTTCCGGTGCGCGTTACGGTACATCTGCATCTCGTCCTTGATTTCACGCGGATTTTGTGGTAGCCTACACACTGCGTCGCCTCACTGCGGCGGCGAAACCCCGTAAAAAAAGAAAATCATGAAAAGGAATATCATCTTGTCAATCGCCCTTGCCGCCGCGGCAGGGCTGGTACCCTGCACCATCGTCACCACGGCCGGCCTGGCCCCCGCAGCCGCCGCAGAAGCCACGCAGGCCATGCCGCTGGGCTCCATCAAAACCATGGACGAAGCGATAGCCGCCCTGCCCAAGCCGGAGGTGAAGAAGGGGCTGGAAAAAATCAAGAACGGCGAGCAGGGAATCAACACCTGCGTGTACGGCGTGTACACCCCCATAGCCTATGCCGCGAGCATGGGCAACCGGGATGCCGTGGCCTTCTTCCTCTCCCAGGGAGCGGATGTGAACGGCGTGGACCCGGAAAACAAATTCTCCGTAGGCACGCTCACCATGGCTGTTTCCGCCAACAAGCCGGAGCTGGTGAAGGAACTGGTGCAAGCCGGGGCGGATGTGAACCTGCTGGCCGGGACAGATACGCCTTTCATCCGCGCGGCATCCGCACAGAACATGGAGATGATGAAGCTGCTTATCGAGCTTGGCGCGGATCCCAAGGCCGTGGACAGCGAGGGGCGGACGGCGCTGATGATGGGCCTGCGCCGCAACGGCATCTCCGTCGGGAAGATTGATTTCAACGTCATGACCGACTACCTCATCGACACCTGCGGCATTGATCCCAACGCCAGCGACAAGAAGGGGATGACCGCGCTGATGCACGCCTGCGTCTTCCTCACCGTGGAGCAGATGGAGCACCTCATAGCCAAGGGGGCGGATCCCACCGCCAAGACGCAGAAGCAGGAGGGACTGGTGTTCTTCATTGTGAAGAGCGGCACGCCCGCCAAGGCGCTGGAGCAGCTCAAGGCCCTGGAGAAGTACAAGCTGGATTTCAACAACGGCACCAACGAGAAGGACATCATGCCGCTCTACAACGTGATTTCCAGCAACATGAAATGCAAGGAAGCCCTGCCCCTGCTGCAGTACATGGTGGAGCACGGCTCCCGCACGGACCTGGTGTGGGGAACCTGCGGCTATCCCACGCTGTATGCCGCCGCCGGCAACAACATTGCGGACGGCCCGGAACTGCTCCAGTACCTGCTGGACAAGAAGGTGGGTGATGTGAACGAGGTGAACAAATACGGCACCACCGCGCTCATGAACGTGAAGAAGCCCTGCATGATTGCCCCCCTGCTCAAGGCGGGCGCGGATCCCACCATCAAAAACAAGCAGGGCAAGACCGCCTACCAGCTGGCGGAGAAGAATCCCAAGCTCAAGGAGGCCTTCGAGGCCGCCGGAGTCAAGGAGTAATTCCCTTCCGGGCATGCCCCTGTTTTCCACAGCCCCGCCCTCCGGCGGGGCTTTTTTTTCACTATCAACCGCACGAGTTCCCAACGCTGTACACAAAGAGAACAATATAGTCTTGATATGTCGCCAAGCTTAACGTACACTCGGAAAAGCTCTCTCACCATGTCCACTTCACAACGTCTCTCCTATATTCAAGGCTTACGGGGAATTGCCATTCTACTTGTCGTTTTTTTCCATCTCTTACCGCAAATTTGCCCGAGCGGCTATATGGGGGTGGATGTCTTTTTTGTCATCTCCGGCTATTTCCTGATAGGGCGACAACTGGAAACGGATGCCGTTTTCCGCCCGTTGGATTTCCTGAAAAAGAAAAGCGTGCGCCTGCTGGCCCCGTATTTCGTGCTGCTGGTTCTTGTTGCCGTATTTTCCGTGTTCATATTCCCGGCAAATGACCTCGTCAAGCAGGAGAAACTGCTCAAAGCCTGCCTGTGGTGCAAGGGCAATGTCTACCTGGACCAATTGAGCGGCAATTATTTTTCCACGGATACACGCACGCTTCCCCTGATGCACCTCTGGTACATGGGAGTATTGCTGCAATGCTACCTGCTGTTCACCGTACTGTTCCTCATCTGGCACTTCTTGCGGTGTGGCAGGAAAGCCCGCATCATCCACATTGCCCTGCTGGGCCTCCTGTCATTCGGCGTGGCCTACCTGCGGTTCACACCCATCCCGTGGGAATACGCCAACGACACATACTACTGGGCATCTGCGCGCGTGTGGGAGTTTGCGCTTGGCGGCCTGGTCTATGTTCTGCCCAAGCCGCGTTCGCAGGCTGCATCCGTTTCATGCGGCATCCTGGCGCTGCTTGTTCTGCTGGGCTGCGCCTGGATACCCGCCCAAGAAAGCGCATGGATGGTTCTGCTCGGAGCCGTATGCGGTTGCCTGCTGCTGCGCGGCGGCATGCTCTGGGAAAAGCTCAATCCGCTCAATAGCCCCCTTCTGGTTTGGCTTGGCGGCATATCGTTCTCCCTCTACCTCGTGCACTGGCCCTGTATCTGCTTTGCGGAATACATCATGGGGCACCCCTTCACGCCCGTTCCCACCCTGGCGGCTATCGGCGGCCTCCTGGTATTGGCGTATCTCTTCTACAGGGGGGCGGAGAAACCGGCCTATCCGCTGTGGACACTGCCCGTGCTGATAGCCATGGCTGTTGGCATGCAACAAGGCATCCACAAGACAGATGGATTCCGCGACCAATTGCACCAAGAGGTGAACCAGCTGTTCGCGGAGCCCTTTTACGCGGAAGCGTTCCTTTCCCCGGTTGCATCCGATTCTCCCCTGCAAGCCGGGACAGAGGGTATCATGCCCAACAATTTCACACCCCAGCCCTACCCGAACGCCGTGATTTTGAAGGATATAGGCGACCCGGGGAAACCGCTTTCCTTTGCCGTAATAGGCGATAGCCTGGCCCTGGATTTTGCCAACGGCATGCATATTGCGGCACAGCAAAAGGGCTGGCACGGGATTTTCCTGAACACCTACACCGTTCCCTTCTGGAATGCGGATTTCCCAAGGCCTCCGGAAACCATGGCCTTGGGCAACGTTTGCCGTGAGGACAAGATGAGACGCATCATGAATTGGCTGAAAATGCATCCTGAGCTCCGCACGGTGTTCATTGCTCAAATATGGGATTCGCGTATGGGCCCGCATGACACATGGGACGGGAAACATGTGTCGGAAAACTTGCTTCAGGCAAGAATGGAAGAATTGCGCGAATTCCTGCGCCAGCTGAAGGGATTGGGAAAGAACGCAGTGCTCGTCACCTCAAACCCGACCCTTTCCACCCAATCCCCTCAGCACGACCTTGAAGCCTACCTGATGTGGCACAAGGGAGAGGAACTCCCCTCCGGTCTTTCCTGCGCCAGAAAGACCTATGAGGAGAAAAACGGAACCATCAACCAGGAGATGGACAAAATACAGGACGAAGGACTTTGCCATGTCCTCCACCGGGAGAAGTCTTTCTTTGATTCGGATGTATTCCACTCATACGATGGAGAGAAATTGAGCCACCGCGACAGGAGCCACCTGACGGCGGAAGGTTCGTTCCTCGGGATTTCACGGCAGCTTGATGAGATAGATGCGATCCTGAACCAGCCGGACAAGGAATAACCCGCACCGCAAGCGCCTACTTTTTCACATAGTAGCGCACGTAGTCCACCTCCATCTTGCAGG
The DNA here is from genome assembly GCA_045641125.1 of Akkermansia sp. Classification (GTDB taxonomy): domain Bacteria; phylum Verrucomicrobiota; class Verrucomicrobiia; order Verrucomicrobiales; family Akkermansiaceae; genus Akkermansia. The sequence goes on from JAZUGI010000009.1 coordinate 4,711, forward strand.
GGTACTGTGAAGCGTCCGGGCCTTCCGTCATGGTCCGGGGGCCGCCCACGGCCGTGTTGATGATAAGGTAGCCGCCCTTGTTGAAAGGCTTGCGGCCGTCCGGGTAGGTGACGGTATCGGTGTCCAGGGTGGTGATGGTCTGCTTGTCCACGCCGAGGCGAATCTGCTTCTCGTCCCACTCCATCCAATAGAGGTGGAAATTGCCGGTAAGGCCGTCCACCTTGGGGTGGTTGGTGGTGTAGGCATCCTGGTCACCGCCGTTCCTGCCCCAGTGGATGGTGGCGTGGCACATATCGTGCTGCTGGGAGGCGTGCTCCATGATATCGATTTCCCCGCACTGGGGCCAGCCCCAGGGGTTCTCCAGCACGAGCCAGATAGCGGGCCAGGCCCCCTTGTTGCCGGGAATGTTGGCGCGCACCTCCAGGCGCCCGTGGAAAAAGGTCTTGATGCCGCGGGTGGTGATGGAGCCGCTCTTGTAGGGCATGGTCTTGCGCTGCTCGAACCACTTGGTGGAACCTTCCTTGAAATTGCTCACGGGCGTTTCCCTGGCCTCTGTCTTGAGCACCAGCATACCCTTCTTGAGCAGAATGCAATCCCGCGTGTAGGTTTGGGAGGCCCCCACATTGCGGATGACACCCAGCTCCGGCTGCCATTTCTTGGGGTTGAGCTTGGAACCGTTGAACTCGTCGTTCCACTCCAGCACCCATCCCCCGGGCAGGGTCTTGGGAGCCTGGGATTTTTCACCCGCCGCCACGGGAAGGGCGAGGATGAGGGCAAGGGAAAGAAGGTGTGTTTTCAACAGAATGAAAAAGGGATTAGGATGGACAGGAAATCTCCAGCAGGGCGGCGGATTTGGCAGCGGCCAGGGCCTGCATGGCGGCGGGAAGCTCCGCGGGGGAGGAGGAGGAGAAATATTCCAGCCCGCAGGATTGCGCCCAGGCTTTGGCGGACTGGGCATGGGAGCCGGAGATGGCATCATGCGAGGCCCCCTGCCCCGGCATACCGGGAAGCGTATTGAAGATGCGGCCGCCGCTGCTGTTGAGCAGGACAATGCGCAGGTTGTCCTTGGGAACGGCGTTCCAGAGGGCGTTCATATCGTAGAAGAAGCTCAGGTCGCCGAGCAGGCAGAAACAGCGTGCGGGTGCGCAGGCGGCGGCGCACCCCACAGCGGTGGAGAGAGAGCCCTCAATACCGCTGGTGCCGCGGTTGCAGCGCACGGCCACACCCTGCGGCAGGGGAAAACGCTGGGCCAGGCGCACGGCGGAGCTGTTGCCCAGCTGCAAGGTATCGCCGCTGTGCAGCTGCTCCATGAGCGCCTTGGTGGCGGCCAGGGCCAGGTCTTGCCCTGCATCGGGCACGGGCAGGTTGTTCTCAGCATTGCGCCAGACATCCGCAAAACCCGTATCCGCGCAGGGTGGAAGGGCGCGCAGGAAATCCGCATACGGCATCTCCACCACGCGGGTGAGCGAGCAGAAGGTGTCCACCACCTCGCCATCCGGGGAGACATGCCAGTGCTGCACGCGGCGGGCGCGCAGGTACTGCTTGAACTTCTTGGAAAGAATGTGGCCGCCGAGCGTGACAACCAGCTCCGGCACGGGGAGGGAGGAATCTGCCACCAATTCGTCCACGCGGCGGATACCGGGGGTGTTGGAGAGATTTTCCGCAATGCACAGGTAGCCCTGCGGCGGCTCCTGTGCCCCATGCAGCTGGCCGAACACCAGCATGGTGCGGGCGGGCGGCGGTTCCGGCAGGGAGGCGCAGCGGGTGATGGCGCGCACCTGCGGCAGCTGCGGCGCGGTGAAGCTGTACAGCGGCTCGCTGAGGGGCATGTTGATGTGCACGGGGCCCGGCACGCGGTGGTTGCAGGCCAGCAGGGCCTCGTTGATTAGGCGGTTGGCATGCCACGCGGTCGTATCGTCGTACACTTCCGGCACATCCACCGCGCGGCGCACCAGGGAGCCGAACACGCCGGGCTGGGGGAGGGTCTGGCCGTCCTGCTGGCCGATCCAGGCGGCGGGGCGGTCTGCGGAGACAAGCACAAGCGGGATTTGCTGGTAGAAGGCCTCCGCCACGGCGGGGTGCATGTTCAGGAGGGCCGTGCCGCTGGTACACACCACGGCGGCGGGAGCGTTTTCATGCTGGGCGAGGCCGAGCGCCACGAAGGCCGCGCTGCGCTCATCCGTGACGCGGTGGCAGGTGAACAACCCGCATTCCAGCAGGGTGTGCACAATGGGAGCATTGCGGCTGCCGGGGCACAGCACCGCATGCCGCACACCGTGCGCGTGCAGCAGTGCCGCGAGCTGAAGGACGTTCTGTTTATCGCTGAGCATGGTGTATCGCCTATGAAATCAACCGGCGCAGGGTGTTCATCTTCTCCTGCGTCTCCTGCCATTCGGACTCTGCGGAGGACTCCCGCACCAGGCCGCCCCCCGCGTGCAGCGCCACCGCATCCGCAAACATCTCCATGCAGCGCAGGTTCACATACAGCTCCGTGCGCGCGGCGGCATCCAGCATCCCGAAAAACCCGCTGTAGTAGCGGCGCGGAGAGGATTCCATGCGTGCAATCAGCTCGCGCGCCGCATCCGTGGGGCGCCCGCACACCGCCGGGGTGGGGTGCAGCGCAGAGAGCACACCGGCAGGTTCCGTGCCGGCGGGCAGCGTGAATCGGAAATCCGTGCGCAGGTGCGCCAAGTGCCCGGCGGGGGAAACGCGCGGGCCGTCCTCCTGCACCTCCGATGAGAAACGGGCCAGGGATTCGCGAATGAACTCCACGACATACCCCTGCTCTTCCCGGTTCTTGGCGTTCCAATCTGCAAGGAAGCGGCCCTCCTGAACGGGCATGGTGCCGGCAAGCGCCATGGTGCGCCATCCCTGGGCGCCACCGCAGAGCAGGAGCTCCGGCGTGGCGGAGAGCCAGGTTCCGGTCTGCGGGCTGTGGAAGAGGCAAACCATCATCTGCGGGTAGGCCTCACACGCGCGCATGAAGGACTCTGCGGGAGAGATGCGCGGGGCGGGCACCACCTCCGTGCGGGAAAGCACCACCTTGTGGAGAGCACGGCTCCGGAGGACATCCATGGCCTTGCCGAAGGCCGCCATGTACTCCGCCTTGCCGAAAGCGGGTTCCGGCGAAGCCACCGGCAGCGGCTCCAGCGGGTGCAGGGATTCCAGGGCAGCCGCCATCTCATCCCAGCTGCGGGCGGTGGCATCCGCGTGTATCAACACGGGCGGGCAGTCCGCAGACACCCGGAACGGCACCGCCACAAAACCGGAACGCACCGCCAGCGCGGCAATGTCCGGCAGCACCTCCGCATCTGCCGCGCGCTGCACCACCAGGCGGAAATCATCATCGTTCGGGCGGCGGAACAGCGCAAACGAGCAGCGGGAGCGGCATGCGCCGTCCAGCAGATGCATCACCGCTTGCGGGTCCGTGCTCATGCGGGGCGGATAATGTAGTTGGTGACGCGGACCGTGGATACCAGCGTGCCGTTGCAGGTGATATCCACGTTCCAGAGATGGGTTTTGGAGCCGCGGTGCAGCAGGCGGGCGGTAGCGTGAAGAGTGGAGCCGAGGGGTGCGGGAGCCACATGGCTGCCGTTCACCTGCATGCCGCACACGGCTTCCCCCTCCCTGCAAAGGCGCATGGAGCCGTGCCCGGCCAGATTCTCCGCGAGCGCCAGGTTCACGCCGCCGTGCACCATGCCGAAGGGCTGGCAGCAGCGCTCCGTCACCTCCAGCTCCGCCTCTGCCAGCCCGTCCTCGCGGGCGGGCAGCGTGCGGATGCCGAGAGCGTCCTCGAAACTGTGTCCTAAAAGCGGCATGGGTATGTTCGGCATGGCAGGGAAAACGGGTTAGGCATCTATCATGGGGCGCACCTTCTGCCAGCAGAGGGCGAAACTGGAGGCGAAATCCTGCGGGCGGCGCTCCAGCCAGGTATCGATAAGCCGCGCGGGGAAAGAGAGCACGCCCTCAATCTCTGCGGCGGGGAAAGTGACACGGCCGCTGTAGAGTGCGGCGTACAGGCGCACATGCTCCATGCCGGTGCCCTCCGTGGGCGGCAGGGTGGCCACCTCCACCAGGCGGGCATCCGTAATACCCAGCTCCTCCTCCAGCTCGCGGCGGGCGGCGGTCTCGTAATCCTCCCCGGCATCCAGGTGTCCGGCGGCGGAGGAATCCCACACGCAAGGCTGGCGGTCCTTCAGGTGGGAGCGCTTCTGCAGCAGGCAATCGTGCTTCTTGTTGAACACCAGCACATGCACGGCACGGTGCATCAGCCCCTGCCCGTGCACCTCTCGGCGTGTGGCCTGGCGCAGCACCTTGTCCGCCTCATCCACCACATCGAAAAGCTCATCCTCGCGCTGCGGGGTGCCGTGGAGCGGGTGGGGGTCATAGGCGTTGGTGAGCTCCACCCACTGGCGGAGGCCCAGCTCCTCCGGGCGGGCGGTGGGGGAAATGCCGAGCCGCTGCGCCACCTCCGCCCAGGCGGGGGAATCCGGCAACTGCTTGTGCATCTGCTTGCGGCGCTGGGAAAAGCAGCGGCGCATCAGCTCATCCATGAGCCGGTGGTCGTACGGCGGCAGCTCCCCCGCCGGGCGCGGCGTGAGCAGCATCACCGTGGAATCTATCTTGGGGCGCGGGGAAAACGCCTCCGGCGGAACCGTCTTGAGCGCGCGCGGCACCCAATCCATCTGGATGCGCAGGGAGAGAAGCCCGTATGCATCATCCCCCGGCTGCGCCAAGATGCGGTCGATAAACTCCTTCTGCAGCATCACCACCGCACGCGAAACCGCGCAGGGAGAGGTGAGGAAGTTGGACAGGATGGCTCCGCCTGCGGAATACGGCAGGTTGCCCATGAACTTCACGGGCTGCTCCGCAAACAGGGGCAGCGGGTTCCAGGTGGCGCCGTCCGCATGGTGAACCTCCACGTGGACATCCCCTGCCCAGCGCTCCTTCTGGTAGGCGGCCAGGCGCGCATCGAACTCCACCAGGATGAGCTTGCGGCAAAGCGGGGCAATGTGCTCGGTGAGCGCCCCGGTGCCGGGGCCCACCTCCACCACGCAATCCTGCGGCCCAATCTCCAGCTGGGCCACAATCCACTTGGCGATGTTTTCATCCACCAGGAAATTCTGCCCCAGAGCCTTGCTGGGGGCCACCCCGGCACGCTCCAGAACATCACGGATTTGCGTTGCGTTCATCTGCGCACATTGTAGCGCGGAATCTCCAAATCCGCAAGAGAATATGAGCGGCAACATACTGCGCTTCACATTCTTGGTTGACCAGCCAGACTATCATACCCTGCCCTGCCTCTCCATGCGCCAAACGGGCCGGGGAACGCCTACAGTTTGTGCAGTGCTGTAGGCATACAATTCTTGTGCAATCTGCTTATAATAAGTCTCCAGTATGCCTTTTTGATGAGGATGTTCCGCCGTATGTCTCAATGGCACACAGCCTGTTTTTGATTGAATTTCAATATTTCGCATTTTTTTCTTGCCTCCAGCACTGCAAATACTTATACTTTATAATGCAATGTGCGGATAGGGTGTCTGCATTGTTTCTCTCAAATCAAAAATCATCAATTACGACCATGAAGAAAACATTATTCATTTCCATGCTCACCGCCGCCCTGGTGGGCAGCGCGTATGCCAACACCGATTACACCGCCACTCCGGGCACACATTCCAGCCCGCCTGATAACGTCTACGGAACCTACGTCGATACAGGCGAAGCATCCGGCGGCTCTGTCGAGGTTTTTGAGGTCTCCGCGCCTGAAGGTTACGAGTGCCTATACCAAGTAGACGGCGGCTATGTGGACGAAGACGGCTCTGCGACCCGCAACACCGTGACCATGAACGGCGGTCAGGTTCATTACAATGTATGCGGCGGCTATGTACAGAATATCGGCGATGCGACCCTCAACACTGTGACCATGAACGGCGGTCAGGTTGACAGCGAGGTAGTCGGCGGCTTTTCGCGTTTCGGCAATGCGACTGAGAATGCCGTAACCATAAACGATGGTTATGTTAATCGCAGTGTATACGGCGGCTCTGCGGGTGATTCCGGCTCTGCGACCGGCAACACCGTGACCATGAACGGCGGTGAGGCTGGCTACGTTGTATACGGCGGCCATTCGTATTCCGGCGATGCGACCGAGAATGCCGTAACCATAAACGATGGTTATGTTGATCGCAGTGTATACGGCGGCTTTACGAAATCCGGCAAAGCTAACGGCAATATCGTGAACATGTCAGGCGGTGAGGTTGCAGTGGGTGTGTACGGCGGTGTTGCGGTTGGTGGCGATGCTACTGCCAATACCGTAAACATGACAGGCGGCACTGCTTCGAGGGTTTTTGGCGGCGGTGCGGGTGAAAATGGCAATGTTTCCGGCAATACCGTGAACATGGCCGGTGGCTCAGCTACGGATGTTTATGGCGGTTTTTCAGAGACTGAAGACGGCTACGCTAAAGAAAACTTTGTACTCATCACAGGCGGCAAAGCTGACTTCGTGTACGGAGGTGTGGCAGGAGGCGCAGCTACAGGCAACACCGTCACCATGACCGGCGGTGAGGTTGGCGACGATGTATACGGCGGCTATTCGTATTTCGGTGAAGCCTCCGGCAACACGGTCCACCTGGTGGGTGAGGGTGCATCCTACACGGTTGGTGACACCACCTACAAGGGAGGCAATATCGCGATTCAGGGCAGCGTGCATGCAGGCTACGTGGAAGCAGGCGGGGTTAGCAGCAACAACTCCGTCCATGCCTACGGAACGGGCATCAACATCGGCGGCACCATCGACTCCTGCCAGCGGCTGAACTTCCATATTGTGCAAGGCCAGGCGGGTGCCCAAGGTACGCCCATGGTCACGCTTGGCGGTGCATTGAATCTGGAAGGCGTGGAGCTCGGCTTCTACGGCGATGCCGTGACGGACTGGGCAGCCTTCAACGGCAAGAGCATCACGCTGGTGAGCATGACGAATGAGACCATCACGGGGCTGCTGACGCCGACGGATTCCGTGGACATCACGGATGAAGCGGGCGAGACCGTGGCCACAGCCACGCTCACGCTCAGCGATGATTTGCAAACGCTGTACCTGTCCGATATCCAGGGCGTGGACCCCGTGCCTGCCGCAGGGCCGGACGCGCTGGACGTGACACTGGTGAACTCCCTGTGGGCGAGCAGCGCGTATGTGCGCGAGTTCGTGCGGCTCTCCGGGGCGCAGGGCTATGCCCTGAAGGCGGGCGACACCGCCGTGTGGGGCGGCGGCTTCGGCACCTTCATGCATGCCACGGGCAACCGGGGCTTCAAGTCTGACGGCGGCGGCTACGGCATCGGCGTGAACCATGCCTTCTCCGCCAACACGCAGGCTGGCATCAGCCTTGGCCAGGGCTTCGGCACCTACCACAACAGCGGGGCGGACGGTGCCACGGTGCACCAGCGCGCCATCCTGGCCGCTGCCACCGCCTCCACCCGCATCGGCAAGGATCTTTCCATCGGTGCCCACCTGGCCTTCGGCAACGTGCGCAACCGCGCGGATTGCCACTTGGACGGCGCTCCCACCGAGCGCGCCCGCTGGAACGACAACGTGTTCAACCTGGGCGCGCAGGCTGCGTACGACTTCCATGTGACGGAGCGTACCGCCATCACGCCCTTCCTGGGGCTGGATTGGATGAACGGCGCGCATGAGAGCTTCACGGGCGGGTACGGACGCTACTACACCCACGGCCGCCTGAACGAGCTGCGTATGCCCGTGGGCGTGACGGTGTCCACCAGCACGGAGGTAGGCTCCACCAAGCTGCTGCCGCAGCTCTCCGTGGCCTACGTGCCCTCTCTGGCGCAGCAGGTGCCGCACGCAAACGTGAGCGACAACGGCGCAAACTACCGCGTGAAGGGCTACGCTCCCGGCAGGAACGCCTTCATGCTCAACGTGGGCGTGAACGCGGCCTTCTCCGATTCCTGGAGCGCGGGAGCCTTCTACACGCTTGAAACCCGCAGCCACTCCGTGGACCAGAGCGTGAACGCCAGCGTGCGCTATACATTCTAACACACCTGTCACACGGAATCATCCCCCTGCCCCGCTTGGCCATATGCCAAGCGGGGCGGTTTTTTGCACCACACACATGTGCAAGAGCGCGCGGAAATCAGGATTTTCCTTGCATTGGGGCAGCTAATGGCGTACAATTCCCGCAAGCGGCGGGTTTGTATACATTGCCCGCACCGCGAGTTACACCCTCAACACACGTGAACCCACGGTTATACCAGTTAGCCAAGAGCGCTCTCTTTCACTTGGACCCTGAGCGCGCGCATACCCTTACCCTGGCGGGACTCCGCATGGCGGAGCGCCTGCACATGCTCCCGCTGGTGGCGGGGCCGCGCGTGGAGGACCCCGTGACGGTGA
>JAZUGI010000010.1:0-11941 GCA_045641125.1 Akkermansia sp.
GGGTGCTTATACGTAGTAGAGAACGCCATCACACCGCGGGTGCGGAGAGTGGTGCGACCTCACCAAACATCAACATAGAAAGGTAACAAACCATGTCCAACATCGGAATCCACATCAAAAACGGCGTACAGTTCGGGTCGCGAGAGGTCATCACGTTGAACCATAAACTTGCAAATCCGGTCCGGAACTGATAGACTCCCTTTAACCCAAACTTCATCCCGCTATGGGATGGCAATGGAAAAACACTTTTATTGCGGGGGGTTGGGGTGTATCTTAGAGGAAAGGCAAGGTACCTCTCTACAAGTATGAAAGCGACAAATTTGATGATGACGGCCTTGTTGGCGGGAATGCAGGCGGTGGCATGGGGCGCAGGGGAAACACCTGCACCGGTGGCGGAATCACCTGCGGCGGAGAAGCCGGCCACCCCAAAGGCTGAGGATTTTTCAGAGCTTTCCCGGCGGGAGTTCAGCTTGTGGCTGGGTTATGAGTCCGGGTGGTTCGTAGCGCAGAATATCCCGGATGGACAGTGCGATGCCAAGGCCTTTGCCGCCAGGGTGGTGGAGTTGATGGGGCAGCCGGGCGAGCTGAAGAGACCGGAGCCGCCCTCTGAAGAGTTTTCCGACAAGCTGCGGTTCATGCTCGCCTACCAGAGTTGGGAGCGCGGCATGCGCGCCCATAGGGAGGGTGTGGAGTTTCTTAAGAGGATGGCCGCAGAACCCGGCGTGCAGAGCCTTCCCTGTGGCGTGCTCTACCGCGTGAACAAGCCGGGGACGGGGGAGAAGTACAGCGCAGAGGCCCACGGCGCGCACCCCGTGGTGCACATGAGATACAGCATCAGTTCCATCTCAGGCTGCAAGCTTGTTGATTTCACGGATGAGCCGGTGGATTATGTGATGGGTGACAGCGTGTGCATTGCCGGTGTAGATGCCTTGCTGCCGCACCTGCCCGCAGGTTCTTCCTGCACGATGTACATTCCATCGGACCTGGCGTTCGGCGCCACGGAAATCAATGATACCAATGTGTGCGCGACCCTGCCCGCCAATTCCGTGCTGGTCGTTGATATGGTGGTGGAGGGCTTTGCCAAGAACGACACCCAGACCCATGAGCCGATTGCCGCCCGGCCGTTCTCCGACTGGACGGAGCCGGCGGAGAAACCCGAGCCGCTGACGGACGCGGAGCGGAAACTGCTGGGGGAGAGCTGCGCCACCCTTGCCGCCCTCCACTGCCGGGAACAGGCGAATGAGCTGGTGGAGGGATACCTGGTGCCGGAAGCCATCCGAGAAGGGGTGGAGCGTGCCATTTCTCCCGATGCCGCCCCTGTGCCGCCCCCCTCCATGAAGGTTATGATGGATTGCAGCCGCGCCCGGCGCCACCAGCCCAAAAACATGCAGGGTACCGTGGATATCAATCCCGAAACCGGTGAAATTGAAATCTTTTCCCTGGAAGGCGAGAAGGTGGGCAACATCACCCCCGGGCCGAACGGCTTCATCAACGTGAATATCGAGGAAAAGGAGGAACAGGGCAAGGAGGAGTAATTCCTACCCTCCCAATCCAGCCCGCCTGGCGGGGTGGCTCTGCTATTCCTTGCAATGGCTGCAAACGTATTCGCCCACATCCTGGGGCAGATACATGAGCTTGATGCGTGATATGGCGTCCGTGCTTGACTCGGGCGCTCTCACGGTGAGAGTCAAATCGCAAAGCGAGTCTGCCCGGTGTGAGAGCGATACATTGAGCAAATCTCCGTACCAGTAAGTGGTGTCGTCCTCGATTATCCTTTGCGAGGTGACGGTGTATCTTTTGCCGGCCAACACGATACGCAACTACATCATGCCCTGCATGGTGCTTACGGGTAGGGAGTACATCAAGGAGCGCCACCGCAGCCGCCGAATGTACGACAAGCCGCGAACCCCGCTCGAAAGGATTATCCAGAGCGGCGTGCTTGAGGACGTAGAGGCGGAAAAGCTTCTGGCGGAGGGGCGGCGGCACAACAGCATCGAGCTTTTTGTGGAGGTTGAAAGGCGTCTGAACGCATTCTTCCACGCCCTTGCAAAAGACTTGAAGGACCAGCTCTCTAACACGTGAGCCCCCCCCGGCGGCGCCTTTTGGGCGCATTCCCAGCCTCCGCTACGCTCCGGCTGGGAATGCGCCCAAAAGGGACAATCCTCATCATTCCGGTGTCCGAATTATGTCCTGCACTCTAATCGGGTGTCCGATTTTTGTCCCAATACGCGGGGCATTACGCGCGCGTGCCTAAAAAAACACTTTTATTGCGGGGGCTTGGGGTGTATCCTAGGGGAAAGGCAAAGTGCCTCTCTACAAGTATGAAAGCGACAAATTTGATGATGACGGCCTTGTTGGCCGGAATGCCGGCGGTGGCTTGGGGCGCAGGGGAAACACCTGCACCGGTGGAGGAATCCCCCGCGGCGGAGAAGCCGGCCACCCCAACGGCAGCGGATTTTTCAGAGCTTTCCCGGCGGGAGTTCAGCCTGTGGTTGGGATATCAGTCCGGGTGGTTCGTAGCGCAGAATATCCCGGATGGACAGTGCGATGCCAACGCCGCATGCGTTGCCTAGCGGCGGGAATCCGGGTTGATGGGGCGGTCGGCGTGGTAGAACTGGCGGTCGCGGTCGCCGATGGGGCGGAGAATGCGGCAGGGCACGCCCGCTGCCACCACGTTGGCGGGGATGTCATGCGTGACGACGCTGCCCGCGCCGATGACCGAGTTGTCACCGATGCTGACGCCGGGCAGCACGCAGACGTTGGCTCCCAGCCAGCAGTTCCTGCCGATGCGGATGGGCAGGTTGTACTGCATGGCGTGCTCGCCGCGCAGCTCCGGCAGGATGGGATGCCCCGCCGTGGCGAGGGTGACGTTCGGACCCAGCTTGGTGCAGTCGCCTATGTAGATGTGGGTGTCGTCCACCAGGGAGAGCCCGTGGTTGATGTACACGTGGCAGCCGAGGTGCAGGAAACTCCCTCCCCAGTTGGCCTTCATGGGCGGCTCGATCATGCTGCCCGCGCCAATCTCCGCCAGCATCTGCCGAAGCAGCTCCTCACGCCGCGCCGTTTCCTTGGGGCGCGTGTGGTTGAAGTCGTACATCAGCTCCAGGCATTCCCTCTGCTGCCGGAAAAGCTCATCGTCCGTGGCGCTGTACAGCGAACCGTCGTGCTGGTGGTCGGGGGTGTTCATTCTTCCCGCTCCTTGTAATGGCTGCCAACGTATTCGGCCACATCCTGCGGCAGGTACATGAGCTTGATGCGGGATACAGCGTTCGCACTTTCATCATCGGCGCGCCCGGTGAGAGTCAAATCGCAGAGGGAGTCCGCCTGGGGCGATAGCGATACATCGAGCAAATCATTGTACCAGTATGAGGTGTCATCCTCAACCACCCTCTGCGAGGTGACGGAGTACCTCTTGCCGGCCAGCACGAAGCGGATGACGAACGGGTAGAGGAAGAACCCGGCAGCCAGGACGCAGAAAACGGTTTTGGCCAAGCCGCCTGAAAGGAAATCCAAGAGGTCCTGCGGAATATCTTTCATCCACTCGCAGTCCTGCATAAACCCGGGCGCCGCGGCAGCCGCGACCAGAACCGCCCCCAGGAGCCACGCCCCGATGCATTTCGCAACGGGAGCGCTGGTTTTCCCCGGCGCACCAGACCAGACAAGACTTTCCCCCTCTTGAAGTTCTAACGGTGAGTTTTCCATGAAGCCATTGTAGACCCGCCCGCGGTGGCGAGTCAAGTTGAAATCACGGGGTGTTTTGCCTGCATTTCCATGCGGAGATGCAGATGGCGGCCAGGACCATGATGCAGCCGGCGGCAAAGGGCAAGGGAGAGACGTGCTCCCCGAAGAGGATGAGGGAGAACAGGACGGCAATGGGAATCTTGGCGTTGTTCATCACGGCGAGCTGCGTGTAGCCCACGCGGGAGGCGCCGCGGTTCCAGAGCCAGAATCCCAGCCCCGTGGGCACGGCTCCCAGGTAGAGCAGGGCGAGCCATTGTTGGGTGGTGGGGGTGCAGGTGCCGCCGCACAGGCAGAAGGGCAGCACGGCCAGGGCCGCGGCGGCGTAGGCCGTGCCCATGCAGCGTGAATCGTCCACCCGGCGTTTCCAGAGCACCTGGCCCAGCGCAAAGCAGAGGTTGGCGCCCTCCATGAGCAGCACGCCCGCCATGATATCCTGCCAGGGCAGGCGCTGCCATACGGCCAGGGCGGCTCCCGCCACCGCCAGCATGATGCACAGCAGGTGCACCAGGCGGAAACGCGCACCGAAAATGCAGGCGGCCAGGGCCACATAGGCGGGCGTGGCGGCGGTGAGCAGGGCGGCCTCGCTCCCCTGCAGGTAGCGGAAGGCGTGGATGAAGAGCAGGTACATGGCCCCAAACTGCACCGCTCCCACCAGCGCGGCGCGCCAATGCAGCGCCCGCCCCGCTCCGCGCGCAAAGGGCAGGAACACCAGCGCGGCAATCAGCAGGCGGATGAACGCCACCTGCCCGGCGGGCATTCCCGCCAGCTGGCTGCCGATGAGCCCGAAGGAGAGGGCCATGCAAACGGTGGCGGCCAGGAGGTATGCCATGCCTCAGCGGGACTTCATGAAGTTCACGATACCGCGCCCGATGGTTTGGGCGTAGCGGATGGCGTTACGCTCGTTGCCGAGGAATTGGGCGTGGTCCGGGTTGGAGAGGAAGGCGGCCTCCGTGATGGCGGCGGGCACATAGTGCTCGTTGCAGGTGTTGAGCCAGTCTCCGCCGCCGCGGTGCCCATTGTTGCGGATGATGACGCCGCAGGGCACGCCGTTGTTGTTCATGCCCTTGTCATAAATGGAGGAGTTGATTTCCTTGGCGAGCGCGTTGGCCAGCCTGGTTCCGCGGGCATTGCAGTAGATAGCCCCGTTGTTGTAGACCTGCCAGTCGTCCGAATTGCTGTTGTGGTGGAGGAAAACGATGCAGCCGGGCTTCTGGTCCAGCCCGTAGTCTGCGCTGAGAATGCCCACGGCCATGCGGTCCGGGTGGTATTTGGAGCGGTAGACGCCGGTGACCTCAGGCGTGTTGATCTGGTGCACCCCCGCGCGGCGTGCATAGGCGGCGAGCTCCGGGTTGGCGGGTGTGGCACCGCGGTTGCAGATGCGGCAGGTGTAGCCGGCCTGTTCAATCACCTGCTTGGTGTAGAGAACGTACTTGTACCAGAACTCGCACTCCTCGATATTGCCGTAGCGGGCATCCGGCGTGCGGGCACCCTGGCCGCCGCGCTGCGGGTGGTAGTAGTGGCCGATATCCAGCACCACCACCTGTGATTCGCGGGCCTGGGCGCGCAGTTGCTGCTGCACGCAGGCGGGGAACAGGAACACGCAGAGCGCGGCGGTGAGAAGTAGAAACTTTTTCATGATGAGTTGGGGTTACAGCGGCAGTTCCGCCTGTCCGTTGCGGCTCGGCGTGGCGCCAATCTTTCCGTAGGCGGAGGACAGGGCCTCCCTGCCGCGCGGCGTGCGTTTCAGGTAGCCTTGCATGATGAGGAAGGGCTCGTGCACGTCCTCGATGGTGGATTCGTCCTCTCCCACCGCCACCGCCAGCGACGACAGCCCCACGGGGCCGCCGTTGAACTTGTAGATGATGGTTTCCAGCAGGCGCTTGTCCATCTCGTCCAGGCCGTCGTCATCAATATCCAGCATGCCGAGGGCGGCTTGCGCCACCTCTTCCGTGATGCGGCCGTTGGCGCGCACCTGGGCGAAATCCCGCACCCAGCGCAGCAGCGTGTTGGCCACGCGGGGCGTGCCGCGGGAGCGGCGGGCTATGCCCATGGCCCCCTCCGGTGCCAGGTCAATATCCAGCAGCCCGGCGGAGCGCTGCAGAATCTGGCAGAGCTCCTCTGCGGCGTAGTAGTCCAGGCGGTTGACGAGGCCGAAGCGGGAGCGCAGCGGCCCGGTGAGCATGCCGGCGCGCGTGGTGGCACCCACCAGCGTGAACTTGGGCAGGTTGAGCTGGATGGAGCGCGCGTTCGGCCCCTGGTCGATGATGATATCCAGCCGGAAATCCTCCATGGCGGGGTACAGGTACTCCTCGATGGCGGGGTGCAGGCGGTGTATCTCGTCGATGAAGAGCACGTCTCCCTTCTCCACGTTGGTGAGAATGCCCGCCAGGTCGCCCGCCTTCTCGATTTGGGGTCCGCTGGTGGTGTGCAGCTTGTGGCCCACGGCGTTGGCAATGATGTTGGCCAGCGTGGTTTTGCCGAGCCCCGGCGGGCCGCTGAGCAGCACGTGATCCAGCACATCGCCGCGCAGCTTGGCGGCCTCCACCATGAGCAGCAGGCGCTCCTTCACCTTCTCCTGCCCGCAGAACTCGCTGAACACGGGCGGGCGCAGGGTGATGTCGTAGTTGCTAACGGGCGTTTCCGCCACTCGGGTGTAGAGGGATTCGGACATGGGGGCGGGGTGGTTACGAGGCCACGTGCGCGGAGCTGGCGGCATCCGGCTTCGTGAAGTAGTCGTACGCCTCGTCCCAGTCCGCCTGGGTGCAGGAGCTCAGCAGCGCGGTGGCCGTCAGTGTCAGGAGTATTGCTTTCATCATGGCGTGTGCCCATTATAGGCGCGCCGGAGCCGCCGCGCAAGGTGAAAACGCGCGGGCAGCCCGGCGGGCGTGGTGCGTTTGCGTTATTCCCACTGGTTGTTGAGGGCCTTGGTCTGCTTGTGGACCTCCATGTTGCGCTCCTCGCAGCCGCGGATTTTCTCCGGGTGCTTCAGGAAGGTGTCCACCACCACAATGGTGTTCTTGCCGCGTTGGAGGAAGTTGGCGGGGCAGTACAGGCGTTCCTGCGGGCCCAGGTTCCAGTAGCGGCCCAGAAGGTGGCCGTTCACCCACACGTAGCCCTTCACCCAGTCCTTCATGTCGATGAAGGTGTCCGCCTGTTCTTTCAGGTTGAAATCCACGCTGAAGCAGCCGCCGGAAACGGCCTGCAGCGCATGGCGGCGCGGCTTGGGCGCGGCGTTGGCATCCAGCGGCAGAAGGTCAATCTGCCAGCCCTTGAGCACCTGGTCGCCCAGCTTCACCTCACCGATGACGCCCTTGCGGTCCTTCTCGATGAATGCGCCGTAGTTCACGTGGCCGAAGGTGTCCAGCACAATCTCCAGCGTGGCGGAGCCTGCGCGCTCGGGGATGGTGATTTCCTGCTGTCCCTTCATGCGGTCCACCAGGCCCAGGGGCTTGCCGTTGAGGTAAACCTGGGCGTAGTCGTTGGCGGTGAGGTGCAGGGGGGCTTCCGGCCCGGCGGGAATGGTTACGGTGTAGCGCGCCAGACCCTGGTTCTGCCCCAGGGATTCCAGCGTGGGCAGGGAATCATACGTGCCGGTGTACGGGATAAAGAGGTCCGCCAGCCCGGAAACGGTCTTGAGTTCCATCTGGGGGAGCTCCATGCTCTTGGGAACTTCAGGCGGCTCCGGCAGGCGCGCTTCCTTCGGCAGGAAGCCCGCGATGATGTCGCGGTACTCGAAATATTCCTTGGTGAGGTTGCCGTGCTCGCCCACGGGTGCGCCGTAGTCGTAGCTGGTGAGGTCCGGCTGGAAGGCGGTTCCGTTGAAGGGATTGGTGTTGGAGCCGGCGGTGAGACCGAAATTGGTGCCGCCGTGCAGCAGGAAGAGGTTGAAGGAGTATCCCTTCTCCATGAACCACTTCACGGAGTTGAGCACGTTGCGCGCGGGGGTCCAGTTGCCCTCGCCCCAGTGGCGGATCCAGCCGGGGTAGGTTTCTGCGGAGAAGGCGGGCACGTTCGGGTTGAACTCCCAGGCGCGGTTGAAGGCTCCATCGTTTTCACCGGGGTTGAGGCCGAGTGCCACGCCCTGGGGGGTGTACTGGAGCTGGGCCTGGGAGGCACCCTCCGACACGCAGAAGGTCTTGGCCCCCTTCTTCTCCCAGAAGGTTTTGAACCACTCCATGTATTCATGCTCCTCATGCCCGGTGCGGTAGCTGCCGTACTCGTTCTCCAGCTGAATGAGCAGGATGGGGCCGCCGTTCTTGGCCAGGCGGTCGATGGCGATTCCAGCCATCTTCTCCATATAGCGCTCCTGGGCCTCCATGAATTCCTTGTTGGCGGTGCAGCGCAGTTTCGTCTCGTCTTCCTTCAGCAGGTAGGTGGGCATGCCACCCAAATCCCACTCGCCGCACACAAAGGGGCCGGGGCGGAAGATAACCCACATGCCCTCCTGCGCGCACTGGTCGATAAACGCCGCAATATCGTTGCTGCCGGAGAAATCCCAAGTGTGGTCCGGTTTTTCCAGGGCGTTCCAGAAGATATAGAGGGAAATGGTGTTGAGCCCCATGGCCTTGGCCGCGCGGATGCGCTGCCGCCAGTACTGGCGCGGGATGCGCTGGGGGTGCACCTCGCCGCTGCGGATCTGGAACGGCTTGTCGTCCAGCATGAATTCCCTGTTTTGGTCTCCGCCAAAGCAGAATGTTGCAACCTTGCCGGGTTTGGGCACCTGTAAGTTGTTGATAGCTTCCGGGCTGGCCCAGGCGCTTGCCATGGCCAGCATTGCTGCCAACGCTGTTTTCCACATTGTGTTCATAGCTTTGGTATTCTATCCGTTGGATATCGCGCTTGCAAGAAGAAAGAGTGCCCTCTGTTGAGTTTTACGCATCTGTTCTGCTGTCACACCTGATTTCACCTTGCACTTGCAATAGCTGGCTCTCGTTGGTACAATCCGCGCTCCGCTTCTCATGAAATCCCTGCTGTACAGCATTTTGGCCATGAGCCTGCCGCCCGTGTGCGCCCAGTCCGCCGCGCCGGAGCTCACGCCCCTTCCCAAGGATATGGCGCAGCAGCTTGCGGAGCTGCAGAACGATGACATTGCCGAGGAGGTGGAGGAAACCGCCGCTGAACCTGCAGCAGAGCAGCCGCAGCTCACCCCGGAGGGTTTCCCCATTGTCTTCCATGAGCCGTCCAACGCCATGTTCCACCGCCGCTACCTGCCGGTGGAGATAGATATCAAGCCCTCCTGGAAGCTCACGCCTGCGCAGATGGTGACCGCCATGCAGTTGCCCCGCCCCCGCAAGAACGGCAAGGGCTACCTCTACCCGGAGGATTTGAACCCCACACCGGAGCAGAAGGCAGACGGCAGCGCCCTCACCGACAACCAGCGCTACCTCATGCGCCGCGCACGCCGTGCCACCATGGACACCGCCTGCTGGGAGGCCTACAAGGCCGCCAAGGCGTTCAACCGCCAGTATGCGGAGCAACTGGAGCGCCAGGACAAGCAGGGCAAGCACATCCGCGTGAACCTGAGCATCCAGCACGGTTTCTACATGGATGGCGACAAGGAGCTCATGAACTTCTCCGTGTGCAGCGGCAAGAAATCCACCCCCACCCCCACCGGGCACTACCGCATTATCGAGAAGGACAAAAACCACCGCTCCAACCTGTACAACGATGCCAGCATGCCCTTCTACCTGCGTCTCACGCTGGATGGCGTGGGCATGCACCAGGGCCCGCTCATGGGCTATCCCTCCTCCCACGGCTGCATCCGCCTGAGCTCCACCACCGCCCAGCACCTTTACAAGAACTGCGAGGTGGGCACGCCCGTTTTCGTCTACTCGGACCCCAAGGAGGCCAAGCCCAGACCGCCCAAGCAGCAGAAGAGCTCCAAGCGGCGCAAGCGCGGTTGAGGAGCTCGCTCCACCCGGCACTACCCCATGTACCTCCTTTTCGACTGCAACAACTTCTTCGCCAGCTGTGAGCAGGTGTTCCGCCCGGATTGGCGCCGACGCCCGCTCGTGGTGCTTTCCAACAACGATGGCTGCGTCATCTCCCGCAGCCCGGAGGCCAAGGCCATCGGCGTTGCCATGGGGGAACCCCTTTTCAAGTGCCGAGAGCGCCTGCAGCGCGCCAACGCTATCATTTGCTCCGCCAATTTCGCCCTCTACAGCGATCTTTCATCCCGCATGATTTCCGTGTTGGAGGAATTTTTGCCAAACGTGGAGCAGTACAGCATCGACGAGGCCTTTTGCTTTGCAGACGACGCGCACGACTGGCTGCCGCTCTGCCGCGAGGTGCGCCGCCGCATCCTGCGCTGGACCGGGCTTACCGTCAGCACCGGGCTGGCCCCCACACGCACGCTTGCCAAGCTGGCCAATGAAACCGCCAAGCATGATGCCGCCCACGGCGGCGTGCTCGCCCTCACCGCGCCGGAGATGTGGAATCCCCTGCTGCAGCGCACCCCCGTGGGTGAGGTGTGGGGTGTGGGCCGCCGCCTGGCACCGCGCATGAAGGGGCTCGGTATTGTCACCGCCGCCCAGCTGGCCCAGGCGGATTTGGCACGCCTGCGCGCCGCGTTCGGTGTGCACGGGGAGCGCCTGGCGCTGGAGCTGCGCGGCATCTCCTGCCTGGATACCGTGGAGGGGGCGGAGGAAACCCGCACGCAGGTGATGGTGACGCGCACCCTGCAGGAGGGTATCACAGAGCTGTCGCCGCTGCGCGATTCCCTGTGCCGCTTTGTGGAGAAGGCCGGGCGCATCCTGCGCGGGGAGGGGCTCATGGCTTCCTCCCTGTATGTCATCCTGCGCACCTCCCGCTTTGAGGAGGCCGGCCGCCTGTACGCGAACGAGGCCGGGTGCAGCTTCTCCGCCCCCACGGACGACACCCGCGTGTTCTCCCATGCGGCGGGAGAGCTGCTGCAGCAAATGTACCGCCCCGGATTCAAATACCGCAAGGTGGGCGTGATGCTCGCCAACCTCCAGCCTGCGGAGAGCGTTCAGCCCACGTTCGATGCGCCGGATGCCGCGCCCTCCCCGCTCATGCGCGTGCTGGATTCCCTGCAGCAGGCCGGGCACAACGTACACTTCGCCAACCACTCGGAACGCACCTACTGGAACCGCTCCTTCGTCTCCCAACCCTACACCACCAGCTGGGACCACCTGCCGGAGGCGCACTGATTGTGCAATCCTCATATGGCCCGGAGAGTTTGGGGAATCTATGAATTTTCCCTCCTTGCGTTCCTACCTGCCGTTTGGTTCAAGTGTTCACCAAAATCTTGGGAACACGTGGGATGTTACAACCCCATCTTGCCCGGGTTGAGGGTATGGCGGGGATCCAGGGCGCTTTTGAGGGTCTGGTGGATATCCATGGCCACGGGACCTACGGCTTGGGGGAACCACTTGGCCTTGGCGAGACCGATGCCGTGCTCACCCGTGATGCTGCCGCCGTGGGAGACCACCCATTGGAAAAGGCGGTCCACCAGGGCATCCGCGGGTTCACGGATATCACGCCCCTCGGCATCCTTGAGCACCATGATGTTGGTGTGGATGTTGCCATCCCCGGAGTGGCCGAAACAGGCCACGGGAATGCCGGTTTCCCGCTGCAGCGATTCGCAGAATTCCACCAGCTCCACCAGCTTGGAGCGGGGGATGACGATATCCTCGTTGAGCTTGGTGAGCCCGGTGGCTTTCAGGCTGTAGGAAAATTCACGGCGCAGCTGCCAGATGGCTTCCACCTCGTCCTTGGTGGCCGCGGTGATGATTTCCGTGGCGCCGGTGACGCGCAGGATATTTGCAATGCCGCGCTGCTCCGCCGCCACGGAGTCTGTTTGGCCGTCAATCTCGATGATGATGTGGCCCTTGGCATTGGCGGGCAGGGCGGTGGGCCCCAGGTAGTTGCGGGCAGCGGAAAGGGTGTAGGCATCCGTGATTTCCAGGGCGCAGGGCAGGTGGCCGCCCTGCAGGACGTTCTGCACGGCCTTGGCGCAGAGGGCGAACTCCGGGAAGCTGGCGCGCAGGGCAGCCCGCGCGGGCGGTGCGGGGATGATGCGCAGCGTGGCTTCCGTGACCACGCCCAGCATGCCCTCGCTGCCCACGAAAAGCCCCACCAAATCAAAGCCCTGCTTGTTCTTGTGGGTGCGGCCGCCGCAGCGCAGGATGCGGCCGTCCGCCAGCACCACGGTGAGCCCCAGCACATAGGGGCGGGTGAC
>JAZUGI010000011.1:0-3183 GCA_045641125.1 Akkermansia sp.
CGGTGCCGCCGAAGGCGTGCTCTCTGCGCTTCCTTCCTGTCCGGTGCGGGTTATGATTGCATTGTGCGGGGTTTTGTATTATAATGTACCATAGCCGAGTTTGTGCGAACGCGGCTGAATTGTATTCTTATCGCAGGTGAAGAAAATGGTTTCGATTTTGCTTTTATTCGTGATCCTGTTCCCCATGGCGTGCGGCATCGTGCTCATGTGCGCAAAGCTCAGCCGTCGGGCGCGAAATATTGCTCTTTGTGCGATCTTAGGTGTTGAGCTGGCGGCGGTGTGCTGCCTGCTTCCCAACCTCGGCGCGGAAATGACGCTCTTCTCCATGACCGACGCCCTCACGGTGCGGCTTCGCATGGATGCGGTGTCGCGGCTGTTTATGGCGGTGGCGGCGGGAGGCTTCTTCCTGTCCGGCATTTATGCCACCCGCTATATGAGCCATTCCGGTCGGGAGAACCAGTTCTACGGCTTCTTCCTCCTGACCCTCGGCGCGCTCATGGGCATGAACCTCTCCTCGAACCTCATCACCATGTATCTGTTCTTTGAGTTCACCACCCTTTTGTCCATGCCGCTGGTGCTCCACGACCGCACCCCCGAGGCAGTTCGGGCGGCGCTCAAGTACCTGTTCTATTCCATCGCGGGTGCGTTCATGGCGCTGTGCGCCATCTTCTTCCTTGCCCGCTATGCAGATACGCTGGAATTCGTCTCCGGCGGCAGCCTCAATCCCATCAAGGCCACGGGGCATGAAAACCTCCTGCGCACCGTCATTTTCCTCGGTGCCGTCGGCGTGGGCGCCAAGGCAGGTCTCTATCCCCTCCACGGCTGGCTGCCCGATGCCCATCCCGCGGCTCCGGCACCGGCATCCGCCGTCCTGTCCGGCATCATCGCCAAGGCGGGCGTCCTCGCCATCATCCGCATCGTGTTCTTCGTGGCGGGCGCGGACTTCGTGCGCGGCACGTGGGTGCAGACCGCGTGGCTGTGCCTTGCGCTCCTCACGGTGTTCATGGGCTCCATGATGGCGTACCGCGAGCAGGTGTTCAAAAAACGCCTCGCCTATTCCTCCATCAGCCAGATCTCCTACATCCTCGTCGGCCTGTTTTTCCTCACCCCCGAGGCGGCCTTCGGCGGCCTGATGCACCTGCTGTTCCACGCGGTCATCAAGATCTGCCTGTTCTTAGTGGCGGGCTCCTTCATATTTAATACGGGCGCGCATCGTGTAGATGAATTCGTCGCCTACGGCCGCTCCATGCCCCGCACCCTCTGGGGCTTCACCATCGTCTCCCTCGGCCTCATCGGCATCCCGCCCATGTCGGGCTTCGTCAGCAAGTGGTATCTGGCGGCGGGCGCGCTGGGCTCCGAGATTCCTGTGTTCTCGTGGCTGGCTCCTGTCATCCTGCTGATCTCCGCCCTGCTCACCGCCGGCTATCTTCTGCCCATCACCATTCGGGGCTTCTTCCCCGGCCGCGATGCCGTCATCCCCGCGAAAAATGACGAGGGCGGCGCTGCCATGTGGCTGCCGATCCTCATTCTTGCCGCACTCACCGTGCTGTTGGGCGTGTTCTCCGGCAGCCTCACCGGCGTGTTCACCGAGATGGCACAGTCGCTGTTTGCGTAAGGAGCGGATATGAACAAGGGATTTTTGCTATTGGCAGTGCTCCTGCCCATCGTCGGAGGCGTGTGCCAGCGGTTCTTCCGGTGGCGGCGGGCGCGGGATCTGCACCTGTACGTGGGTGCGGTGACGCTCGTGACCTCGCTTCTCACGTGGGCGCTGATCCTGTGGTGCCCCGAGGAGCGGTTCGTGCTCCTGAGCTTCACCGAGAGCCTCGCCTTCGTTTTGCGGTTCGATCAGCTGGGCAGATTCTTCGCCGGCATCGTGGCGACCCTCTGGCCGCTCACCGTGCTGTATGCCTTCGAGTATATGCGCGACGACGCCCGCCCCAACGTGTTTTTCATTTTCTTCACCATGGCCTACGGCGTCACCCTCGGCATCACCATGGCGGGCAACCTCTTCACCCTCTACTGCTTCTATGAGCTCCTGACCCTGACGACGGTGCCTCTGGTGCTGCACCCCGGCACCCGCGGGGCGATCCTCGGCGCGCGCACCTATTTCATCTATTCGCTGGGCGGCGCGGCCTTCGCCTTTGCCGCCATGCTGTTTCTGGTGTCCAACGGCTTCACCGGCGACTTCGTCCTCGGCGGCGTCCTCACCACCTATCCCTACGCCAAGCCCTATCTCACCATGGCGTTCTATGTGCTGGGCTTCTTTGGCTTCGGCGTCAAGGCGGCGCTGTTCCCCACCTCCCGGTGGCTGCCGCAGGCGTCCGTCGCCCCCACGCCGGTCACGGCGCTGCTCCATGCGGTGGCGGTGGTCAAATCCGGCGCGTTCGCCATCATGCGCCTGACGTGGTATTCCTACAGTCCCCGACTTCTGGAGGGCAGCTGGGCGCAGGCGGTGGTGCTCATCTTCTCCGCGTTCACCATCCTCTACGGTGCCTCCCGCGCCGTCAAGGAGAGCCACTGGAAGCGCCGCATGGCGTGGTCCACCGTGGCGAACCTGAGCTACATCCTCTTCGGCGTTGCCCTCATGACCCCCGAGGGCCTGAGTGCAGGACTTCTGCACATGGCATTCCATGCCGAGATCAAAATTCTGGCGTTCTTCTGCGTGGGCGCGGTGCTCCACAACACCGCACGGGAGTATATCCTAGACCTCAACGGCCTCGGACGCAAAATGCCCCTGACCTTCGCCTTCTTCACGGTGGCATCCCCTGCCCTTATCGGCATTCCGCCGCTTTCGGGCTTCGTGAGCAAATGGAGCCTGCTCATGGCTGCTGCCGACAGCGGCACGCCCCTTGCCTACGCGGGCGCGGTCATCCTGCTCGTGTCGGCACTTCTCACCGCCATCTACTGCCTCACCACCGTGTGCCGTGCATGGTTCCCCGAGCACGGCTCCGAGCACGGCCTCGCGGGCATCCGCGAGGTAGGCTGGCGGATGCTGGTGCCCATGGGCATCCTTGCAGCAGCGATCCTCCTCACCGGCGTGTTCGCCCAGCCCATCGCCGATGCTGCCCGCGCCATCGCGGGACTTTTGTAAGGGGGTGCGGTCATGTTACTGTTTCTGATCCTCTTCCCCATGGCAATGGGCCTGTGCGCATATCTCCTCGGCAAACGCTCGCCGAAGCTCCG
>JAZUGI010000012.1:0-2510 GCA_045641125.1 Akkermansia sp.
CTTTCCAATGCTCCGGGCAAGGACTTGAACCGCCTTGCCCTTGCGGAGGGAGACGCGCTGGTCTTTCTCAACCGCGCCGTGGATTGGCCGCAGGCGCAGGGCTTGCCCCTCCGCAAGATAGCCCTTTGCCGCCGCAACGCCCGCAGCAAGGGGGAGTGGTTCCTGCCCAAGGCTGGAGGGCTGGAGGACTTCGACGACATGCTGCTGCTCACTGACCGCGTGGTGGAGGCCGAGCATGCGTGGATGAAGGACTACCGCCATGCCACGGGGTACCACCCCACGACCGGGTGGATTGCCTACCGATTGCTCCGCGAGCAGTTCCCGGCGGCGCGCATCACGCTGGTGGACTTTCGCCCAGATGGAGACATCGGCACGTACAAGTGGCCGAAGCACGACTGGACGTGGGAGGCGGAGTTCTACCGCACGCACGGCGTGGAGGTGGTGAGCGCGCGAGCGAGCGAGAGGTTAATCACCGCGTGCGACTGACATTTATGTTGACCCATACGGCGTTTCTGGTATAGTGGTGTGTGGACGCATACGCGCCCGTGTGGGATTTTGCCATGAAAAAGACACTTGCATTACTTTTGCTGCTGGCCGGGTTGACTCTGGATGCCCAGGCAGAAACGCTGACCTGGAACGGCTACGAGGACCACATGACGTGGAACACAGAGGATACGAACTGGTCGCAGGGCGGCACCTCCGCCCAGTACACGAACGGCTATGACGTGGTGTTCGGCGACAACGGCATCGGGCGTGTCTCGCTGTCCGGCGCACTTGCCCCCGCACGCATGCTGGTGTATACGGACAAGGATTATTACACCTTCGACTCTGCAGACGGTTCCGGCAAGCTAACCGGAACCATGCAGCTCACCAAGGACGGTGAGGGCCTATGCATCTTTCACTTCAGTGGAGGCAACGACTACACAGGCGGCACGGTAATCAAGGGAGGTAGGCTGTTGATGGGCGGCGACAATGCCTTTGGCAGCGGAGCTGTGACACTATATGGAGGCACGCTGGACCTCGGAGGGTTCACCCTCCCCAACCAAATCATTGTGGCTGGAACCTCGGCCGCCGTTGGCGACGGCACGATTGCCAAACAACTGATCGTGGAACAGGGACAGCGTGTGACTCTGTTGAAGAGGACCTTTATCACAGATCACATTTATCTGAAAGATAAGGCCACATTAGACTTGGGCGGCAACACTTTTAACGTAGCTTCAGGGGTAGGGAAGCCGGACATCCCTGCCATAGAGATTGACGGACTTGCCTCTATCGACAATGGCACCCTTACCCTGGACAAAAATACTGTTTTCTCGCTGCACGGCAACATCAAAGGCACTGGCATCTTTTCTCTGGGCACCGGTGCTGAACTCCGCTTGAACGACTACAGCCTCTCCAACCCCGTCCTACTGAGCAAAGATTCCATCATTGAGGCGGGGCCTTTTCCGGAGTCTTTCTTCATCACGCCTCGTGAAGGCGAGGACAGCACCGTACTGGAAAATATGACCGTGTCTTATCGCCTCATTGCCGGAACGGACAGGCAAACCAGCCTGGCGGACGGGTTGAAGATTGTATCCGGGGCAGACCTGATGATTAAGAGCATGACCATCACCGCCAACAACGAGATTTACGTGGGCAAGCACACCATCACGCTGAATCAGGTGACCATTGACCTCTCGCAAGCGAAATACGAACTGGTGGGCTCCGACTACTACTTCCAGTTGCAGGACCTCATCAACTGCAAGCTGGAGATGGATGACGTGGTGTTCGATGCCTCCGGGCTGGAGCTGCCCACCGGCTTCGACCCCGGCGTGAACGGCATCGGTATCGATTTCGGGACAGATGTGACCATTGACCCGCAAACCGCCAGGAACCTCACCCTGCTCATGGGCGGCGACTGGAGCCAGACCATGAACCTGGCCGACGGCAAGCCCGTGTTCACGGCTCTTGTTCCCACCCCGGAACCCGCCACCGGCACGCTGAGCCTGCTGGCGCTGGCTGGCCTTGCTGCCCGCCGCCGCAGGAAGTAAATTGTTTGGCTAGAAACACTCACGCCCCGCCTGGCTGTATGCCTCGCGGGGCTTCTTCTTTTGACACGCCCGGAGAGGGTATGAACATCTTTATCAACCCTCTTTCCGACAAGGGCGCGCCCGTGTTGCAGACCAAGCCCTCCGGCTCACCGATTTCGCACCTGCGCTTCAAGCGCGGCTCCTCCGTACCTCTGACGGTGACGCTGGTTGGCGTGACGGAGGCGGGCAACCTGCGTAGCGGCATGAAGCGGCGCGACCGCTTCGAGTCTCCGCTGCTGGCGTATGCGACCGCCGCCGAGCCGGACGAGGCGGAGGGCTCTGCCAACGAGACGACACCCGCCGGGGTGCGCTTCACGCTCCTGCTCCACGTCAACAGCGAGGAGCTGGACAATGCCCTGGGCGTGGGTGCTGGCGACAGCGCGGACGTGCCGGGTGCGGTGCCCGCCGTCACGGAAATATGCTGGGAGGAGAACGGGACTC
>JAZUGI010000013.1:0-13212 GCA_045641125.1 Akkermansia sp.
GCTTGTTGTCTTAATGATTTTCATATCATTGCCATCCCATAGATGGGATGAAGTTGAGGTTATAGGGAGTCTATCAGTTCCGGGCGTGATTTGCAAGTCTATGGTTCAACGTGATGACCTCTGGCGGCCCGGACAGTATGCCGTTTTTGATGTGGAATCCGACGTTGGACATGGTTTGTTGACTTTCAGTGTTGATGTTTGGTGAGGTCGCCCCTACCCGCCGCACCCGCGGTATGATGGCGTTCTCTACTACCTATAAGCAGAAAAACTGATAAATGGCAGAATTTTTTTCAAAAAAATCGCGGTTTTTTTGTAAGGCGTGCAGTGCCAATGCGTAAGAGACGAATAAAAAATCGTGAGTTCAGCCATGCGCTAACCGTTGCGTGTGTGGCCTACAGCACTTCGTATCTGCCGCCGGGGAGGGGCTGGATGCGGCGCTGTACCTGCATACGCATGAGCAGGGGTGTGATTTCCCCCGCGCGCATGCCCAGGGAGGAACAAAGGGCGTCCAAGGTGTCGTTGCCGGCGCGCATGGCGGCCAGCAGCTGCCCCTCCGGGGAATCCTCCAGCGCGGAAATATCCGGTTCGTTGGCAAAAAGCTCCATTTGGCGGGGGGCACCCCAGCCCATGTCGTCGATGAGCTCCGGGGCGGAGGTGCAGAGGATGGCGCCATCGCGAATGAGCGCGTGACATCCGGCGGAGGCGGTTTGCGTGACGGCGCCGGGCACGGCGAAGACGTTGCTGCCGTAGTTGGTGGCGGCCAGGTGGGCGGTGTGCAGGGCCCCGCTGTGGTTGGGGGCTTCCACCACCAGGGTGGCGCGGCTCCAAGCGGCCACAATGCGGTTTCTCTGGGGGAAGGTGTTGCGGTTGGGGCGCATGTAGAGCGGGAATTCGCTCACCAGCGCGCCGTGGCCGTCTAGGATGCGTTCCACCAGCCCGGCATTTTCCGGCGGATAGAGCTCCGCCAGGCCGAATCCCGCCACGGCGATGGTGCGGCCCCCGGCATCCAGCGCGCCGGTGTGGGCGGCGGTGTCGATTCCTCGCGCCAGCCCGGAGATGATGGTGCAGCCGGCATCCGCCAGCTCCCTGCCGAACTTGCGAGCCACGGTGATGCCGTACGGTGTGGCGCGGCGCGTGCCCACGATGGCCACGCCGCGCGTGCTGTCGCACTCCTGCCATTCCCCGCGCACATAGAGCACCACGGGCGGGTCTGCCATGCGGCGCAGGGCGGTGGGGTAGTCCTCGTCCTGGAGCGTGACCATGCGCACGCCCATTTGCTCAGCGGCGTCCATTTCCGCATGCACGTTGGTGCAGCTCTGCCAGTCTGCAATGGCGGCAGCCTGTGCGGGGCCGATGCGCGGCACCTGCTGCAGCATGCTTGCGGGGGCGGCCAGTGCGAGCTCTGCGGAGCCGAAGTGCTCCAGCAGGTTTTGGATGCGGATGGAACCCAGCCCCGGGATGAGGTTGAGGGTGACGAGCGCCTCCCTGGGGGTGAGTTCCCGCATGCTCAGCGTTCCACCGTGAAGTCCAGCCCCAGGTCCAGGGAAGGCACCGAGTGCGTGAGGCAGCCGAAGCTCATGAAGTCCACCCCGGTTTCCGCGGCGGCGGGGGCCGTGGCCAGCGTGAGCCCGCCGGAGGCCTCAAAGTAAGGCTTGGTGGCGGAACCGCGCATTTCCACCGCGCGGCGCATGTCGTCGTTGCTCATGTTGTCCAGCAGGATATAGTCCACCCCGGAGAGCTTGAGGAAAGCCTCCACCTGTTGGAGGTTGTCGGCCTCCAGCTCCACCTCCACGCCCGGCTTCTCGCGGCGCAGGCGCTCAATGCAGGCCTGCAGGTGCGCGGTGTCGCCATCTGTCATGAGGTGGTTGTCCTTCACCATGGCGCGGTCATAGAGGCCGAGGCGGTGGTTGTTTCCGCCGCCGTGTACCACGGCCGCCTTTTCCAGCAGGCGGTATCCGGGGGTGGTTTTGCGCGTGTCCAGCAGGCGGCAGTTGGTGTGGGAAATGGCCTTCACGTAGCGGCGGGTCATGGTGGCCACGCCGGAAAGGCGCTGGATAAAGTTCAGCGCGGTGCGCTCCGCCCCCAGGATGGACTGCGCCTTGCCCTCGATCATCATCACGATGGCATCCGGAGACACCTCGTCGCCATCGTGCAGGTACACCTCCACACGCAGGGCGGGATCCACGGCCTTGAAGACGGCCTTGGCCACCTCCACGCCGGAGAGAACGCCGGCCGTGCGCGGGCGCAGCAGTGCGCGCGCCTGCAAATCCTCCGGCACAAAGTAGGTGGATGTCACGTCGCCATCGCCGAAATCCTCGTCCAGCGCCAAACGGATCAGCGCCTCCATATTATCGGAAACCTTGGGGTTGCTCATGCCTCCATATTAAATGAGAGGGCAAGGAATGTCAACATGTTCTATTTTGCAGATTCCACCTCTTTCTGCTCTTCCGGCGGCAGGGTGATTTCCATGAGTGGTTCGCCAAAGATGCGTTGAAAGACCGGGCCGTTCACAAAGTCCAGCAGGCGCCGGGAGCCGTAGGCGTGTTCGTCCTTGAAGCGTTGCAGCAGCGGGGTGAGCTTGCGCGCGTTGAGGCGGGCGGTGTAGGCGGCATCTCCCCAGCATTCCGGCCAGGGCTTTTCCGTATCCGCAAAGCAATCGATGAGCTCCTGGCCGCGGGCCTCCAGCCGCGGCAGCAGGTATTCCGCCATGCCCTTGCGGTCGATGGCCGCCAGCTGGTAGAGGAAGCGCGTGAGCTCGCGCTCGCAGGTGTTGCCGCAGAAACGCTCCGGCAGCCCGCTGGGCTGTGCGGAAATCACGTGCTCTCGGGTCATGCCCGCCGTGTATGCCGAGGCGAACCGGGGTTCCACCAGGTCCATGGCGTTGTCCAGGTAGTCCACCACCATCTCCTGCACGGCAATGCTGTGCGCTTGCCTACCCCAGCAGCTGGGGGTGACCATCAGCTCGCAAACGAGCAGGTATTCCCGCTGGCAATGCACCTTGCCGTTGGGCAGGCGCATGGTGTGCTGCCCGGAGGGTATCACGGAGAATTCCGCCTGCATCTGGCAGCGCGGGGTGGTGAGGCGCATCTCCGGCAGGTCGCCGTCCACCACCGCCACGCCGTCGTGCACCTTGAAGCGCAGCAGCCAGGCGGGGTTGCCCTCCAGCAGGTCGAAGGCGTTCTGCCCGCCCTCGTGAAAAAAGGCGGTGTGGGTGGGGCTCTTCTTGAACGCCCAGCGGTATTCCACCTCCATCTCCGCCTTGTTTTCGTCGTACTGCGCGGTCAGTTCCTCCCGCAGCGGCATGGATTCCATCGCCCAGCGCATCTCGTCCGGCACCAGCGCCGGGCGGAACGCGAGCGCCACCATCCCGAGCAGTCCCAGGATGATAATGACCAGACTCCGCAGCTGCCAGCGTTTCATGATGGAGAGGAGGGGAACGCCAAGCCTACTGCGCGGTGGCTTGTACAATGTGCACCAGCGCGGCGGGCAGGTTGCGCGAGCCGTAGAATTCCGCGGCGGCAATGCGCTCTCCCTGGGATTTGATGCGCTCGTTGACGCGCTTGATGACCGGCATGTAGCGGTCTTCCATTTCCATGCGCTCCAAGTCGGACAGCGGGGGCAGGGCGGCGGTGGCCTTGGCCCAGAGGGTCAGTTCCTCGCCCAGGCGCATGAGCGGGGCCACGGCGGCCTCTGCGGTGTCGCGGTCCTGCACCTTGGCAAGCTCGTCGTGTATCTTGGCCAGAATGACCACACCCGCGCGGACGTGGTTTTCTGCCGGGGAAACTTCTTGGGCTTCCGTCTGCTGCGGTGCGGGGGCGGCAACATCTGCCGCCAGGGCGGCACAGAGCAGGAGGGGAAGGGTGGCTGTGGCGGCTATGTTCATTTTTCCAGCATCAGGCACATGTAGTTGAAAAGCTTGAAGAATTCTTCCGATTCGTAGCACTTGGCCTGCTGCAGGCGGAAGATTTCACGGTAGAGCTTGCCCCATTCCTCGCGCATGGGCTTTTCAAAGCGCTCCTTCACCTCGGCGGTGTCGGCCTCGGAAAGCTGCTTGATATCCTGGAGCGCGTTGCGGGCATCGTAGATGGCGGCCATGGCCTTTTGCAGCTCCGGCACGGCGGCATCCGCCGTGGCCTTGTCCTTCACCTTCTGCAGCACCGGCAGCATGGCGGTGGGTACAGCCATGTAGCGTTCAAACGCCTGCGCCACCGCAGGCTCCAGCGCATACGCCCGAACCAGCAGTACCCCCGGCAGCAGCGCGGGGAGCATCCATTTCACGCC
This sequence comes from Akkermansia sp., assembly GCA_045641125.1. Lineage (GTDB taxonomy): Bacteria > Verrucomicrobiota > Verrucomicrobiia > Verrucomicrobiales > Akkermansiaceae > Akkermansia. Next base: position 4,282 of record JAZUGI010000013.1, read on the forward strand.
GTTCATTCCTTGGCCTCCCCATCGTCCCCGGCGGGGGCTTCCTTCTCCTCATCGGCAGCCTGCGTATCGGCTTCCTTCTCGGCGGGCTTGTCGGCAGAATCTTCGCCGGTTTCTTCGCCCTCATCGGCCTCGGCTTCTGCGGCGCGCTTGGCCTCGTCCTCCTGCTGAGCCTTCTCGGCCTCCTTGTTTTCCTCGTTGGCCTGCAGCGTGCGTTCCACATCGGTCATGAGGCCCTCAATCTGGCGATTCAGATTCTCCACGGCGCGGTCCAGGCGAGCGGTGGCGCTGTCCAGCGTGCGCTTGGCCCTCAGGATGTCGCGTTCGCGTTCGCGCACGGCATTCTCCAGGGCGCGGCGCTGGTCCAGGAGCGGCTTGCGGTAGGTTTCCGGCAGCAGGTCTCGGTTGAGACGGTTGAGCTCCTTGAAGGTGTCGCTCTTGCTGAGGAGCTCCTTGGCCTTGGCGCATTCGCCGGCATCCATGAGAGCCTTCACCTGGTCCATCTCGTCCCAGAAGGTCTTGAGCATTTCCGGCACGCGCCCCACGGCATCAGGCATGGTCTCGTTGCTGTTGCGGCGCAGGGCGTCCTCCACGCGGGAGACGGCGGTCTCCAGCATTCTGGCGTTGTGTGTGGAGGGCGTGATCCAAGCGGTCTCGTACTTCTCGTTTTCGGCGGCCAGCATCTTGGTAATCTTTTCAATCTCCTTGGCGTCTTCCTGGTCCATCCTCTCGCGGCGCTCGCCCACAGCCTTGCGGCGGCGGGTGTCCTCCGCGTCGCGCATCTTGCCCCACTTCTTGCGCAGGTCCTTGAGGGTGGAGATGTACCAGGCATGGGCCTGCTTGTACTCCGGGATGCCCTTGAAGTTCTTGCGCAAATCCTCGAACTTGGAGAGTCCGCCCACGCGGCGGCTGTTCTTGCCGGGCTTCATGTCGGCCACCATGGCATCGTAGGCGGCCTTGCCGTCCGTCTCGTACTGGGTGCGCTGCTCCGGGGTGACGATATCAAAGGAGAAAGGCTTGGCATCCTTGGCATTGGCGGCATCCTTGGCCTCCTGCACCTGCTGGGCTATCGTTTCCACCTCTGCCAGCTTTCTCTCCACCATGTCGCGCACGCGCTTGGCGCGGCGCTCCAGTGAGAACTTGGGAGTTGTGATGGTGGCAATGGCCTTGTCCGCCTCATCCAGTTGGGCGTGCAGGGAATCGGAAATGGCCTTGAAATCCCTGGCAGCATCGGCAACCGGGGTGGCCTCCTCCACCGGTTCCTCAGCCTTGGGCTGCTCCTGCGCCTGGTCTTGGGCCTGTGCGGCGGGGTCTTGCGGTTTCACCTCCTCTTGCGGCTGTTCGGGAGCCTGCGGCTGTTCCTCCGTCTGCTCCTTGGCTTCGGGTTTGGGTGCGGGCTCCTCCTTCACCACCGGTGCCATCACCAGGATTTCATCGTTCTTGACCGTGCGGGAAATCATGAATCCATCCTTGTCCGTGCCGTTGAACTTGGTCTCCGTCTCGCTCTTGATGATGATGGAGCAGTCCGTGTAGCGCTGCGTGTCGGAGAGCGTGATGTTGTAAAGCTGCTTGGCTGCGGCGACGGTGGTGAGGCATGCCGAGAGCGCGATGGCGATAAGTGTACGTTTCATAGCAGATGAGGCGAATGTTGCTTGCCAGTCTTCATGCTAGCACATCTTCCGCGCGCATGCAACCTGCAAATGCGTGCCGCCCGCAAGTTTTTACGCCACACCCGCCCCCGCCGCGCTTTTTTGCGATACCTGCTTGACACGGCGGTCTAAATGGGTTAGGTTGACAGCATGATGAGTCACCGCATATCTCTCTTGCTCGCGGGCATGCTTTGCCTGGGTGTTGTGGGCACTGCCCCGGTTTGCGCCAAGCCACAGGCGGATAAGCCTGCCGTGAAGAAGAACGACAAGAAGGAGCCCAAGAAGGAGGCCAAAACACAGAAGAAGGGCCAGAAGAGCGCCGTGGCCAATGTGCTCAAGGACCTTACTTACGTTACGGATGCCCGCCCCAATCTGAAGGCCAAGACCTACAAGTACATGCAGTCCGCCACCTGGTGCAGGTTTTGCAACCTCAAGATGCCGGGCCTGGTGGAGGGATATCCCGAAATGCGCAAGCAGGGCATAGAAATTATCCTTATCAGCGCAGACGACACCGTGGAGAAGGCCAAGGCATTCATGGAGAAGTACAAAGCACCTTTCCCGTGTGTGATGCGCAATTCCGAGGGCGTGGACAAGCTGCCCTGCTACCGCAATGCCGGCGGCAACCTGCCGGATGTCTACACTGTTTCCGCAGACGGCACCCTCATCAGCGACGGTTCGATGATGCGCGGCCGCAAGGATTGATTATTCCCCCGCAATACAGTGCCCCTCCACCCTGCGGAGGGGCAGGGGGGCGGATTTCACCCAGTCTGCGGAGGTGGTGGTGATAAACACCTGCGAGCTTTCCGGCAGCAGGGCCAGCAGGGCTTGGCGGCGCGCGGTGTCAAGCTCGCCGAAGATGTCGTCTATCAAGAGAATGGGGGCAAGCCCGGTTTCTGCCTGCAGCAGGTCAGACTGCGCCATCTGCATGGCTGTGGCAAGCGTGCGCTGCTGGCCCTCTGAGGCGTATTCCGCCGCCGCCGCACGGTCGATTTCCAGCAGGAAATCATCACGGTGCGGGCCCACCGTGGTGCAGCCGGCGCGCTCGTCCGCTTCGGTGGCGGCATTGATGGCATCCAGAAGGTTTTCCCGAGCTGAAGGAGGGTAGGCGAGCCCCACGGGCTGCGTGCCGCCGGAGATGCGGCGGTGGTTGTGGCTGATGTGGGGCAGCAGCAGCTGGAGCAGGCGCTCCCGCAGGGCCATGAGCACGGAACCGTGCTGCGCCAGCACCTCTGCATAGCTGCGCAGGGCGGCGGGGTTGCGGCGCGGGTGGCGCAAGAGGGCGTTGCGTGATTTGAGCGCCTTGTTGTATGCCTGCAGGGCGCTGCGGTAGCCGGGGTGCCACTGCGTGCCCAGGAAGTTCAGGTATTTGCGGCGCTCCTCCGCCGCGCCGCGCACCAGCATGATATCGCTGTTGCCCAGCCAGGTGACGGGCGGGGAATCCGAGAGGAAGGCCGCGTAGTCCGCGCAATCCGCGCCATCCAGCCGCAGGGAGAGACGCTGCCCGCGCGCCCACACCAGGCGGCGCGTGGCGTCATGCGCCTCCAGAGAAATGCCGAAGCTGTCCTCCCCGTGCCGGGCCAGGCGGTCCAGGCGCGTGGCGCGGGGGGAATGCAGGGTGAGCGCCAGGCAGATGGCCTCCAACAGGGAGGTCTTGCCCTGCGCGTTGCCGCCCACCAGCACCGCGCCTTCTGCGGGAATCTCCCAATCCAGGCTGCCGTAGCAGCGGAAGCGGCTGAGGCGCAGGCGCGTGAGCATGGTGCATCAAACGGTGGTGGGCAGGGCGCGGATGGCGTCCATAATCTTGGCACCCAGCGCGCGCTGGGCATCACGCCCCTTGGCGGCCAAATCCTGCTCGGTGAGGGGCAGGGGAGCTCCCACGGAAACGGTGATGGGCAGCAGGCGCAGCTTGTTGGAGTGGATGGGCAGGCAATCGTACGCACCCTCAATGCGCAGCGGCTGCACCGGGATATCATGCCCCAGGCGGCTCAGGATGAGCCCGATGCCCGGCATGGCATCCTTGATTTCGCCGTCCGGCGTGCGGGAACCCTCCGGGAAGATGAGCACGCGCTTGCCGGCGCGCACCTCGCGGATGAAGCGCATGATGGCGGTGGGATCCGGCCGCGCCTGGTCAATGGTGATGACGTTGATGTGCGGGAAGGCCCAGCGCAGGAACGCGGATTTGGTGAGGCTCTTGCGCGCGAGGAAATGGATGGGGTTGGAGTAGAGCGCACCGATGATGGGCGGATCCAGGAAGCTCTGGTGGTTGCACACCAGCACCGCCGGGCCGTCCTCAATGAGCTTTTCGCGGTTGATGACGGTGATGCGGAAAGCCCCGCGGAAAACGCCGCGCGCCAGCGCGTGGCCAATCATGTAGAGAAGGGAACAATCCATGGCAAACGTGAAAAAGGGGATTAGGCGAGCTTCTTGCGGATGTCTGCTATCACAAACGCCACCACCTGCTCGATGCTCATGTCGGAGGTGTCTACCAGCAGTGCATCCGGAGCCTGCACCAGCGGGGAGACGCTGCGCTGGGCATCCTTGCGGTCGCGCTCAGAGATGGATTCCGTGATACCCTCTGCGGCGCGGCGGGCGGCGCGCACCTCCTCGGAGGCTGTCACAAAATACTTGAACGGCGTGTGCGGGAACACCACCGTGCCGATGTCGCGCCCCTCCATCACCACGGCTTCGCGCGTGTTGTACTCGCGCTGCTTTTCCACCAGAAGCCCGCGCACCTGCGGAATGGCCGCCACGGTGGACACGTTGGCGTTCACCTCCGGCGAGCGCAGCTCGTCCGTGAGCATGCGCCCCCCGTACAGCACGCAGGAGGTGCTGCCGTCCTTGCCGAACGAGATGGGGATGCCGGGCAGCTTGGCGCACACGGCGGCGGTATCCGCCGGGTTCACGCCCTGCTGCAGCAGGTACCAGGTGACCGCGCGGTACATGGCCCCGGTGTTGATGAAGGTGTAGCCCAGTTCCTTGGCAATGAGCTTGGCAACCGTGGATTTGCCGGATGCCGCCGGACCGTCGATGGCTATGGCTGGAGGATTCATACTCGCGCCATCATACCACCGTGCCCCTGCCGTGTCGAGCTTTAGCGCACCTGCGCCGCGCGTTTTGTTCTTGCCAAAGGGGGCGCGTGCCCCTATACTGCGTGCATGGAATGGAATGACCTGTTCATGGCTCTTTTCCGGGATTCGGTGAACCGCTATCTCTCGAATCCCGGCACTGACGTGGGCCACTTCTTCCTGCCCAACGAGGTGAAGTTCCTCACCTCCATTGGGCACCAGCCCGGTGAATTCTTTGCCTATGTGCGCGATTATGCCATGAACGGCGTGCCCTCTCCCGGCACGCTCATGCTCATTGCCGCCGCGCGCCGCTCCTTCTTCCTCACCACACAGCGCGGTATCAACGGCAACGCCAAGCCCGTGCTCGCGCACGACCTGCCGCCGGAGACGGAGGAGTACCACGAAATCCCCTACCTGCCGCGCCTCATCCGCAAGGCGGAGGCCAAGCTCTTCGGCACCCTGGTGCCGGAGGTGAGCTACGGGGATGTGAAGGACCTGGAGTTCCTGCGCACCCACGGCAACATCCACCCCGCAGATTTCCTCTACATCGTCTGGAACGCCCGCGGCGACCGCCAGCGCGTCATCACAGCCGTGCTCAACGCCATGGAGCCGCCCGGCAGCAAGCCCAAACCCGCGAGCGAGCCGCGCCCCCAGGGCGAGCTGCGCTTCCGCTAACCCCCTATCCTACCCACCATGCCAGATTCCCCGCAAAACGATACCTTCAACCCGCCGGAAGTCTCCACGGAGGCCGCCAGGCAGGCCCTGGACGCCATGTCGGAGGAGCTGCTGCTGAAGCTCAACCGCATGATTGAGGAACAGGAGGCGCGCGTGCAGGAATTCGCCGTGCAGAACCCCTCCCTTTCCTCGTTGCCGGTCACACCCAAGCCCATTGAGCTGCCCACCCACAAATTGCCGCAAGTTGCCGCAACGCCGGCCAAGCCCGCGCATGTGAGCACCGCGCGCCCCGCGCCCCTGCCGCCCACCTTCCCCCCGAAAGACGAACCCCGGACGGATATCACCCCGCAGGAGGCCGTGGAGGAATTCGAGCGCCGCTGGAAGCAGATCAAGCGTGAAAGGAACCAGCAGCCCGACCGCAACCAGGAGGACCCCCCGGTGCCGCCCGCCAGGTTTCCCAAGCCATCCCTCCCGGTCAAGACGGCGAAGCCGAAAAAGGAGAGCAACATCGGCACCTGGGTTTTCTTCATCGTGGTGCTCATTATCATCATGCGCGCCTGCGCAGAGTCATAGGCGCCCGGGCAAACATTCCGCATCCTTTCAACAAGAAGGCCCGGTCGGCATTGTGCCGGCCGGGCCTTGTGATTGTTTGCAGGGGCGCTGCGGGGGTTACACCTGTTCCGCAGCGGCCTTGGCTTCCTTGGCCTGTCTGTTGCGTTTGATGAGCCAGACAATGAGCGCGGCGGCCAGCACCAGGATGGTGATGCCCAGCAGCGGCCTGTACCAGATCCACGCAATGGCAATCGTGATGAGGCTCAGGATGAGTGCCAGCACAGCCGCCGCGGCCGAGGAGGCCCCACCGATGAGCGTGCCGATGAACGGCACCACGTCTCCCAGCACGGAAAGCGGGCGGAAGATCATGCTCAGGCCAATGAACATGAGGAACCAGCCGGCCACGCGCAGCAGCCAGGTGAAGATCACGTTGTTGCGCTCCGCCGTGGTGAACAGGTCGTCCGCCGTTTGGGTACCCATGCCCAGCAGGGCCACATCCCTGTTGCTCTTGGCGTGGTAGGGAGTGAAGGTATCCCCGGACTGCACGTAGACAATGCTCACGGCTTCCTTGGGGCCGATGGCTTCCCAAGTGATGCGCACATCACCAACCTGCGGGTTGGAGGGATCCACGCTGCAGGTTTCCGCCTCCATGATGGGCTGCTGGGCAACCTGTTGGACGGCGGGCTGGGGCTGAGCCGCGGGCTGGGGTTGCGGGGCAGCTGCCTGGGCGGCGAGCTCCGCCTGTTTCACGTTGAGTTCCGCCTGCTGGATGGCAAGCTCCATCTGCTTGACGGAGTTTTCAATGGTCTGGCGCTGTTCGGCGGGAACATTGGGGTTCTGCAGGTTGAGCTGCAGCTGCTTCAGGTTGAGCCGCTGGCGTTCCAGCTCCAGCTTGGCCTGCTGCACGGCGGGAGTCTCCGCCGGCTTGGCTTGGGCGGCTGCCAGTTTGGCGGCTTCCGCCTGCTTGATCAGCAGCTCCTTCTGCTGGATATCCACCTGAAGGCGGACAATGGCCAGCTCTGCCGCCTGCTTCTGCTCGGCCGTGGCGGCGGGGTCCTTCTGCACCAGCTGCTGCTGCTGCACCTGCAGGTTCAGCTGGGCAATCTCCAGCTTGGTGCGCTCCACGTCCACAGGTGCCGTTTGCTGCGCATTCGCGGCTGCATTCCGGGCAGCGTCACGTGCCGCCAGCGCTCCCTGCTGCCCAAAGCCCACTGCGGCCGGGGCGCTCACCGCACCCTGCACGGGGCGGCCGATGTACAGGTACTTGTCTGCCACGCGGGCGCGGCCCTTGAGCTTCTCCGGGACCTTGTACTCGCCCAGGGAGTAGGTCTTCTCATTGCCAATCTTGTTGATCATGCCGGAGGAGAACTTGAAAGCGCCGAACTTCACGTTTTCCGCGCGCTGCTCCTGGTCGTCTGCCTCATTGAAGAAGACCGTGTTGTTATGCCCGGCCTCCTTGAAATTGGCGGAGCTTTCCGGCCTGTCGCACCACTTCTTCTCGTAGGTGTAGGTGGTGACGGTGGTCTCGCTGCCGCCCAGGTTCTTCTTCTTCTCTGAGCGGGAGTGCTCCACCCACTGGTAGTATTGCACGCTGCGGCGCAGCATGATGCCGTTGTGGTCGATGCAGAATTCGGAGTCCTTCAGCACGTCCTCCGTGGTGGCATCTCCGCACATGTGCACCAGCTTGCCGTTCATTTCCGGGTTGATTTTCGTGATGTCCTCCACCTCCACGGTGGCACCGCGCCCTTCCTCCAGGGCTTGGGCCACCTTCACGGAGTTGCCCTCGTTCCAGAAGAGCAGGGGGAAGGCCACCAGAAAGAGGATGAGGCCGATTACGATACCCTTGATGGAATCGCCGAGCCGGCTGCCCCAGCTCTGAGTGGTTGTTTCAGTGTATGCCATAATGTTGTTGTTTGTTGTTTGGAAAAGAACAGGCCACCCGAGAAGCGTTGTGTAGGCGTTGCATCGGGTGGCCTGATATCAGGTGGTGTTTGCGTTCTTTAGTTGGGAACGAAACGGGAGCGGCCGTTACCCACATGCAGCATGCCGCGGGTTCCCACGGGAATGGCGCCAAACTGCTTGTAGATGGGCTGAGTGACCGTGTAGGTCTTCTTGGAGCCGTCCACCCTCACGGTGAGCTCCTGCGCATGCGTGCCAACGGCTTCGGAGGCTCCGCGGCCAGCCAAGCCGCCCAGCAGGCCAAAGCCTACCGTGGAGACCACGCGGCCGGAGCCGCCGCCCAGAAGCTGGCCTGTGCCTGCGCCGACTGCCGCGCCGGCCAGGCTGCTCCAGCCCTTCGTCTCGTCCGAGGCGCTCGCGCGGACGTAGCGGGCGGCTATGACCTTGCCGGGCATGGTCTCGTGGACTCCGCCCAGGTCATCGAAGGAGATGCGGTCGTAGTTGGACATGGAGGTGCAAGAGGGCACCAGAACAGTTCCTGCGGCAAGAATTGCTGCGATATAGTGCTTTGCTTTCATTGTATCTATTGGTTATAGTTGTTGGAAAAAGCCCTCAGGGCTTGTAATAAGTTAGCGCACGAGAGGGGCTTGGTCAAGTATATATGACTCGTTTTTTGCAAAAAAATCGAAAACGGCGGGGTTACTCTTCCTCACCTTCCTCGTCGGGAGGCAGGGTGCCGTCGGCGGCTGCTTTGAGGATGTTCGCGCCCTCCTCGTCACCGAACTCGGTAGCGTAGTCGAGGGCGGTTTTCCCGTTATCGTCCTTGGCATTGATATCCGCGCCGGCGCGGATGAGGGGTGCCAGGCTCTCCGTGCGGGAGTTCATGGCGGCCAGATGCAGGGGCGTGCATCCCTCATGGTCCGCCGCCTTGGGATCCGCCCCGGCGGCGATGACGGGCTTGATGCAGCCGGCATCCTCGTTCATGACGGCACAATGAACGGTGGTCCTTCCGTTCTTGTCGACGGCCTTGGCGTTGGCGCCGGCTTTCAGCAGGATCTCCACTAGGGCGTAATCATTCCTGGCGGCGACCATGA
>JAZUGI010000014.1:0-15893 GCA_045641125.1 Akkermansia sp.
GCGCGGGGCTTGCGGGGGGGGGGCGGGCCGCCTGCCACGGACAGGCGGTCCATCACGCCCAGCAGGCGTCCGCTGGGGTGCCCGTAGTACACGGGTGAGCCGAACACGAAACCCTGGGCGTCCTTGGCCTTCTCGATGATGTCGTTGCAGGCGTCCTCCTTGAACACGCACTTGCCGGATCCGCTGCGGTGGCAGAATCCGCAGGCGGTGCAATCGAAGGTGGGCCCGTTGCCCACATGGATGATTTCCGCCTTCACGCCGTTCTTCTCCAGCTCTTCCGCCACCACGGAAAGCGCGGTGTAGGTGCAGCCTTTCTCATGGGGGCTGCCGTTGATGAGCAGCACCTTGCAGCTGCCGGAAGCCGTTTCCGCGGGAGCTTCCACCCCGAGCGCCGCCGCTGCGAGCGCGCCGCCGGCCACACCCGCCTTTGCCAAAAAGTCTCTTCTGTTTGCCATAATGATACTTGTACACCTGCCGCCATGCGGGGTCAAGCACGGATTTCCGCGTTTGACAATCCCGCCGCGCGCCTGTATACTGCGCGCGTATGGAAAACCAGACGAATAATATCGATCTCTCGACGCTTGACACGGAGGCCATGCGCAGCCGTCTTTCCGAGCTCGGGAGCTATCTTTGACCTGGCCGGCATGGAAAAGAAGGTGGCGGAGCTGGACGAGCGCATGAGCGCGCCCGATTTTTGGGACAACCAGGAAGCCGCCCGCGCCCTGATGAACGAGGTGAACCCCCTCAAGCGCCGCCTGGAGCAGTTCCGCTCCCTGGAGAAGGGGCTGGAGGATGTGGAGGTGGCCGTGGAAATGGCCGCCGAGGAGCCGGATATGGCTGCAGAGGCCAAGACCGAGTACGATGCCTGGCAGAAGAGCCTGGAGGATTTTGAGCTGGTCACCCTGCTCAACGGCCCGCATGATGATGCCGGCTGCTACATCACCATCCACGCGGGAGCCGGCGGCACGGAGGCCTGCGACTGGGCCAGCATGCTCATGCGCATGTACCTGCGCTACTGCGAACGCCACGGCTTCTCCACCGAAATCATGGAAAGCACCGATGGCGACGAGGCCGGCATCCGCTCCGTCACCATCAAGATTGACGGCGAGTACGCGTACGGCTACCTCAAGAACGAACGCGGCATCCACCGCCTGGTGCGCATGTCTCCCTTTGATGCCGCCGGCAAGCGCCACACCTCCTTCTGCTCGCTGGACGCCACGCCGGATATCTCCGACGACATCGAGATTGAGGTGAAGGACGCCGATGTGAAGATGGACACCTACCGCTCCGGCGGCAAGGGCGGCCAGAACGTGAACAAGGTGGAAACCGCCGTGCGCTTGACCCACCTGCCCACCGGCATCATCGTGGCCTGCCAGACCCAACGCTCCCAGCTCCGCAACCGTGAGGAGGCCATGCGCATGCTCAAGGCACGCCTCATCCAGCTGGAGGAGGACAAGAAGCGCGCGGAAGCCGACCGCCAGTACTCCGAAAAGGGCGATATCGCCTGGGGCAACCAGATCCGCTCCTACGTGTTCCAGCCGTACCAGATGGTGAAGGACCTGCGCACGCAGTTCGAATCCGGCAACATCCAGGACGTGATGGACGGCAACATCGACGGGTATATCGAGGCTATGCTCAGGCATAACGCCAATGCTTGATTTACAATTGACAATTTACGATTGACAATTTAGGAAATTCGGCGCGCTCCGCGCGCAGGCATGGGAAGGCGCTCACGCGCCTTATGCGCCTCAAAAACAATCGCAAAACTATGGACAAAAGAGAGCTACAGGCACGAACAAAACAGTTTGCCCTGCGCGTGATACGCCTGTGCAGCAAATTGCCGAAAAACACAGTGGGGCGAGTCATAGGTGCCCAGTTGTTACGCTGCGGCACATCCGTGGGTGCCAATTACCGTGCAGCCTGCCTAGGCAAAAGCCATCCGGACTTTATTAACAAACTCAAAATCTGCGAGGAGGAGGCGGATGAATCCGTGTACTGGATAGAACTGATTGTTGACTCGGAGCTGATGAAAAAGGAACTGCTGGACTCCATTCTTCAGGAGGCCCGGGAAATATCCTTCATCATGTCCGCATCCGTCAAGACAGCCCGTTCATCTGGTGCCACATCGGAATAGCAACGCGCCGCAGGCGCGCGAATGTTCAAAATTGTAAATCGTCAATTGTCAATTGTAAATCTACATCATGTTGGAAATTGATGTCCTGACGCTTTTTCCGGAGCTCATCTCCGTGCCGCTGTCCCAGAGCATCATGGGGCGGGCGGCGGAGAGCGGGCTTATCACTGTGCGCGCCCACCAGCTGCGGGACTGGACGCATGACAAGTACCGCCGCACAGACGACTACCTGTGCGGGGGCGGTCAGGGCATGCTGATGAAGTGCGAGCCCATCTTCGAGGCGATTGAAGAGCTGCGGCGGGAGAATACCAAGGTTATCCTGATGACCCCGCAGGGCCGCGTGTTCTCCCAGCCCGTGGCAGAGGAGCTGGCCGCCCCCTGCATGGACGGCGGGGATGCCCACTACATCGTCCTTTGCGGGCACTACGAGGGCGTGGACCAGCGCGTCATCGACACCCTGGTGGACCTGGAGCTCTCCATAGGCGACTACATTCTCACGAACGGTGCCATAGCCGCGGTGGTGGTGATTGATGCGGTGGCGCGCCTGCTGCCGGGCGCACTGGGGGATGAGCGCAGCAGCATAGAAGAGTCCTTCTCCAACGGCCTGCTGGAGGCCCCCGCCTACACCAAGCCGAACGTGTTCCGCGGCATGGAGGTGCCGCCCGTCTTCCTTTCCGGCAACCACAAGGCCATTGAGGAATGGAAACTGGAGCAATCCGTGGAGCGCACCCGCCGCAACCGCCCGGACCTTTACGAGGCCTGGGCCGCCGCACACCCGGAGTTCTTCAACCCCAAGAAGAAGAAAACACGCCCCACCGCCTACAAGCCCCGCAAAAACACGCAGAATGATGATTGACACGCCGCCACCGGCTATGTATAGTGGCGGTATGTTCAAGCAACTGATAACATTGGCATGCGCGGCCGCCGTGGTGGCCCCCGCATGGTGTGCGGAGTGGATGGCCGATTTCGATGCCGCCAAGGCCAAGGCCAAGGAGGCCAAGAAGCCCTTGCTTGTGGATTTCACCGGGTCGGACTGGTGCTCCGCATGCAAGGCACTGGAGAGGGACGTGCTCGACAAACCGGAGTTCCTGGCCTATGCCGAAGGCAAGTTTATTTTGGTGAAAGTGGATGTACCTATGAACGCCAAGATTGATCCGGCGCTCAAGAAGAAGAACCAGGACCTTTCAAAGAAGTACAACGTACCGGGCTTCCCCACCCTTCTGGTGATGACCCCCTCCGGAGCCGTTTCCGGCGGCTTTGTGGGAGCCAAGCCCTCCCTGGATGCCGTGAAACCCATTCTGGACAAGGCGGCGGACAACGCGCGCGCGCTGGTGAAGGCCCGCCGCGTGCAGGGTGACGCGGCGCAGGCCAAGGCCCTGTACGATGTGTACCAGGCCATGAACAAGGATGTGCGCCCCTGCGCCGCCGCCCTGCATGATGAAATCCGCCAGAAGGACCCGAAGGACACCCTGGGCCTGGTGGGCGGGGAGCATGACATACAGGTGCAGGCGCAGGAGCTGGAATCCCGCACCGGGGAGAAGATGTACAGCATGACCGGCCGGCAGATACTCGACATCGTGAAGGAGTTTGAGCCGAAAATCTACCCGGAGAACAGGCTGGCCCTGCTGCAGGTGAAGATGACCGGCCTGCTCTTTGCCGCAGAGAGCGTGGAGGATATGAACAAGGCCCGCGATATCCTGCTCAAGGACGCGGAAGCCCTGCCGAGCGACAAGGAGGAGGTGATGGAAACCATCCGCCACCAGTTCGCCGACCCCGCCGGCACGCTCAAGAAGATGCAGGACTTCAAGGCCCAGCAGAAACACTGATTCCGCCATGTTTGCCAAGTCATTTACCCTGGCGGCGCTGGCAGCGCTGGTGCTCCCCGCGTTCAGCCTGGAGTGGCTCACGGATTTGGAGACCGCCAAGCAGAAGGCCGCCGCGGAGCACAAGCCCATCCTCATGGATTTCACGGGGTCGGACTGGTGCGGCGCCTGCATGCACCTGCACAGCTACGTCTTTGAGAAGCCGGAGTTTGAGGCTTTCGTGAAGGACAAGTTCATTCTGCTGGAGATAGACTGCCCGCACGGCAACAAGATGCCGGAGGAGGAAAAGGCACGCAACGAGGCGCTGGTAACCCGCTACGCCATACGCGCCTTCCCCACCGTGCTGGTGCTTTCCCCCGGCGGGGATGTGGCCGGCGGCTTCCTGGGTTCCAAGTCCGCCATGCAGGAGGTGCAGCCCTTCCTGCAGGAGGGGCTGGACAACGTGGCCAAGCTGGAAAAGGCCCAGGCCCTCACCGGGCAGGAAAAGCTCAAGGCCCTGGGCGAGTTCTACGACTCCCTGAACAAGGATGCCCGCCCCTGCGCCACCTCGCTCGTGGAGCAAATCATTCAGGCAGACCCGCAGGACACCCTGGGCTTTGCCCACCGCCGCCAGGTGGAGCAGCAGCGCCAACAAATCAAGAAGCGCACCCTCATGCTCATGCAGCGGCGCGACCCGCAGGAAATCATGGCCACCGTGGAAGAGCTGAAGCCCACCGTGATGCCGGAGAACATGCACATGCTGCTGGAAATGAAGATGACCGGCAGCGTGCTCGCCGCCCAGAGCGAGGATGACCTGGCCAAGCTGCGCGATTCCCTGCAGGCGGAGCTGGACACCCTGCCGGACAGCCCGGAAAAGGCGGAGACCGCATCCCAGCTCAAAGCCACCTTCTCTGATATTCCCCACCTCTTCTATCAGGTGAAGGCTGTCCGCGCCCGCAAGGCGCAAGAGGAAAAGCTCATGCAATAACCACCCTGCACAGGGGTGTTTTTCCAAGGCGCATCCGGCCACCCCGCCGGATGCGCCTTTCCACCGCGCGCCGACCCGTATTGGCGTTTGGGCTTGACTCTCTCCACAAGGCAAGATAAGATGACAACAGCCATGACAGAACGACGAATCGTAATCACCGGGATGGGCGCCGTGACGCCGCTCGGCTTGAACGTGGATGAAACCTGGAAAGCCATGAAGGAAGGCCGCTCCGGGATAAGTCTGGTGGATACCTTTGATGCATCGGAATCCCCCGCCCGTATCGCCGGACATGTAAAGGATTTCGACCCCTCCCCCTATTTCACGAAAGACCCGAAGACGCCGCGGCGCTGCGACCGCTTCGAACTGTTGGCCATGGCAGCCGCCACGCAGGCCATTCAGGATGCGGCGCTGGACCCGGAGAAGGAGGACCGCACCCGCGTGGGCGTGATGATCGGCTCCGGCATCGGCGGCCTGCACATTCACGGCGTGAACCTGCGCACCATGCTGGAGAGCGGCGTGCGCCGCGTCTCCCCCTTCTGCATCCCCTACATGATCACCAACATGGCCAGCGGCCTGGTGGCCATGGAATACGGCTTCGGCGGCCCGAACATGAGCATCTCCACCGCCTGCGCAACCTCCAACCACTCCATCGGCGAGGCTTGGCGCATCATGAAATTCGGTGATGCGGATGTCATGATCTGCGGCGGTTCGGAAGCCCCCATCGAACTTATCGGCCTGGCGGGATTCGCCAACATGCGCGCCCTTTCCACCCGCAACGACGACCCGACGACGGCCTCCCGCCCCTACGACGTGGACCGCGACGGTTTCGTGATGAGCGAGGGAGCGGCGGCAGTGGTGCTGGAAACGCTGGAGCACGCGCAGGCGCGCGGGGCCCGCATTCTGGCGGAGCTTGCCGGTTACGGCCTGAGCTGCGATGCCTACCACCTGACCTCCCCCATGCCGGAGGGCGAAGGCGCCAGCCGCTGCATGGAGCTCGCCATGGAGCATGCGGGCATACAGCCGCAGGAGGTGGACTACATCAACACCCACGGCACCTCCACCACCCTGGGGGATATCTGCGAAATCAAGGCCATCAAGCGCACCTTCGGGGAGCACGCCAAAAACGGCCTGGTGCTCAGCTCCACCAAGTCCATGACCGGCCACCTGCTCGGCGCAGCCGGCGGCGTGGAGCTCATTGCCTGCGTGAAGGCCATTCAGGACAACTTCATCCCGCCCACCATCAATGTGTTCAACCAGGACCCCGAGTGCGACCTCGACGTGTGCCCCAACCAGGGCCGCGAACACAAGGTGGATGTGGCGCTCAGCAACTCCTTCGGGTTCGGCGGGCACAACGCCACCCTGGTCGTCAAGCGCTTTGCGGAGTAGCCGGCGGCACACTCCACCCGCATGTCCCCTGAAATCACAGATGCCATCCTGGCGCGCGCGGCGCGGCTGCTGGACTGCCTTGGACCTGCGCGGCGGCGCGGCAGCTGGGACCGCCTTCTGCTGGAATGGGCGGTACTGAGCTTCTGCGTGCTGGCCGTTGTCCTGGTGCTCATGCTCAGCGGGGCCATATACGAGCTGGGGCTGCAGCAGATACGCTTCCTGGCGGGCGATCCCTTCTACATGGATGCGCTGGAAGCGCAGGTGGACCTGCTGGGCAACGGCGGCATCTTCTGCATCTGCGTGGGGGTCACGCTGTATCTTTCCCTGCTTCTGCTGCGGGAGAAAAGTTTCCGGCAGCGGGCGCAGTACGCGCTGCTTCTGCTGCTGGCGCTGGTGC
The DNA here is from genome assembly GCA_045641125.1 of Akkermansia sp. Classification (GTDB taxonomy): domain Bacteria; phylum Verrucomicrobiota; class Verrucomicrobiia; order Verrucomicrobiales; family Akkermansiaceae; genus Akkermansia. The sequence continues at coordinate 6,705 of JAZUGI010000014.1, forward strand.
TGCCGGGCATTTTGTGCGTGCTGTGGCACGGCGTGCTGAACATGAGCGCGCCCTGCATCTGCGTGCTGCTCACCTGGCTGGGGGTGGAAAGCAAGCCCCTCTTGAAAAAAATCTACTACCGCTACGTGCGGTCGCGCCTGCCATGAAAGCGCAGGAATACCCCCAGGCGGTGCAGGAGCTCATTGCCGCGCTCAAGCGCATGCCCGGCGTGGGCAGCCGCGGTGCGGAGCGCCTCGCCCTCTGGTTCCTCCAGCAGGGCCGGCAGGACGCCCGCACCCTGGCCACCACCCTGGTGCAGGCGGCGGATACCGTTTCCACCTGCCCGGAATGCGGGTTCTTTGCCCCGCAGGGGGAACGCTGCGCCGCCTGCAGCGATGATGCGCGCGACACGCACCTGCTCTGCGTGGTGGAGCAGCCCACGGATGTGCTGCCCATCGAACGCTCCGGCTCGTTCCGCGGGCTCTACCACTGCCTGGGCGGCAAGATATCCCCGCTGGACGGCGTGATGCCGGAGGACCTGGCCGTGGAGAAGCTGCTGGAGCGCGTGCGCGCGCTGCCAGGCTGCGAGGTTATCCTGGCCGTGGGCAGCGATGTGGAGGGAGAGGCCACCGCCCTCTACCTGGCGGAACAGCTGGCCCCGCTGGATTGCAAGGTTTCCCGCATTGCCCAGGGCATGCCCGCAGGCGCAGGGCTCAGCCATGCGGATGCCGTGACCCTCATGCGGGCCATTCAGGGCCGCCGCGGCATGGACCGCTGAAAACGGATGCCTCAGTCACCCATTATGGGTGCCAGAAGCTCCTCATACACTTCCTCCGGGCAGAGTTCCTCTTCCTCGGGGGCCGACTCGCAGGTGTAGAGAAAGGACACGGCAAAAAGCACCGCCGCCACCACTAGGGCGGGAATGAACAAGCGGCTGCGGCGCGGCGCGGGAAGCTCCGCCGGCAGCGCGGGCGGCAGCTCCGCATCCAGCGGCAGCGTGAGCCCACTCGCCTGCCCGTTCATGAAGAGCACGCGGCAGCTCTTGCCGCGGCAAACGGCCTCCACCCGGTCCAGCCCGGTCACGGCCCAGGAGCCCTCACCGCCCGCGGCCTGCAGGCGCTGCCCCTCCGTGTCGAACAGGTAGCTGCGGCTGCGCACCCGCGCCGCCGCGGGCGTGGAGGCAGCCCGCAACAGCTGCCGCCCTGGATGCAGCAGGTAGCTGAACACAATCCACGTGCAAAACGCCAGGATACCAATCAAGATGAAGCCGCTGGATGCCACCTGGCAGTCTGCCTGCACAAGCTCTGCCGCCTGCTGTCCGGCAGACCAGGCGAGAATCGCCAGCACCGCGCAGCGGATGAGTGTCAACCAAACCGGGCAAATGCGCGCAGCAGTGATATCGCACGCCTCCGCGCGCTGCCCCGCGGTGATATCGAGCGTATGCGCGCGGGCCGTGTCCATGGGCGGCGGGATAGGCTCGCCGCCCGCCTTGCCGGCATGCTCCTGCACCTCCCGCAGCAGCTCCGCGCGCTGTCCCGCATCCAGTCCGTGCAGGGCTATGGCATACAGCTGCGTAGGGGTGAAAAAGCCCAACACAGTGTCTTTCCGGTACAACTGCGGCTTGGAGACCAGCGGCCAGGGGTAGTACATGGATGAATGAGTGGCGGGAGTTTCCAGCAGCAGGCCGGCATCCGACACCGTGACCACCGTCTCCCGCCCGCCGAACACTGGCACCTGCCTCTTGGCATTCCGCCGCAATTGCGCGCGCCAAGCCATTTCAACCCCCACAAGCACCACTGCGGAAAAGCCTATCGCCACCCAAAGCGTTGTCGTGTTGAAATCAAGCAGACTGTTGAGAACGGATACTGTCAGCACCATCACCGCCACCAGGATGAGCCTCTGGCGGTGCAGCTGCCCCAGCCCCGCATCCACCATCATGCGCTCCAGCTCCTCGCCCTCCGGGTATCGCGTCCTGTACTCCATGCCGCCATTCTAAAAAATCTCCCCATGGGAGTCAAGGCGTTTCCTTGGCCTTTCTCTCTAAGTATGTTTTTATATCTTGCAATTATGCTTTCAAGATAGATGACAGCATCTTGAAAGTATAATTACAAGGTGTTTCAAGCGACTTGCAACAAACGCGTTGCAAAAAGAAAAAGGCCCGCGCAGGCTTGGAGCCTGGCGGGCCTTGAAATGGGGGATGGGGAGACTGGTTACTCCTGGGGAGCGGGCTGGGCGGGAGCCTGGGGCTGCTCACCCTGCTGCCGGCCCTGCGGACCATGGTGACCGCGGGGGCCGCGGGGGCCCTGGGGGCGGTTCTTCATGAACTCCTCGCGCATGGCCTTGTGCTCCTCCTCGGAGAGCTTGCCGTCCTTGTCGGTGTCGAACTTCTCAAGCATCTGCTTCTGCCGCTCGGGGTCCATCATGCCGCGGCGGTGGCCCTGCGGGCCCTGGGCGCCGGGACGGCCGGGCATCTGGGGGCGGTTCTTCATGAACTCCTCGCGGGCAGCCTTACGCTCCTCCTCGGAGAGCTTGCCGTCCTTGTCGGCATCGAACTTCTCGAGCATCTGCTTCTGCTGCTCGGGGTCCATCATGCCGCGGCGGGGGCCCTGCGGGCCCTGGGCACCGGGGCGGCCGGGCATCTGGGGGCGGTTCTTCATGAACTCCTCGCGCATGGCCTTGCGCTCCTCCTCGGAGAGCTTCCCGTCCTTGTCGGCGTCGAACTTCTCGGGCATCTGCTTCTGCTGCTCTGGGTTCATCATGCCGCGGTGCTGGCCGCGGGGGCCCTGCATGTGGTGGCCGCGGTTCCTGTGCATCCCCTGGGAGGGTGCCTGCTCACCCTGCGGGGCGGCGGGGGTCTCCTGCTGGGGGGCGGGTTCCTGTGCCAGAAGCGGCAGGGCGGAAACGACTGCTAATATGAGTGATGTCTTCATAGTGGAAATTCTCCTTCCATGCGTATAGAACGCATTTACCCCCGTTTTTTCAACATGTCTGCTATGGCAAGGTGTCACCCTTGCCGAATATGGCCCAACTGCGGGGTGCCCTGCCCTGGAAGGGGAGGATGACAAGCACCTAGTCCATGATGGACCAGAGGCGGCCGTTGGCGGCCTTGATGAGGCGGATGGGGAGGTCGAAGGTGCGGCGGAGGATGGGCTCGGTAAGCACCTCTTCCCGAGAACCGCGGGCAATGATGTTTCCCTCCCGCAGGATGAGGCCGCGCGAGAAGGCGGGCAGGATGTCCTCTATGCGCTGGGTGATGAAGATGATGGTGAGCTCCGGGCGCTGCGCGGCCAAATCGGAGATGGCGCCGAGCAGGAACTCTCGCCCGGCAATGTCCAGGAACACGCTGGGTTCGTCCAGAATCATCAAATCCGGCCGCGTCATGAGCGCGCGGGCAATGAGCACCTTCACCTGCTCTCCGGAGCTCATGGTGGCCACGGTGCGGTCTGCCAGGTGTTCCGCGCGGAGGGAAGCGAGCAGCTCTGCGGCGCGGGCCTCCTCTGCGGCGGTGGGTGTGCGGAAGAGGCCGATGGTGGCATCCGGCCCGGAGAGCACCATCTCCCGGCCGGTCCAGTCACGCTGGCCGAGCCACTGGTGCATGAGCGGGCTGACCCAGGCAATGCGCTTGCGCAGCTCTTGGAGATTGATGGTGCCGAACCGGTGGCCCAGAACCTCTACGGTGGCACCGAAGAGGGGCCAGGCGTACCCCATGAGCATGCGGACCAGCGTGGTCTTGCCGGCACCGTTGGCACCCAGGATGAAGCAGCGTTCACCCTGCTCCACGCGCCAGTTGATACCGTGCAGGACCTCCCTGCCGGAGAGGTACACGCTGGCGTTCTCTATGCGGATGGCATCCATGGGCGGCGGCAAGGAGGAAAAGCAAACGGCGGGGTTGCAGCGAACCGCAACCCCGCCGGAAAACAGGTTTTACTTGCGCTCGAAGAGGGAGCGGATCTTCTTGCCCACAATCTCCACGGGGTGCTCCGCCAGGGCGGCGCGCTTGGCCTGCAGGTTGGGGGCGCCGGCGGCAGCCTCCGCCAGCCAGTCCTTGGCGAACTTGCCGCTCTCGATGCGCTGCAGGCTCTCCTTCATCTTGGCCTTCACCTCCGGGCCCAGGATCTGCGGGCCGTTGTAGTACTCGCCGAATTCGGCGGTGTTGGAGATGACGCTGTTCATGCGCTGGATGCCGCCGTTGTAGATGAGGTCCACAATGAGCTTGGCCTCGTGCACGCACTCGAAGTAGGCCATCTCGTGCGGGTAGCCCGCCTCGATGAGCGTCTCGAAGCCGTACTTCATGAGGTCCACCAGACCGCCGCAGAGCACGTTCTGCTCGCCGAAGAGGTCCTCATAGGTCTCCTGGGCCATGGTGCACTCCAGCACGCCGCCGCGGGTAAGGCCCTCTGCCTTGGCAATGGCCAGCGCCGTGGCGCGGGCGCGGCCGCTCGGGTCCTGGAACACGGCTATCAGGCCGGGGCAGCCGAAGCCTTCCTCGAACACGCGGCGCACCTCCGTGCCCGGGCCCTTCGGGGCCACCATGATCACGTCCACGTCTGCAGGCGGCTCAATCGTCTTGAACACGTATGCAAATCCGTGGGAGCAGCAAAGCGTCTTGCCCGCCGCCAGGTTCGGCTTGATCTGGCTCGCGTACACCTCGCCGTGCTTCTCATCCGGCAGCAACAGGTGGATGATGTCCGCCTTCGCCGCGGCCTCGTCCACCGGCATCACTTCAAAACCGTCCTGCGTTGCAGCATCCCAGCTCTTGCCGGGGCGAATGCCGATGATGACATGCACGCCGCTGTCACGCATGCAGAGCGCCTGTGCGCGCCCCTGTGCGCCGTAGCCGATGACGGCCACGGTACGTCCGTTCAGAACGCTCACATCGGCGTCCTTATCGTGAAGTATCTCCATAATCAGATTGGTTTGAGTTAACTACACCCCGTATCAGGGTGACGGCTTCACTATACCACCCGAACGCCGCTTTTCAAGCGGTGGCGGGTATTATGACAGAAGAACACGGGTTGACCCCGCCCCGCCGACGCGATACAATGGGCGCGACATGTACACCAGCTTTTTCGACGTCTTCTCCATCGGCATAGGCCCCTCCAGCTCGCACACCATGGGGCCCATGCGGGCCGCGGCACGCTTTGTGCAGGACCTGCGGGAGCGCAACGCGCTGCACTCCGTGAAGCGCGTGAAGGTGAACCTGTACGGATCACTGGCGCTCACGGGAGAAGGGCACGGCACGCCCGGTGCCGTGGTGTACGGCCTGCTGGGCTATGATGCCGAACGCATGGACCCCCACAAGGTCCACGTGAACCCGGGAGACCTCACGCTCAACCTCGGCGGGGAGCACCCCATTGCCTTCTGCGCAGAGAGCGATATCGAGCTCAAGATGCAGGAAAGCCTGGAGGAGCACCCCAACGGCATGCGCTTCTACGCCTTCGGGGAGCAGGACGAGCTCCTGCTGGAGGAAACCTTCTTCTCCGTGGGCGGCGGCTCTGTGCGCAGGCTCGATGAGATGGGCCAGACGGAGGACGGGGACGCTCCCGTGGTGCCGCACGATTTCGGCACCTGCGACGAGATGATGAGCTTCTGCAACAAGCACCAGGTCACGCTCGCCGGGCTGGTGATGGTGAATGAATCCTCCCTGCGCCCCGTGCACGAGGTGAACGTGCGCATCCGCCTGGTGTATGACGTGATGATGGAAAGCATAGACCGCGGCTTGGCGGCGGAAGGCCACCTGCCCGGCTCCTTGCACCTGGCGCGCCGCGCACCGCGCATCCTCAAGCGCATGCAGGAGCGCTTCCTCGCCACCCAGCTGGACCCCCTGGTGAACATGGACTGGCTCAACCTGTGGGCCTTCGCCGTGGCGGAGGAAAACGCCGCCGGCGGCCGCGTGGTCACCGCCCCCACCATGGGCTCTGCGGGCGTGCTGCCCGCCGTGCTGCGCTACTTTGTGCGCGTGGGCTACAAGGAGGCCGGCGTGGATGTGGAGGCCGGTGTGCGCAACTTCCTGCTCTCCGCCTCCGCCATCTGTTCCCTGTACCGCGCAAACGCGTCCATCTCCGGCGCGGAGGTAGGCTGCCAGGGAGAGGTGGGCGTGGCCTGCTCCATGGCGGCGGGTGCGCTTGTCTCCGCCATGGGCGGCACCAACGCCCAAATTGAAAACGCAGCGGAAATTGCCATGGAGCACAACCTGGGCCTCACCTGCGATCCCGTGTGCGGCCTGGTGCAGGTGCCATGCATCGAGCGCAACGCCATTGGCGCCGTCAAGGCCGTGAATGCCGCGCGCCTTGCCCTGCGCGGCGACGGCTCGCACTTCGTGAGTTTGGACAAGGTGATTGCCACCATGTACGAAACCGGGCGCAGCCTGGCCGCAGGCTACCGTGAGACCTCCCTGGCCGGCCTGGCCAAGAACGCCCTCACCTGCTGAGGCAAGACGTATGAAACAGAATGGACGAAATCATCTTCCGGTGAAACTGGCGCGCCTTTTCCTCTTGGCAGCGGCACTGCTGCTTTCCGCGTGCGAAACTTTCCACTACGGGGACAAGATCCGCCTGCGCGGGGCAGAGGTGGCCCTGCTGAACTGGGATGCCAGGGATGCGCAGAAAGACATGCCGGTAAAGGCGCGGGTGACTGCCATATGGAACACCGTGCTGTACCGGCTGGACGGCAAGCTGTATGAGCGCGCCACGCTCGCCTACGCGCCCATCACGCATGTGGCGGCCTGGCACCGGTGGCTCTACTTCGACGGCGTCGCGGTCTTCGATTTTTCATCGGAGGAAACGGTGGGGGAACCCACGGAACGGCGGGAAATCATGGTGCAGGTGCATCCCGCAGTCAAAAACGGCACCTCCCCCTACATCCCTGCTGATGAGTTCGACTTTGCCCGCGCCGCCGCGGTAAAGGTATCCGAATTGGAAGGGGACGAGAGGATGAATGCGAGGAACAGCCTGTACCTCTACCCGCGGAACGTCCCCGAATGGGGTTACCCCGACTGCCTGCGCGACTACATGGCGGACCTCCCGGCGCGCAAGGTGCACCCGCTGAACTACATTGCCGGCGGCATCGTGCACCTGGCGGTGGACTGGCCGCTGAACATCATTGTGAACATCATCAACCCCCTGGATGTGTGGCACTTCCCGGAAAGCTGGCGATAACGCCGCTTCCCCCGGCACCCTCCCGCCCGTTACTTGAACAGGGGGGTGATGTACTGGGCGATATCCACGCCGAAGGCGGTTTTCATGACCAGATAGACCACGCAAAGCATGAAGAGGGTGCCGACGACCTTGCGGATGATCTTGAAGAAGGCCCAGACGGCACCGAGCACGGCGGCCGCCCCGCCGCCGGTGAGGGTGGCGGGATCCATACCGAAGATGGTGTGGCTATCGGCGGCGGGGGCGGTATCCGCCAGCATGCCCAGGAAACAGGTAAGGGAGTTCCACATACGTCAGGGGGTGTTCTTCTTTTGCTGCTCCATTTCCTTGCGCATGGCGGGCAGCATTTGTTCATCATAATACTTCAGGTTCTTGCGCAGGCGCTCGCCCAGCTTGGTGTCCGGCGCGGCGGCCTCTGCCCGGCGGTAGCACTCCACCATCTGCAGGAGGGCGTTGAAATCCCCGCGGATGAAGGAGTAGCTGTCACCCAGGGCGCGCAGGGCCTGCTGGCGGATTTCCGGGTACAGGTCCTCGCGCCCCAGGAATTTGTTGAGCTGCTCCTGCATGGCGGCCACGTCCTGCGGGGAGAATTTGCCGGTGAAGGAAGTGAGGATGCCCTCTAGGTCCCTGCCCTGCTGCTGCAGCTCATCCCGGTTGGCAATGAAGCGTGCATAGCCGAGGGTGTTCTGCGGGTCCAGCGAGCTGATTTCCTGCACCACTTCCGGGTACTTGTAGCGGCAGAGCTTGGGGATGGCGTTCAGGCCCTCCGCGAGCGCCTTGGCGCGCTCCAGGCCCTGCAGGCCCCGGGCCTTGGCAAAGGCGGCATCGCGCGCGGTGCGCAGCTTTTGCATGTTGTCCAGCTCCGCCACGTACTCCTGCACGGTTTGGCGGGGGCTGCTGATAACGCCGAAGGGCTTTCCGTTCTCATCATGCAGCACCACGGTGGGGAAGCCGCCGGTGATGTTGTAGGATGCGAGCAGGGCCTCGTTTGCATCCAGCTGCTCCTTGGGCATGGCGGCCACGGCCTCCGGCAGGCGCGGGAACACCACTTCCACCAACAGGTATTGGTCATGCGTGAGTTTGTCGAACTCCGGGGAATCGAATATCTTGGTGCGCAGGTAGATGCAGGGCGGGCACCATTCCTTGCCGGTGAAATCCAGCAGGATGGTGCGGTGCTGGGCCTGCGCCACCGGGATGGCCGCCTCCAGGGAGGGCGCTTCCGGCAGGGCATACGCAAACCCTGCAGCCAGCAGGGTGCCGATGATGGAGAGAGTGGCCTTCATAGCGGTGCGGTGTTGCAGGGGGTCAGCCTTTCATGCCGGTGATGGTGCCGTCCGCCTCCACCTTGATGGCCTTGGCGGAGGGTTCCTTGGGCAGCGCCGGCATGCGCAGGATATCACCGGTGAGCGCCACCAGGAAGCCCGCGCCGTTGGCTATCTCGAAATCGCGCACGGTGATAACAAAGCCCTTGGGGCGGCCCACCAGGGTGGCGTCGTCGCTCAGGGAGTTCTGGGTCTTGGCCATGCAGACGGGCAGGTTGGTGAGCCCGTTGCGTTCCATGAGCTCCAGCTTCTTGAGCGCGGCCTTGGTGAGCACCACGCCATCCGCGCCGTAAATCTTGCGTGCAATGGTCTCCATGCGGTCCTTGACGGGGATATCCAGCTCGTAGAGGCACTTGAAGGGCGGGTTGTCGGCCTTGTCGATGCTCTCCGCCACGATGGCGGCGAGCTCCTTGGCACCCTGCCCGCCCTCACCGAAGACGTTGGCCACGGCGCAGCCCACGCCCATTTCCGCGCAGAGCTTCTTCACCTCGGCAATCTCCTCCTCCGTGTCGGTGGCGGCAAAGAGGTTGATGGCCACGGTGACCGGGCGGTTGTACAGCTTGGCGCTGGAGATGTGCGCGGCCAGGTTCTCCAGGCCCTTGCGCACGGCCTCCGCGTTGGGGGGATCGAGCTCCTTCTTGTTGACGCCGCCGTGCATCTTGAGCGCGCGGATGGTGGCCACAATGACAATCGCATCCGGGGAGAGGCCGCTCTGGCGGCACTTGATGTCCAAG
>JAZUGI010000015.1:0-25994 GCA_045641125.1 Akkermansia sp.
AATGTACAATGTACAAAGTACAATGTATGGGGAAGTTGGTGCGCCGTTGGCGCATTTTTGCAAAAAAAAAGCCCCGCTTTTGCGGGGCATAGGGATGATGCGGCGGGGACGGGGGGGCTACCTGCGGTATTTCTTGCGGAAGTCGAGCATGGCCATCTGCTTGGAGATGGAGGCTTCCAGGAAGGTGAGCTCTTCACGCGACATGACGGAGGAGGCGTGTTTGATGGCTTCCTTGGCGCGGGCAATGGCCTCTTCCACGGTGTCGGTGTTGATGTCGTTCGCCTCCAGCGCGGTGTCCGTGACCAGAAGGATGTGATCATGCTCCACCTGAAGGAAGCCGCCGCCCACGAAAAGGCTCTTGCGTGCGCCGTCTGCGGCGGCGCGGTAGACGAGCTCACCGTTGGCAACGGAGGAGATGAGTGCGGCGTGGCCGGGGAGGATTTCCATCTCACCCTCTGTGCCGGGGAGCTGGATACCGAGGACCCCGGTATCCAGTGCGGTTTTCAGCGGCGTGATGATTTTGAGGTGCATGGCTGGTGAGGTCAGGCTTTCTCCACGGTGTCGATACCGCCCTTCATGTAGAAGTTGCCTTCCGGCACGGCATCCCACTTGCCGTCCAGGATTTCAGCGAAACCGCGGACGGTTTCCGCCACGGGGACGTACTGGCCCTTGATGCCGGTGAAGACCTCTGCCACGGCGAAGGGCTGGGAGAGGAAGCGCTGGATCTTGCGGGCGCGGCTCACGGTGAGCTTGTCGGCCTCGGAGAGCTCGTCCATGCCGAGAATGGCAATCATATCCTGGAGGTCCTTGTAGCGTTGCAGGGTTTGCTGCACGCCGCGGGCCACGCGGTAGTGCTCCTCACCCACCAGCTCCGGGGTGAGGGCCTTGGAGGTGGATGCGAGGGGGTCCACGGCGGGGTAGATGCCCTGCGCGGCGAGCGCGCGCTCCAGCACCACGGTGGAATCCAGGTGGGAGAAGGTGGTGGCGGGTGCGGGGTCCGTCAAGTCGTCTGCGGGCACGTAGACGGCCTGCATGGAGGTGATGGAGCCCTTGCGGGTGGAGGTGATACGCTCCTGCAGGCCGGCCATTTCCTCAGCGAGGTTGGGCTGGTAGCCCACGGCGGAAGGCGTGCGGCCCAGCAGGGCGGACACCTCGGAACCGGCCTGGGAGAAGCGGAAGATGTTGTCCACGAAGAGCAGCACGTCTCGGTTCTCCTCATCACGGAAGTACTCCGACATGGAGAGGGCGGAGAGAGCCACGCGGAGACGCGCGCCCGGGGGCTCGTTCATCTGGCCGTAGACGAGAGCCACCTTGGAGTTTTCCGGGTGCTCCTGGTCGATGACGCCGGATTCTGACATCTCGTTGTAGAAATCGTTGCCCTCACGGGTGCGCTCACCCACGCCTGCGAAGACGGAGAGGCCGGAGTGGGCCTTGGCAATGTTGTTGATGAGCTCCATGATGAGCACGGTCTTGCCCACGCCGGCACCGCCGAAGGAACCGGCCTTGCCGCCCTTCAGGAAGGGGCAGATGAGATCGATGACCTTGATGCCGGATTCCAGCACCTCTGATGAGGTGGCCTGCTCCTCCAGGGAGGGGGCATCCCGGTGGATGGGGTAGCGCTTCACGTCCTCCAGCTGGCCCTTTTCATCCACGGTCTCGCCCAGCACGTTGAAGATGCGGCCCAGCACTTTCGGGCCCACGGGAACGGAGATGGGAGCCCCGGTATCCACCACTTCCATGCCGCGCTTCAGGCCGTCTGTGGAGCTCATGGCCACGGTGCGGGCCCAGCCGTCTGTGAGGTGCTGTTCCACCTCCAGGGTGAGGGTCTTGGGCTGACCGTCCACCTCGTAGGTGACGGTGAGGGCGTTGTAGATGGCGGGCATCTGCGCGCCGGAGAAATCGACGTCGACGACGGCGCCGATGATTTGGACGATTTTACCGATGTTCATAGTGAGGGGGATGGTGGTGTTTTATTCCATGGCCTTCATGGCGGTGGTGATTTCGAGAAGTTCGTTGGTGATTTGGGCCTGGCGGGCCTTGTTGTATTCGAGAGTGAGGTCTCCGATGAGGGTCTTGGCGTTCTCCGTGGCGGCTTTCATGGCCACCATGCGGGCGCACTGCTCGGAGGCCTTGCCCTCCAGCACCAGCTGGGTGATGGCATTGCTGAAATAGAGCGGCAGAATGGCGTTGAGCAGCTCTGCGGGGCTGGGCTCCAGGATGAAGTTGCCGTTGTCGGAATCCGGCACGTCGTCCGTGGAGGCCACGGCCATCAGCTCCTCCTTGGTGATGGGCAGCAGCGGCGCCACATACGGTTTCTGCACCATCACGTTCACAAAGCTCTGGTAGGCCACCAGCACCTGCCGGTACGTGCCGTCCGTGAAGGCGTCGCGCACGTGGTCCAGCACGGGCTTGAGGTCGGAATCCGTGAAGTCGTCTCCCAGGGAGAAGGAGGCCACGAGATTGCGGCCAGCCTTGGCGATCTGGGGGTTGAGCTTGGCGCCGATGGTGATGAAATCCGCATCTTCGGGGGTCTTGGTGAGCACCTCCTTCATGAGGTTGGAGTTGAGGCCGCCGCAGAGGCCGCGGTCCGTGTTGACCACGAGCACGAGCACCTTGCCCGTTTCCCGCTGCTGCATGAGGGGTGACGAGCATTCCGCGATGGTTTCCTGGAGGTGCTCAAAGACGTTTGCGATGGCGGCGATGTACTCTCTGCCGCGGAGGGCGAGCTCCTGGGCACGGCGCATCTTGGCGGAGGCCACCATCTGCATGGCCTTCGTGATTTTGGAGGTGTTGGTAACCGAGCGGATGCGCCGCTTGATGTCTCTGAGGCTTGCCATGTTACTTCTTGATGCGCGTCTTGAACGCGGTCATGTATTCCTTGAGCCGGGCGTCGATGTCGTCCGTGAGCGCCTTCTCGCGCTCAATGTCCGCCAGCAGGTCCGCCGCGTTCACCGTGGCGTCCTCCTCCAGGGAGTCACGCACGCTGCGGATGTCGTCCACCGGCACGTCATCCAGGAAACCGCGCTGGATGGCGTAGAGGTTGACGACCTCCGTGGCGAGGCTCTTGGGCTCGTACTGGCCCTGCTTGAAGAGCTCCACAATGCGGCGGCCGCGCTCCAGCTTGGCCTTGGTGGCGGCATCCAGGTCGGAGCCGAACTGGGCGAAAGCCTGGAGCTCCTCGAACTGGGCGAGGTCCAGCTTCACGGAGCCTGCGAGCTTCTTGACAATCTTGGTCTGCGCGCTGGAACCCACGCGGCTCACGGAGATACCCACGTTGATGGCCGGGCGCACGCCCTGGTAGAAGAGGTCCGTATCCAGGAAAATCTGGCCGTCCGTGATGGAGATGACATTGGTGGGAATGTACGCGGAGACATCGCCCGCCTGGGTCTCGATGATGGGCAGGGCGGTGAGGGAGCCGCCCTTGCGGCCGCCCTCGCTGTTGATGCGCGCGGCGCGCTCCAGCAGGCGGCTGTGCAGGTAGAACACATCACCGGGGTAGGCTTCACGGCCGGAGGGGCGGCGCAGGATGAGCGAGACGTGGCGGTAGGCCACGGCGTGCTTGGAGAGGTCATCGTACACGATGAGGGCGTCCTTGCCCTGGTCCATGAAGTATTCGCCCATGGCGCATCCGGCATAGGGAGCCAGGTACTGCATGGCGGCGGAGTCCGATGCGGAGGCCACCACCACGATGGTGTAGGGCATGGCGCCGCTTTCCTCCAGCTTGGCCACCAGGCGGGAGACGTTGGCGCGCTTCTGGCCCACGGCCACGTAGATGCTGTAGAGCGGGCGGAAGGAGGTGTCGCCGCTTTCCTCGCCGCGCTTGTTCTGCTGGGCCTGGGAGATGATGGTGTCGATGGCGATGGCGGTCTTGCCGGTGGAGCGGTCGCCGATGATGAGCTCTCGCTGGCCGCGGCCGATGGGAATCATGGCGTCGATGGGCAGGATACCGGTCTGCACGGGCTGGTTCACACCCTGGCGGGAGATGATGCCGGAGGCAATCTTCTCCACGGGGTAGTAGTCCGCGGCCTCAATGGGGCCCTTGCCGTCCAGCGGGTTGCCCAGCGTGTCCACCACGCGGCCCAGCAGGCCGGGGCCCACGGGCACCTGCAGCAGGCGGCCCGTGGTCTTGCAGGTGTCGCCCTCCTTCAGGTCTGCCCCCTTGCCGATAAGCACGGCGCCCACCTCGTTCTCCTCCAGGTTCATGGCAAGGCCCATGACGCCGCCGGGGAACTCGATCATCTCATTGAGCATGGCGTTGCTGAGGCCCTCGATACGGGCCACGCCATCTCCGATGGCCTTGATGGTGCCGACGTTTTCGGATGCGGCTTCCGTGGTGATGTTGCGGATTTGCGCTTCAAGTTCTTGTACGATGTTGCTCATACGCGTTCGGTTTTGGAAAATGGTTCTTGGGGAGAATCAGGAGATGCGGGAAAGGCGTTCGATGCGGGATTTCACGGAGGCGTCCGTCACGTTGTCGCCCACCTTCACGGTGAGCCCGGCAATCAGAGCGGGATCCGTTTTCCACTCGTACTCCAGCCCGGTGTGGCGGGCATCCAGGCGGGCGCGGATGGCGGCCTGCTGCTGCTCCGAGAGCGGCACGGCGCTGGTGACGGTGGCGGTGCGGCGCGCCTGCTCCAGGCGCAGCAAATCCGTGAAGGCGGCCAGCAGGGGCACGTAGTTGCGGGGCTTGCGCTCCTGCAGCGTGGCCGCCACGCGGCGCACGGCAGCCTCATCCGGCAGGCCGTCTGCGCCAATGCACGCACGCATGAGCCGGCGCGCCTGGGCCTGTACTTCCTTGCTGATCTTCATCTGGGGTTAAAGGTTGTTGATGGCTTCGTCGTTGATGCGGCGGTGGTCCTCCTCGGTGAGGACCTTGCCGGTGACCTGCGCGGTGGCGGCGGCCACCAGGCGCACGAATTCGCCCTTGAGGGCCTCCTTCTCGCGCTGGCTGTCCATGGCGGCCTGGCGGTGCGCATTGTCGATGACGGTCTGGGCCTCCGCGGTGGCCTTGGCGGAGAGGTCCGCCTGCAGGCGGGCGGCGGTCTGGCGGGCGGCATCCAGCTCCTTCTTGCCGGAGTCGCGCGCCTCGGTCAGGATTTTCTCGCCGGTGGCCTTCACGTCTGCCAGCTCCTGCTCGGAGCGTGCGTGCATGGCCTCGCCCTCCTCAATGCGCTTGCGGCGCTCCTCCAGCTGGGCCATGATGGGCTTGATGCCGAAGAATACCACCACCGCCACCACAATGGCGAAGGCGATGAAGTGCGCGATAAAGGCTTCCGTGTGCAGGCCGAACTTGGAGGCGAATTCCTGGAGGTCGAAGGCGAGGAAGATTGGCATGGCGTGATACGGTGAAATATTTTGGAAAGGGAACGGTGCCGCGGCGGGGCTGCCGCGCGCGGCACACGGGCTTTTTACTTCGTGCCCATGAAGATGGCCACGAAAGCTACACCTTCCACCAAGGCGGCCAGCACGATGGAAAGGGCGAGGATCTTGCCGAAGGCGGCGGGGTTGCGGCCGGCGGCTTCAGAGGCGCCGCGGCCGATGAGACCGATGCCGATGCCGGCACCGACGACTGCGAGACCTGCTCCGATTGCGGGTATGACTGCGGGGTCCATAATAATGTATTTTTTTGGTTTCTGTTTCTCTTTGTTGAACCCCCGGCCTCACGTGGTCATGATCCGCCGGGGGAAAGTTTTCTCTATGCGGTGGTTTGGGGTTTCTCCTCCTCTTCCTCCTCGCCGCCCACCTGGGTGGAAAGGAACAGCGCCGTGAGCATCAGGAACACCAGGGCCTGCACAAAGCCCACCAGGATTTCCAATGCCATGAACGGCATCACCGCCAGAAAGTTGATTTCTCCCATCTTCTCCATGATGGCCTCACCGGCGAAGATGTTGCCGAAAAGTCGCGCGGCCAGCGCCACCGGGCGCACCGCTATGGAGATGAGCTCAATGATGCCCACAAAGAAGAAGATGGGCAAGAGCAGGTATTTCAGCACGCCCGTGAGCCCGCCCTTGGGGCCGAAGATGTGCTTCAGGAAATGCCACGGCCCCTGCTCCGCTATGCTCCAGATGAACCACAGCAGCGCATAGAAGAAGCCCAGGAACACCGTGACGCCCAGGTCCGCGTTTGCGCCGCGCAGCAGCGGCTTGCCGTCGTAGGTGATTTCACCCACACCGGGGATGAGCCCCATGTAGTTGCTCACCAGGATGAGCAGGAAGATGCTGGCAAAGTACCAAAAATATTTCTTGGCCAGGTACGGCCCGGTGAGGCTCTCCACAAAGTTGTACAGGCTCTCGAACACCCATTCCACGAAATTCTGCAGCTTGCCCGGAATGCGCTCCATCTTGCGCGTGGCCAGCCGCAGCAGGATGGTGAGCACCACCACCGCCAGGCAGAACATCACCAGCGAATTGCTGATGGGAAGCGAGTGCCCCGGCCAGAACGGCAGGTCTATGTTCCAAAGCACGGGAGCATCCGTGGTCAAGCCCTCCGCATGCTCCTCCGCCGCCTGCGCGGGAACCGCCCCCAGCATCAGGAGCGCCGCCGCGCCGTACACCGTCTTGTGCCAAAGATTTCTCATCTCTCAAAGCGGTATTCTACGCTTTCAACCATGCCGGGTCAAGCAGAAAAGTTGCGCTTTTCCGCATGCATGCGCGCCAATGAATAGATTCATGTTTTTCATAACGATTTGATGGGCAACCGTTAGAAAAATCGCCCAAAGCTGAAGCCACCCCTTTACTGATAAAATTATTTTGCGGCGCGCTCGCGGCGCTTCTGGTCTGCCACAACGCGGTGCAGCAGGTCAGCCACGCGCCAGCTGGCGGCAGTGTCGATATGATACCCGGCGGGGTCGGGCATGTAATAGAGGTCCGTATCAGGGTAGTGCATGAACAAGGACACCTTGCTGCCGTCCGCAAGAAGCATCTTGACGGGAATAAGGGAAGGCGCACGCCCTATTCCTGGTCTTGGGGAGAGAGGCCCGTGTCGGGCGGCAGGGTGATGTCGTCGTCCCCGGCATCCTCTTCATCACGGGAATCCGGGGCCAATTCCTTCTTCCATTCATTCACACGCAGGCAGGCGAGGCACTTGTACTCCTTGTCAATGATGCCCTGCACAGTAATCTCGTCCAGCTTGCCGCGCTGCGCGTAATCGAGCATGATTTCCTTGTCCGCGGCCCGAAAGAAAAGGATGGGCAGCTTCTCCGTCACAGGCTCCTGCGTTTGCCCGTCAATGCCGGGGGAATAGGTGACCACGCCCTGGTCGGCATCGTAGGCCACGACGTTCATAGTGCCAATCGTCATGGGGTGGGAAACCTTTTCTCCCCGCACCACCTTGAAAATGCTGCCCACCACCTTCTTGGCCGTTTCCACGGGGATGCAGCCGCAGTCCATCTCGCGCACCGCCTGCTCGCATCGGGGGTCGTCGGCTTCCGGTTTTTCGCCGCAGGCGCACAGCGTGAGCGAGCACAGGCACAGGGCCGGGAAGAGAAGCTTATCTATCATGGTTGAATAATGGTTGTTTCTATACCCTATTAAGCGGGAATTCCGAAAAATGCGCAAGAAAAAATGAAAAATGACGGAAAATTCGCCAAATTACGCAAATTTCCCGCGCCGCCAAGGTGCGGGACCTCGGCTTCATGGAGGCGTACGACCTGTTCCGGGATGTGGAGGACTTCAACATCGGTTCCACGGGCTATGAGAGTATCGGCCTCACAGACCAGTGGGTCAAGGCCTCCGAGGTCTTCGACAACGACCTGTTCAAGACGGGCGAGAAGGAATACTACGTGTTCTACTCCGGAACGGTCGAAGGTGGCCGTGGAGAGAACGTGGGCACCATCTACCTGCTACAGGCCCCGGAACCCACCACGGGCACATTGTCCTTGCTGGCGCTCTGCGCGCTGGCAGCGCGCAGGCGCCGCAAGTAATTTACTATTTTGAAAGCACGGCGCGCTCCGCGCGGAAATAGCAAGGCCCAGCCGTTCCGGCTGGCCCTTCTTGTTGGGTGTGGGAGACTTGGGGAATGCGCTTATTCACCGGCGTTCATCTGCTCAAGGAGTCGCTTCGCATCGGAGCAGCCTGCGGCGGCCGCCTTCTTGGACCAATTTCAGCTGTCGCAAAATTTGCGACAGTTGAATCCAACAATGCCACGGAATCCTAATCGCAAAACACCATCGTGGAATGGTGTTGGTTCTCATCATTCGGACTGCTGGGGCAGATTCTCCGTCACGAAGTTGTGGGGCGCCTCCCTCAGGAAGAACTGGGGAGAGATGCGCATGGTATCAATGTAGAAGTAGTACGAGCACTCCTCCCCCGCCCCGCATTTGACGCTCATGCAGGACGGAACCTTTTCGGGCACCTTGTCCTGAGGGAGCTCAAACTCGGCGGTGTGCAGCACCTTGGTCAAGGGAGTGATTTTCGCCTCGACGGTGATTTCTTCCGATGCGTCCATGCCGTGAACCGTCACCGTGAGGGGGAGGGTGTCGCTTTTAATCGGCGTACCGGAAAGGATGTAGGCAAGCATGTTGTAGTGGGTAAAGGGCTTCACCTTCCCCGCCTCGATGCTGCCGCCCGGCGGGAAACCATCTGCACTGCAAACAAAGCAATCACCCGGCTCCAAATCAACCGTCTCCAGCATCAGGCTTGCATAGCGGGCAGCCAAACTGTTCTCTGCCAGGGTCCTTCCCACAAGCACAGACTTTTGAAACTCCAAGTCTTTTTTGAACGCATGGATACCGAACGCCCCTGCCGCAATCAGCAGCAGCGCAATCCCGGAATATAGGTATGCCTTCTTCATTTGTCCGCGATACTATACCCTTATAATAAGCGGAAATTTTCTTCCATGCACGCCATTTTTGAAAAAATGCCAAAAAAATGCCCGGCGAGAAGCAGGAGTCAGCGTGCATCCACCCCACACCTTGCCTGCCCCAACGTAGGCGGATAACCGTAGACGGAGCACCCCTCTAAAGTGAAATCGACAAGCGTAAAGTGAAGACGCTTTCTTATGTTTTTTGCCCTAAACATAAGAAAGCGCCGCAAATTTTCTTCACTTTTTGACAAAAACTTCACTTTACGCTTGACTTTTTACCTTTTGGTGTGTAAAGTGAAGAGCAAACAGCAAATTCATCATGATCGAGGAAGAACTACACACCCTGATAGAAACCATCCGGCGCCGTGGCTGCGAGTGGCAGACCATGGAGGTCAAAGCCGCGCGCGACGGCTGCCCGGAGAAACTGTACGACACCATGGCGGCGTTCGCCAACCAGGACGCCGGCGGGGTTTTCGTGTTCGGGCTGGATGAGCGGAACAATTTTGAAAAGGTGGGCGTGTATGATGCCCAGGCACTCCAGAAAAGGGTGATGGAGTACGGGGAGCAAATGACCCCGGTGGTGCGCCCCGTCTTGACGGTGTGCGATGAAGCGGGCAAGGTCTTTGTCGCCGCCGAAATACCCGCGCTCGACGTCGCCGAGCGCCCGTGCTTCAAAACGGCCAAGGGGCGCTTGAAGGGAGCCTACGTTCGCGTGGGCGATGCCGACAAACCCATGACCGAGTACGAGGTCTACAGCTACGAGGCCTTCCGCAAGCGCCTCAGGGATGACGTGCGCCCGGCGGATGAGGCAACCATGGACATGCTGGATCTGCAGCTGCTGGAGGATTACCGCACACGAATGAGAACCGCAAAGCCCAACCTGACACGGCTGACAGAGGAACAGCAGGACGTGCTGAACGGCATCACGAAAGACGGCCGTGTGACCATGGCCGCCCTGCTGCTCTTCGGCTTGTTCCCGCAGGCGTTCTATCCGCGGCTTTGCATTAACGCCACGCGCGTGCCGGGCCTCGAGATGGGGGATGTCGACGACGCCGGCAACCGCTTCCTCGACACCAAACGCATCGAGGGCACCATTCCCGAGATGCTGGGCAAGGCGCTGGATTTCGTGCGCAACAACATGCGCACCGCCACCGCTATCGACCCTCATACCGGTCTGCGTACCGATGTGCCGCAATACCCGCTGGATGCCGTCCGCGAGGCTGTCCTGAACGCCCTGGTGCACCGCGACTACAGCATTTACACGGAGACCAGGCCCATTCAGCTCAACATGTTCGAGGACCGCTTGGAAATCACCAATCCCGGCGGGTTGTACGGCCGCCTTACCATCGACCAGCTGGGGCATGCCCAGCCCGACACGCGAAACCCCGTTCTGGTAACGGCCATGGAAATCCTGCAACTGACGGAAAACCGCTACACCGGCATTCCCACCATCCGCCGCGCCATGGTTGCAAACCATTTGCCCGAGCCGGTGTTCACCAACATCATGGGAGAGTTCAAAGTCACGCTGTATCATCAACAGCATGCCCAGCAAGCCTCCCTTGGTGAGGATGCCTTTGTGCTCGCTGAGGAGACGCCCCGCGACTACATGGCCCAGCCGGTGCCGGTTGCGCCGAGCACCGCGGCAGATGCAAAGCACCTGTTGGAATTCTGCCGCACGCCCCGCACGCGCGCGGAAATCATCGCCTACCTCAATATCGCCTCCGGCCAATACGCCCTGCGCCGCTACCTGGTCCCGCTCTTGGAAAGCGGTGCCATCCGCATGACCATTCCGCAATGCCCCCGCAGCCGCGCCCAGAGATTCTTCACCGCCAATCCGGATTAGTTTCAAGCCAACAACCTCCACCACGCGGAGAGAAAATCACCGCCGCCCTGGACATCGGCGCCTGTTCAATTCTTGTGAGCATCGGTGCGCATTCACTCCACGCCCTGCCTGCCACGGCGCAGGCGTTAGCCGTAGACGAGGACCCTCCCCTAAAGTGAACTCATTGTAGTTGTGCGCTACGGTTTACAATCGCATGCGCAGATACATAGGAAAGGAAGCAAAATATCATGAATAATACTGGAGTATGGTATCGATTGTCTGCCGTCGGAACTGCGACCATAAAGCTCAGCAGGTAGGTGAATGCAATAACTGCAAGCAGAAGCGTTGCTCGCTGCGCGGAGTTTAGGCGTTTCATACAAACCACGTATCTGATTAAACATATTAGAGCAATGGCGTATACGACTGGACGGAAATATCGCTTTGCTGCAGATGTTCCATATAAGACAGTAGTATATTGCTTCCATCCTGGATCCTGTTCGCTCACTTCCCAAGCGGGGTTATTGGAATGGAATTTGGGATAGAGAATGGCTATCAATTCCCGGTATAAGTGAGGCACATACCCCGCGTGGAAAAATTGAATTGACAATATAGCCCTCGAGGCCGCCATCGCAACGGGGCGCTCTTTCCACTCGTTGGCGTACAAGTCGAGCAATGACAATCTAGTCAAATTATTCCCGTCGCCATAAGGTGTACTAAAAGATTCGGGAAGCAAAAGCTCTCGGCTGTCAATATTCTCACCATCAGAATATGAAGTGATGCAATATCCTGTATTATGAATTTTTTCTCGCTCGGAATTGAAATCACCGGTGAGAATAGAGGCAATCTTCATATCGGTAATCATCATGCACGAATGCGGGTGAGCGCCAACTGGCATCACCAGCATGATTCCACCGTACACAGCAATCGTCATGCCGATTGACACCATGCCAACCTTCCATCCAGTGCGAATTTTTGTTCCGTGGATAACCGCTGCGAAGAAGTATACGGGAAGAGTTAGAACTGCATTGTTTCTCATGTATATTATGTGAACTAGTGCAGTGAGAAATACGACCCACGATGCATACCTAGCCTTCGGCGAATCTGAGTTTAAAAAGAGTATTGCCGTAAATGCCGTTATTGCCGCCGCAAGATAATTGTAATCAAGACGATAATGCATTGTAAAATAATCGAATGCAAATAGAATGCAAATAGAAATATCCAAAAACACTATAAACCACACAAACTTCAAAGAAGCTTTCAACAATCTCCATGTCCATATGCCTACGCATATAATAATTGCAATGCTTGAAACAAATAGCCAAATCCTCAATATGAACGTTGGCCTGATGTTCATCCCCATAGCAAGTATGCATCTATACAGAAATGCGCCTTCTGCAAATATTAAATCGCTTGCCCCGTTGTATGTCCATTCCCTTATGTGCTTTGCATGGATGTTGGCGTCTACGCAAAAGTTGTTGTAGTCTGATCCAACGGCTATGGAAAAGACAATTATGAAACTCAATATGCCGAGTAGATATGTGTATATTTGTTGCTTCTTCATTGCACTGAAATTATTATATCGAACAGGGAGTGCTTGTGTATTTGATTTTTAATTTATCAAAAAAACTAATTACATCAATAGCGCCTGATTCAAATATGGGTATAATGGAAATAACAACAACGATAAAAGATTGTTGCCCGATACCGCTATTTGCTTTCATGGTATTCCTTTTCCGTGTTGACCTCCCAGATGTTCGCCTTTCCTGTGTTGCCGGAAACAATATTTTCTACGGCTGCCATGGCTGCCAGCATGGAGTGGTCCATGTTGTTGTAACGGTGCATGCCGTTGCGGCCGATGAGGAAGAGGTTGGGGACGCTGTCGGTCCACTCCCTGATGATGGGGAATTCCTTGTAGCTGCCCAGGTAGGCGGGGTATGCCTTCTGGATGCGGAACACGGCGTGGTCCACCACATCCTTCCGGTCTATAACGCCAATCTTTTCCAGTTCCCCTTCCGCGAAGGCGCAGAAAGCCTCATTGTCCATGCTCCACAGCTCGTCGCCCTCGTTCACGAAATACTCCATGCCGATCCACACCTTGTTGCGGTCGCTGGAGAGGTAGGGGCTCCAGTTGTTGAAGAGCTGCAGGCGGCCCACTTTGACATCGTTTTCCTGGACGTATATCCAGTTGTCGGGCACAATGCCGTGTTCGCCCACGGTGGTGTTCATGACCCTGCTCTTGAGCTTGAGCTTGTTGAGCAACAGACCGACGGTCATGAAATCCCGATAGACGAGGTGGTTGGCAATTTCTCGAACATTCTGCGGCGCGGCGTCACCCATCATGTTGACGAGCTCTTTCACGGAGGTGGTGGAGATGAGATAGTCCGCCGATTCCCGGTGCGTTTCGCCTGTTGCCAGGTTGGTGATGTCCACGCTAGCTATCTTTCCGCCTTCCATGGTAATGGAGGAAACGCTGCATCTGCGCAAGACCTGTACACCCAGCCTCTCCGCCTCCGCCCCCACTATCTCCCAGAGCTGGCCCGGCCCATACTTGGGATACCAGAATTCTTCGATGAGGGATGTTTCCCCTCCTTGCTTGTCACGCTTCTTCCAGAAGCAGAGCTTGCCCAGGGCATGGGTGAGCACCTTCGCCACAGAGAGCCCTTTGACGCGCTGAGCCCCCCAATCCGCGCCTATCTTGGAGCATGGCACACCCCACACCTTGGCCGTGTAGTCGCGGAAAAACGTATTGTACAGCTCCGTGCCGAAACGATTAATGAAAAAGTCTTCCAACGATTTCTCCTCGCGCTTGTGCACCAGGCTCCACAGGTAGCTCACACCCATCTTGAACACCCGCACCGGTCCCAGGTTGATGATGGTGTCCGCACTGAGTGTAACGGGATACTTGAAAAACTTCCGTAGGAACAAGATGCGCGACAAGCGCGAACGGATCAGCATCACCCGGTCCTCCGTGTCGGGATCGGGGCCGCCCTCCACGGTGGTGGCTTCCCGCTTGAGCTCCACGTCGTCCCATGAAGGCTTGCCCTGCAGGGGAAGGAGATCCGCCCACCACTTCATGACCCGATCCGACTTGGAAAAGAAGCGGTGCCCGCCGATGTCGATATGGTTGCCCTTGTACTCCAACGTGCGAGAGATTCCGCCGAGCTGTTTTTCCCTTTCACAGAGGATGATGTTGCGGTATCCCTTGCGTGCCAGTTCCAAGGCCGCGGTCAGGCCGGCCGGGCCGCCGCCGATGATGATGATGCGTTTGTCCATAAGTAGCGCGATTTAGTACAAGAGGTATTTGCGGGCGCCGAAGTTCCATATCAGGACCAGCCCCGTGGTGATGAGCTTGGCGATGAGCGGGTATATCCCAAGCGCGTCCACCAAAAGCCACATGAAAAGCACCGTCAGGCCAAGGCCGACGATGCCTATGATGGTAAACAGGGAGAACTCCAACACTTGTCGGTTGCACATCTGCCGTTCCCCGAACACCCACTTGTTGCTGCTGATGTACACGAACACCAATCCGACAATGAAGCCTAGGCCTGCCGATATCAGATAGTGCATCCCCAGAATGTTGAAACAGAGATAGAGGGTTCCGAAGTCCAAGAGAAAACCCGCCCCTCCTGCTACCAGGTATTTGCAAAAGGATACAAACAAGGCTCGTATTGCTGGCGATGCGGCAATCATGCGGCGTGCATGATAGTATACCCATTGCTAATGGGTGTTTGATGGTCTATTGTTCCAGCAAATTCAAATGTTACCAAGTCATGAAGCAATCTCACTTCCGCTGCATCGTTCCGCCGGAGGGCTGGTGAAACCCTTGTGCCAACAAGCTCGATTTTTTTGAGGAAAAAGACTTGACTACCCATTAGCAAAGCGAGAACACAATGAACACGGAAAACACAGAATCGTCCGACTACGCTGGGTGCTACGCCCCTGAGCTTTGTCGTGACAAGGAGCGGGCAGCACTAGAGGTGCTGCGGTCAACAGGAGTGGATGTGCTGGAGGCTGCGTTGGTAGCCAGGGAGGCACTAGAGTGCGGGCGGGGACGGGTTAGGCGCGCGCGGGAGTGCGTGCGGTTGGGGGCCGAGGAAATGCGGAAGCGGGAGAGGACTGTCACGTTCCGCAAGGCGGTGGAAATGGCATTGGAGGAGCGGGAGAAGAAGAACAGGCGGGCGCGGACGGTGACGGATTTCCGCTACTACTGCAAGCGGTTCATGGTGCGGAATCCGGGGCTGGCGGAGCGGCGGGTAAGAAGTATCACGTCGGATGATTGCCGGGCGTACCTTCAGGCGGCGTACGGAGAGAGTGCGGCGCAGTATCGGAAGGCGCGGGCGATACTGAGCGGGGTGTTTTCCTCGGCAATGCGGCATGATTGGTGCGACTCCAACCCGGTGTCGCGGGTGGAGGTGCCCGATGTCATAGAAAAGCCGATAGAGCCGCTGACGATTGAGGAAGTGGAGCGTCTGGAAGCGGCGGCGAAGCTGCCGGAACACCGGGACATGCAGCTGTCATTGCACCTGATGCTCTACTGCGGCATACGTCCCACGGAGGTGAGCCGGATTGACCCCGAACGCGACATCGACTGGCAGAACCGGCGCGTGGTGGTGCGTCCCACCACGAGCAAGACGGGCGGCGGCCGCGTGGTGCCGCTGCGCTGCGGGAACATCGACGCCCTGCGGCATGACATCCCGCGCCGCTGGGTACACCGCTGGCGTGCGCTGCGCAAGGCGGCAGGCTGGGGCAAGGAGAACAACCATCCCTGGCGGCAGGATGTTTGCCGCCACACGTTTGCCACGTATCATGCCGCACGTTTCAGGAATTTTGCGACCTTGCAGCTGGAGATGGGACACAGGGATAGTGGGCTGCTGAAAACGCGATACATCTATGCCACTCACGGCGCAGATAGGAACGCAGAAAGGTACTTCAGGAGGTACTAGGTACCCGTCTTCGCTAAAGCTTCGCCGAGACAGGCCGCCGAGACGGGCTTGCTGGGCGGAAATCCGTGATGATGGCATCCTGCATATCGAGGATATAGGGGCGCGCGTGCCTGAACCAGGCACCGGTGTTGACCACCGTTCGGTTTGCAAAGCGGCGGAAGCACTTGCGGTGGAAGTGGCCGAAGACAAGGGTTTCCGCCTCCGGGAAGAAGCGGTCTGCAAAGCGGTTGGCGGCGGCGGGGCAGCGCAGCCAGTTCATCACAATGTTCCACGGGCGCTCCGGCGGCCAGAAGCAGTGCAGGAATCCGCTGACGAGGGGGATGTGCGGCCCCTTGCGCTTCAGGATGGGGGAGAGGGCGTTGCAGAGCTCGCGCGACATGGCGAGGCGCGCCTCCAGCGAGGAATCCGCCTGCGGGTGGGCGGCGATGAATTCGCGGAAGAAGGGCTTGTTGTCCAGGTATTCCCAGCTCCAGGGGGCAATCTCCTTGAAAATGGCGTGCCCGTGCATGGCCACCACCCGGCCGCCCCAAAAACGCGCGAGCTGGGTGGGCACGGCGGGATCGTGGTTGCCGGCGATTTCCACCAGCCGTACACCGGCGGCGGTGCAGTTGCCGATGAAATCCTGCCGCAGCTGCAGGCCCATCTCCCGCCACGGGCAGGGGCGGGTTTCCGCCATGTCGCCCACCACCACAAGCGTGTCCGTACCCTCAAAGAGCTCGGCCAGGCGGTACTTGGTGAGCGCATCGCAGCGCTCGTGCGCCAGATGGAGGTCCGACACGAAACGCACGCGCTCGCCGGGGCGGGTGGCGATATCAACGATGAGGGATTCCGGCATGGGGAGGGAGATTTACTGGAGGGAACGCTGGCGCAGGGCCTCGTACAGGCAGACACCGGTGGCCACGGAAACGTTCAGGCAGGGCACGGAGCCGTGCATGGGGATGCGCACCAGGAAATCGCAGTTCTCCTCTGTGAGGCGGCGCATGCCCTCGCCCTCCGCGCCCATCACCAGGGCCATGCCGCCCTTGAGGTCCACATCGTAGAGCGAGCGGTCCCCGTGGTCGCTGGTGCCCACGAACCAGATTCCCGCCTCCTTCATGGCCTTCATGGTGCGGGAGAGGTTGGTGACCTGGACGAAGGGCACCTTCTCCGCCGCGCCCACGGAAACGCGCAGCACGGTTTCCGTGATGCCCACCGACTTGTCGCGCGGGGCCACCACGGCAGCCACGCCGGCGCCGTCCGCCGTGCGCAGGATGGCGCCCAGGTTGTGCGGGTCCTGGATGCAGTCCAGCACCAAATAGAGCCCCTGGGGATGCGCCTGCAGGATATCATCGAGGGCGTCCTCGTTGAGTGCCTGCACCACGTTGCCCGCGACCTTGCGCTCGCGGCGGGATTCGAATTCGGCGGTGTGCTTGTTGGCGCGGGCCTCGCGCTGGTGTCCGGAGAATTTGCTCATGATTGTGCTTGGGTGATGATGTTGAGGGCGGCGCCGGCGGCCATGAAGCCGAAGGTGCCGGTAACGTGTGTGGCGGAGCCGTACCCGGCGGCGCAGCCCAGCTTGGCGGGCGTGCCGGGCTCCCGTTCCGTGCTCACGGAGCCGTCGCAGCGCGGGAAACGCGGCTTCTCCGGGGAGTAGACGCAGGGGATGCCGATTTCCGGGCACTTGTCCTCCAGCGGGAAACCGTACACCTTGCGCAGCTCCTTGCGGAGCTGGGAGAGCATGTTGTCGTGGTGCGTGCGCGCCAAATCCGCCACGGTGATGCAGGCGGCATCCACGCGGCCGCCCGCGCCGCCGCAGGTGACCACCGGCACGCCGCGCTTGCGGCATTCCGCTATCAGGTGGGCCTTGGGGTGCATGTCGTCAATGGCGTCCAGCACCACATCCGGCTTCGTATCGAACAGGGGTTCCGGGCGCTTGGCGGAGTAGAAGTGCAGCAGGGGGACGACCTCTGCGTTCGGGTTGATGGAGCGCACGCGTTCGGCCATCACCTCTGCCTTGGAGCGGCCGTAGGCGCCCTCCGTGGCCTCAATCTGGCGGTTGGTGTTGGTGATGCAGATGTCATCCAAATCCATGAGGATGAGCGTGCCCACGCCGCTGCGGGCGAGGGCCTCCGCGGCCCAGGAGCCCACGCCGCCAATGCCGACGACGGCCACGCGGGCGGCGGAGATTCGTTCTGCGGCGGCGTTGCCGTACAGGCGGCCGATGCCGCCGAAGCGTTCCTCATCCATCATTTTTCGTAAACCTGTGCAATGCGGGTGATGGCGGTGGCGCGGCCGGCAGCATCCGTGCCCACGCACACGCCGCATACCTGTGCGGGCCAGCCGCCCACGGGGTACTTGCAGGGCAGCGCGGTGATGCAGCCCTGCAGCACGGCCTCCGCATCCCTGCCGATAACGCCGTTGAGCGAGCCGCACATGCCGGCATCCGTGAGATAGGCCGTGCCGTGCTCCAGAATGCGCTCGTCCGCGGTCTGCACATGCGTGTGCGTGCCGATGACCGCGCTGGCCACGCCGTCCAGCCTGTAGCCCATGGCCACCTTCTCGCTGGTGGTCTCCGCGTGCATATCCACCAGCAGGCAGGTGCAGTTTTCACGCAGGCGCACCGCGGCCTCGTACCCTTCCACAAAGGGATTGGTGGCACCGGGGCGCATGAAGGTGCGCCCGCCCAGGCTCAGGATGCCCAGCTTGCCCGCCGGCGTTTCCAGCACCAAGCTCCCCTGCCCCGGCGTGCCCGCCTGCAGGTTGCAGGGGCGCACCACGCGCGCGGCGGCATCCGAGCCGCCGTCCAGCCACGGAATGAGGTCCGGCTGGTCCCAGGCGTGGTCCCCCAGGGTGATGGCATCCACGCCCCTCTCCAGCAGTTCATCCACCAACTTGGGGGTAATGCCCTTGCCGCCGGCGGCGTTCTCCGCGTTCACCACCACGGCATCCGCCGCGTATCGCGCACGCAGCTCCGGGATGGCGCGGTAGAGCGCGCCGCGTCCCGGCTCGCCCACCACGTCTCCTAGGAAAACAATGTTCATTTCTTCAGGTCGGGATCGCAGGGAACCACGGTCACGGGCACCTTGGCGCCGCGCACCAGCTTCTCCGCCGTGCTGCCCAGCAGGATGGTGCTGAAGATGCTGTGGTGGCGGTTGCCGATGACCACCTGGTCCACGTTGTGGCGCTCACAGAAGCGCTGCACGCAGCGCACGATGTCCTCATGCTCCTCCGCCTTGGCGTAGATGGGAACGTTCCACTTGGCGCGGATGCCGTCCGCCACCTCCTTGGCGCGGCGGTCTGCCATCTCCAGGATGCGGTTCGGGTATTCCGGGTCAATCTCCAGCCCGGAGAAGGCACCGGTCATATCGCCGTTGGTAAGGCCGAAGCCGCTGTCTCCCATGTTGTGGTGCACCACATGCAGCAGGTACATCTTCCCGCCGCACTGGCGCGTCACGTTTGCGGCAAAGTCCAGCACAGGCTGGGATGCCTCCGAAAAATCTGTTGCAACCAATACCCTGAACATGCGTTCATTCTACCACATGCCGAGCGGTGCTCCAAGTAAAAACAGGTGTGCACCCCCATGTGTCCCGACAATTGTTTGGGAACCATGATTTTGTATGGAGGGGTGGATGAAACGCGAAGCGCATATTGGTGGCGTCTCCCGTTGCTTATGCCTGAGCCTCCATGCCGCGCATTGGAATGCATATTCATGCGCGGCTGCGGGCGTATTGCTCGCATGCGGGGTTCATCCACCCCTCCGGCAGGGGGGTGCCGAGCTGCAGGTGGCGGCGGATTTCAGAGGACGAGGCCGGGTGGTTCCCCTCCAAAAAGACGGCGCGCACGCCCTCACGCGGCGCGGGAGCGTGGCCGCGGTGGTACACGATGAAGGTGAGCTGCTGCACCAGGTAATCGTAGCGGCCCCAGCGGTGCAGCTCGTCCCACTGGTCCGTGCCGAGCAGCCAGTACAGCTCTGCCTCCGGCTGCTCACGCCGCCAGGCCTCCACAAGGCGCCAGCTCCAGCTGGGCGGGGGAAGGTGGAGATCCAGCTCTGAAACGCGGGCCCAGGGGAGTCCCTGCGTGGCCAGGCGCAGCATGGCGAGGCGGTCCGCATTGCCGAACATGAGTTTGCACCCCTGCTTGAAGGGGGATTCCGCGGCGGGGAGGAACACCAGTTCATCCAACCCGCAGATGCGCTGGGCATCCACCGCCATCTGCATGTGCCCCAAGTGCACGGGATCAAAAGAGCCGCCGAACAGGCACGTCTTCATACGCGTGGGGCAGTGGCGGGAGGGGTTACAGGCCCTCCGTGTCCTTGTAGGGCAGGAAGCAGCCGATGGGCAGCTTCACCAGCTTGGTTTCCGGGGTGAGCCGGCGGTAGTGCTTGATGAAGTTCTCCAGATTGCCGTAGTTGGAGGCGGTCTTGGGGATGCCCTGCTGGCCGCAGTTCACCAGGATGTTGAAATGAAGCTCCGCGTGCAGGTGCGCCGTGAACATGCCGCGGTTGGTGCCGATGGTGCCAATCTGGTCGCCGCGCTTCACGAGCTGCCCCAGCTTCACATCAATGCGGTCCAGGTGCGCGTACAGCGTCTGGCAGCAAAGCACCTTGCGCGTCTTGGGCTCGCGGAAGGCGTGGCGCACAATCACCACCTTGCCCCAGCGCCCGCGCGCATCGGAGGCGTAGGTCACCAGCCCGTGGCCGATGGTGTACACGGGGGCGCCCAAATCCGAATTGCCGCCGCCCTCGCCGTTCCAGTCCTCTCCCAGGTGGCGCGGTGTGGCCAGGCGCAACCCGCGGGACTTGTAGTAGCCCTCACCGTTGGGCTTGCCCACCGGGTAGTCGAATCCATCCGCCAGCGGGGTGTACGCCCACTTCTTGTCGGGCGTCACGCGGGCGTACTGCACGGCATCCGCCCGGCACCAGCACAGGATGCACAGGCCCAGAAACAGAAGCGTCAGGTGTCTTGCGGCACGAAACATGGGGGTATCCTAACATACCCGCCGCACCCTTGCAAGCGGCAATCACGGCATGATGAAACACGCCCGCCGTTCATTCCGCTTGCCATCGGGCTTGCAGAGTGGTACAATCCGCGCGCTATGTTCTATATCACGACAGCAATCGACTACACGAACGGCGCGCCGCACATCGGGCACGCCTATGAAAAGGTACTGGCGGACGTATTGGCGCGCTGGCACCGAATGTGTGGCGAAGACGTGTACTACCTGACAGGCGTGGACCAGCACGGGCAGAAGGTGCAGCAAAAGGCGGAAGCCGCCGGAATGGAGCCCAAGGAGTACGCGGATGCGGTGATGCAGAAGTTCATTGCGCTGTGGAAACGCCTGGGTATTGCGTATGATGGCTGGGCGGCAACCTCCGCCCCGCGCCACGAGCTCTGCGTGGGCAAGATTTTAACCGCCCTCAAGGACAAGGGCTGCCTGTACAAGAAGGCCTACAAGGGTTTCTACTCCGTTCGCCAGGAGCAGTTCCTCACAGAGAAGGAACGCGGCGAGGACGGCAACTTCGGCCCGGAATGGGGCGAGGTGGTGGAACTGGAGGAGGAAAACTGGTACTTCAACCTCAGCCAGCACATTGCGTGGCTGAAGGAATACGTCACCAACCACCCGGAGGTGGTGACCCCGGAGTTCCGCCGCCAGAACCTGCTGAACGCCATTGAGCGTTCCGAGGGCGTGGACCTGTGCATCTCCCGTCCCAAGTCCCGCCTGGCCTGGGGCATTCCCCTGCCCTTCGACGAGGAGTACGTGACCTATGTGTGGTTTGATGCGCTGGTGAACTACATCTCCTTTGCCGGCTACCTGAAGGAGGAGGGCAGCGACCTGCCGGAGTTCGAAAAGCTGTGGCCCGCCGCGTGCGAGGTCATCGGCAAGGACATCCTGGTGCCCGCCCACGGCATCTACTGGCTCTGCATGCTCCACGCCATGGGGTTCGAGGACAAGGACATCCCCCGCCTCCTCGTCCACGGCTGGCTCAACATCAAGGGCGAGAAGATGAGCAAGAGCCTCGGCAACATCGTGGACCCCAACGACCTCTGCGACGCCTTCGGCCCCGAGGCCGTGCGCTACTACCTGGTGCGCGACACCAAGACCGGGTACGACAGCGACTACGACCCCGAGCGTCTCAAGATGATTTACAACACGGAGCTGGCCAACGACCTCGGCAACCTCTGCAACCGCTCGCTCAACATGTGCCTGCGCTACTGCGGCGGCACCGTCACCATCGGAAGCGAGGACGACGAGCTCTCCGCCAATCTCCGCTCCAGCCTGGCAGATACCGCCAAGCGTTTCTGCCAGCTCATGGACGAGTACAACACCGCGGATGCCCTGGCCGCGCTCAACGCCCAGGTGGGCCTCTGCAACAGCTACATTGAGCAGAAGCAGCCCTGGGTGCTCGCCAAGGATGAGACCAAGATGCCGGAGCTGCAGCGCACGCTGGCCCACCTGCTGGAAAACTGCGCGCAGATTGGCTACCTGCTGGGCTGCGTGCTGCCGGACGCCTCCGCCCGCATCCTCTCCCAGCTGAATGTGGACGGTTCCAAGCTGCTTCCGCAGTCCCTGGCGTGGGGCGTGCTGGAGAACGGCCACACCATCCAGGCCCCCAGCCCCGTCTTCCCCCGAATCCTCTCCGAGGAGGAAAAGGCCAAGCTGGCCGCCAAGGCAGCAAAGAAATCACAAAAGTGATTTGGATTTACAATCGACAATTTACGATTGACGATTTGGAAAATTAGGCCCCGCACGCCTTGCGTGCAGGACAAGCTCATTCCAAGCCGGTTTCTCCCTGCACGATTTCCTGCAGGGATTGGCGGCGGCGGATGATTTGCCAGCGGTCGCCGTCCACAAGGACCTCTGCGGCCAGGGGGCGGGAGTTGTAGGTGGAGGCCATGCTGAAGCCGTACGCACCGGCACTCATTTCCGCGAGGATTTCGCCGGGCTTCACATCTGCAATCCGGCGGTCCTGGGCCTGGAAGTCGCCGGATTCGCACACCGGGCCCACCACATCGGCGGTGACGGTGTCGCCATGGTGTTCTTTCACCGGCCAGATTTCATGGTAGCCCTCGTAGAGGGCGGGGCGGATGATGTCGTTCATGCCGGCATCGATAATCTTGAAGAGCTTGGCCTCACCGCGCTTCTCGTACAGGCAGGTGGTGAGCATCACGGCGGCATTGCCCACCAGGCGGCGGCCCGGCTCCACGATGATGCGCAGGCCGAGCGGTTTCAGCAGGGGAACGATGGCTGCGGCGAAGCTCTCGATGGTCATCTGCTCCGGGTGGCGCTCCCACCAGCCGGCGGAGGCGGACTCCAGGCAACCGTCGTACACAATGCCCACGCCGCCGCCGATGGACCAGAACTCGATACCGTACTGCTCCTTGAGGTTCATGGCGATGGGTGCCACCTTCTCAATGGCCATGAGGTAGGGCTGCACCTCCGTAAGCTGGGAGCCGATGTGCATCTGGATGCCGCGCGGGGTGAGGTTGGGCATGGTGGCGAAAATATCCGCGTAGAGCTTTTCAATGCGGTCGATATCCACGCCGAACTTGTTCTCGTTGGTTCCGGTAGTGATGTACTTATGGGTGTGGGCGTCCACGTTGGGGTTGACGCGCACGGCCACGGGAGCCTTTACGCCCATGCTGCCCGCAATGCGGTCGATGGCGCGCAGCTCATCCTCGCTCTCGCAGTTGAAGCAGTAGATGCCCTGCTCCAGCGCGTAGCGGATTTCCGGCTCCGTCTTGCCCACACCGGCGTAGGTGCAGAGCGCGGGATTGCCCCCGGCGTTGATGATGCGCCAGAGCTCACCGCCGGAAACGATGTCGAACCCGGCTCCCTGCTGCACCATGAGCTGCAGGATGGCCTTGTTGGAGCATGCCTTCACGGCGTAGGCCACGTGGGCGTCCAGCGGGGAGAACGCCCTGCGGAATGCGGCCAGGCTGCCGGAGATATCGCACTTGCTGTAGACGAAGGCGGGGGTTCCCACCTCGCGGGCGATATCCGCCAGATTCACGTTTTCGCAGTGGAGGGAGCCGTCTTTGTATGAAAAGCTGTGCATGGTTTAGTGAAGGGGGGAGTCTAGTTTCTTGTGGGGTTCGTCTTCAACAATTTTGGCGACCCAGGAAAGGTCTTCCGAGTTCTCCAGCGCAAGCTTGATGAGCACGGTGATGGGAACCGCCAGCAGCATGCCGCACGGACCCCACATCCACCCCCAGAAGATAACGGAGAGGATGACCACGGTGGTGGCTATGCCGAACTGGCGCCCCAGGAAGAGCGGCTCAATGCCGTTGCCGATGGCGCAGTTGATGATGAGATAGCCGGAGGTGACCACGAGTGCGCAGCCCCAGCCGTTCATGGTGAGCGCCATGATGATGCCGGGCACGGCCGCCACAATGGAGCCGATGGTGGGAATGTAGTTCAGCACGAAGGCGACGACGCCCCACAGGAACGCGAACGGCACGTTCATCCACACGCACATGCCCCACACCAGCAGCCCCGTGGCCACGCTGGAAACCGTCTTGATAAACAGGTATTTCTGGATACCCTGCAGCGCGCGCAGGAAATCATTCTTGCCCTTGTTACTGTTCGGCAGGGCGCGCAGGTTGCGCAGGAACAGGGGAGCTTCCCCCAGGAAGAAGGTCATGACGATGAGCACCAGGGTGCAGGTGCTCAGCAGGGATACAATCTGCCCCGTGATGGTCTGGGTGATGGAGAGCACCTTGTTCACATCGAACAAATCCTGCGGGGAAGCAACAATGGCACGTGCGCTTTCCTCCAGCCCCACGGTGCCGAGCCAGGCCATGGTGTCGTTGTACAGCTCGTTGAAGCGCACGGAGAATTCCCCCTGCAACGTGGCCTTCATATCCATGGCCAGAAACTGGATGAGGCTTGCCACCGCATACAGCACCACAAAATCGCACGCCACGGTGGTTACCACCGCCAACCAGTGCGGAAAACGGCAGAACTTGCGCAGCAGACCGGTGATGGAGTAGCTGATGATGGCCAGGAAACCCGCCATCAGGATGGGAATCACCACGGGTTGCGCATACTTCAAACCGAAGATGACAATGAATGCCGCCGCGCCGATAAGGAGTGCGCGTGCGCCGTCACCCAGCGCGCCGCCCTGCTGCTGCCTGTTCTCGCTTTGTTCCGCCATCGCGGGATATTTTACACACACGCGCGGATTTTTCAAGCTATCAACACGGCATAATGAGGCGGCGCGCCGCGCGCGCGCCTATTGGCGGCCCAGCTCCTCCAGCTTGGCGCGGATGCCGCGCAGGAAGACGCTCTCCAGCGTGTTGCGGGCGGGGGCGGAGGAAACCCACGCATCCCCGGCGAGCGCGCGCAGCTGCTCCAGCAATTCAGGAGTGGGGTTGGAGAGCGTGATTTCCGTGCGGCGCGTGTCGCGCGTGAGCTCGTCCACGGAGCCTTCTGCAATCAGGTTGCCCTGGTAGAGGATGCCTACGCGGTCGCACACCTCCTGCACCTGCTCCAGCAGGTGGGAACACAGGAAAATGGTGGTCCCCTGCCCTTTCAGCCCCATGATGATATCGCGTATCGTGCGGGAACCCAGCGGGTCCACGCCGGCTGTCGGCTCGTCGAGCACCAGCAGGCGCGGACGCTGCACCAGGGCCTGCGCGAGCCCAACGCGCTGCAGCATGCCCTTGGAATAGCCTCCCAGGCGCCTGTGGGCCGCCTCCTGCAGCCCGGTGAGTTCCAGAAGCTCATCTACCCTCTGCCGCAGGGCGGCGCCGTGCAGGCCGCACAGGCGGCCGTAGAAGCGCACAGTCTCCGCCCCGGTGAGGAACTTGTAGAAATACGGGTTCTCCGGCAGGAAGCCAATCTCCCGGCGGTTGGAGGACGCGGTGGCGGGCTGGCCGAAAACGCAGCAGGAGCCGTCGTCCGGGCGCAGGAGCCCCACGAGCATCTTCATGATGGTGCTCTTGCCGCTGCCGTTCGGGCCGATAAGGCCGTAGACGGAGCCCTGCTCGATTTGCAGGCTGACGCCCTTGACGGCATAGACGCCGCCCTTTCCCCAATGCCCGGGGAAGCTCTTGTGCACGGATTCTATCTGTACAGCCGCAGGCATTGGAGCGGGATCACGGGGTAGCGGCGCCTTACTTGGCCTGGGCCATGAGGCGCAGCATGTTCTTGGCCATTTCGATGCCCTTCTCGAAAATCTCCACGCGCATGTTCTCGTTCGGGGAGTGGATGCGGGCATCCGGCAGGTCGAGCCCCAGGAAGAGGGCATCCTTGCCGAGCACCTTGGAAACCTCCGCGATAATGGGGATGGAGCCGCCCTCGCGCACCAGCACGGGAGCATTGCCGAAGGTCATCTCCTGCGCCTTCTGCGCGGCCTTGCCGAACGCGGAGTTCGGGTCGCTCAGGTAGGCATCTCCGGCATGCTGGCGGGTGAACTTCATGCGCACGCTGGGCGGGCACACCTTCTT
>JAZUGI010000016.1:0-4722 GCA_045641125.1 Akkermansia sp.
AAGGTGGAATCCAAGGAAGCCGGGAAGGATCAGCGGTCACAGCAACCAGTGATGGGAAAGGTGCCGCCCCCCGCCAAACCCGAACGGTTCCCGCAGGGAGTGTGCGGCAAAAAGAAGGTGGTGCCGCCCCCCGCCCAGCCCGAGCGGCCCCCGCAGAGAATGCCCGGCAGAAAGAAAGTGGAACCGCCCAAGCAATAAAATTCTAAATTCAAAATTCTAAATCCTAAATTCGTTGTTGCTCCACCCTCTAGAGCTGACCCTGTGTCTCACGCACAACTGCAACCTGCGCTGTCGGTACTGCTACGCGGGGCGCAAGCATGCGGCCTTCATGAGCTGGGAGACGGCGCGCGCCGCCATGGATTTGTGCGTGGCGGAGGCCGAGCGCCTGGAGCTGCCGCTCGACGTGTCGTTTTTCGGCGGGGAACCGCTGCTGGAGTGGGAGCTGCTGCAGCGCTGCCACGCGTACATGGAGGAGCGGCGCGATGAAATGTGCATGCCGCCGCGCTACGGCATCACCACCAACTGCACCCTGCTCTCCCCGGAGAAGCTGGCATGGATGGCGGAGCGGGATTTCCTGGTGGGCGTTTCCGTGGATGGGTCGCCCGCTATGCACGACATCAACCGACGCTTTGCGGACGGCACGGGCAGCCACGCCGCCCTGCAGTCCGCCCTGCAGGAAATCCGCAAGTACCCGAACCTGCGCACCAAGGCGGTGTGCGTGGTGAACGCCGCCAACTGCCACCTGCTGGCGGAGGGCGTGGCGTGGCTGCATGAACACTACGACCACGGCTTCGGCCTGAACCTGGACTACTGGCACGAGTGGACGGACGAACAATTCGACATGCTCTGCACGCAACTGGAGCAGGTGCGGGATATGGTGCTGGAATCATACCGCAGCGGGCATCCCGTGAAGCTGGATAACTTTGAGGACAAAATCCGCACGCACCTGAACGGCGATGCCTGCGCGCAATGCCGCATCGGCGAGCGGGAAATTGCCGTTAGCGCGGAGGGCAACTTCTTCCCCTGCTCCCGCCTGGTGGGTGAGGGCAACTCCGACTTTTTCAACTTCGGCAACGTGCGCGAGGGCATCAACCGCGCCCGCCAAAACTACCTCATAGCCACGCGCGGCAACTCCACCCCGGAATGCAGGCTCTGCGCCCTGCGCTCCCGCTGCATGAACGCCTGCGGTTGCTCCAACTACGCCGCCAGCGGCCATATCGACCGCGTCTCCCCCTTCCTCTGCTCCGCCGAGCGCGTGTTCATCCGCCTGGCGGATGAACTGGCGGAAACCCTGTACGCAGAGAAAAACCCGGCGTTCATGCAGGCGTTCTACGGTGGATAAAACAACAATCCGGATTAGATTATCGCCAGTGCGCATACCGGGGCTTATTGTGAGATGGACGCAATCGGAAGAATATCGGTTTATCAATCAGAACGCATTGTAAACATTGAAACTTCACGGCACGTTCAACTCGCATCACTATCATGACTAATCTTATTCCCAATCCTAATGATCATTGCGTCTACCGCCTTGACGCGGCGTGCCCGGCATGTTAGAATTGCAGCGGAATGAGCATGGCCAGCTACAGGCTGCGCGCAGGCTGGAAAGGCTTGCGGAATTTTGTGACCCAGGGAATGGTGGATCCCCTGCCCGTGCGCCGTGCGTTCAAAGGCTACACCTGGGCCAAGGCCGGGCATGACTTGAAGGCGGCCACGGATGTGGCGCTGGTGGGGCTGCCGCAGGGCATGGCGTTTGCCGCCATGGCGGGATTGGACAGCATCTACGGCATCATGGCGGCCACGGTGGGCACGTTCTTTGCGCCGCTGTTCACACGGTGCAGCCTGACGGTGAGCGGGCCGAGCAACGCCACGGCGTTCATGCTGGCGAGCTTTTTCCTGGCGGCATCCCCGGCAATACAGGGGAACCCGGCGGTATATGTGCCGCTCATTGTGCTGTTGGCGGGCGTGATGTGCGTGATAGGGGCGTTCGTGAAAGCCACGGAGATGCTGCAGTTTGTGAGCCGCAGCGTGCTGGTGGGCTATATCACGGGCGCGGCCACGCTCATCATTGCCTCCCAGTTGAGGTACGTGCTGGGCATCAACGATGTGAACGCGGGGAGCTCCTTCCTCTCCATGACCACGGCCATTTTGCAGAACCTGGATTTGGTGCAGTGGCAGCCCATAGTACTGGGCACGCTTTCCTTCCTACTGTTCATCCCGCTCAAGAAACATTTCCGTGCGCTGCCCACCTTTGCGGTGATATTGGTGGTGATGAGCGCGCTCAACTGGGTGCTCAGCCAGCCGTGGGCGGGCGGCACCTTTGCCGGCGTGCGCATGCTGCGCGATTTCACCTTCAACGACCTCACCTGCCACGCGCCGGAGGTGAGCGCCCTGCCCGGGCACTTTGTGGAACTCTTCCCCATCGTCATCGGCATTGCCTTCCTCTCCACGCTGGAGCAAACCGTGATGAGCAAGACCATTTCCGCCAAGACGGGCGAGCCGCTCAACCTCAACCAGGACACCTTTGCCGTGGGCATGGCCAACATCGCCTCGTCCTTCACCACCTCCCTGCCCTGCTCCGCCTCGCTCACGCGCTCTGCGCTCAACTACAACTCCGGGGCGGCCACGCGGTTCTCCGGCGTGTACTGCGGGCTCATCTGCATGGGCATCACGCTTCTGCTGGCGGGGTTCCCGCTCATTTCGCGCATACCGCACAGCGTGCTGGCGGCACTGGTGCTGGCGAACGCGGTGTCCCTGTTCGACCGCAAGCTGCTGCGCATCTGCTACCGCTCCACGCCGGGGGATGCCACCGTGCTCATCATCACGTTCCTGGCGGCGCTGATGCTGCCGCTGCACATAGCGATTTTCGTGGGCGTGGTGCTTTCCGTCTCCCTGTTCCTGCGCAAGGCGGCCAAGCCTGAGCTGGTGGAGTACACCATCGACGGCGAGGGCACGCTCATGCAGCTGGGCGACAAGGCGGACCGCCTGCCGCAGATTTCCATCGTGCATGTGGAGGGCGACCTCTTCTTCGGCGCGGCAGACCTTTTCCGCAAGCAGGTGGCACGCATTGCGGAGGACCCCTCCCTGGCCGTGGTGGTGCTGCGCATGCGCAACGCGCGCAACCTGGACGCCACCTCCGTCTGCGCGCTGGAGGAGCTCATCAAGTTCATCCGCGAGGAGGGGCGCCACCTCATCATCTCCGGCGCCAGCCGGGAGGTGTACCGCATCCTGCGCAAGAGCGGCGTGCTCACCTTCCTGCAGGAGGGCTGCGCCAAGGGTGAGAGCAACATCTTCCTGATTGAGCCCAAGAACCCCAACATGTCCACCCGCCGCGCGCTCATGCGCGCCCAGCAGCTCCTGGGCAACACCAAGGCGGATATCTCCATCTACACCACCCGCACCAACGAACCCGCGTGACCATGCAGGACCCCAGCCCCATTCCGCAAGCCCTGGTGGACTGGTTCCATACCAACGGACGCGACTACCCGTGGCGCCGCACGGAGGACCCGTGGGCCATTCTGGTGAGCGAAATCATGCTGCAGCAGACCACCATCCCCACCGTGCTGGGGCGATACGAGGCGTGGATGCGGCAGTTTCCCACGCCGCAGGCGCTGGCGGAGGCCACGGAGGAAGCGGCCCTGCGCTCCTGGGAGGGGCTTGGCTACTACCGCCGTGTGCGCTCGCTTCGCGCGGCGGCCACCGCCATTGTAGAACGCCACGGCGGAGAGTTTCCCACGGATGAGGCGGATATCCGCGCCCTGCCCGGCATAGGCGACTACACGGCGGGCGCTGTGCTGAGCTTTGCCTACAACCGCCCCGCACCGCTGGTGGATGCCAACGTGGCGCGTGTGTTCGCCCGCCTCTGCAACAGCCGCACCCCCGTGGATTCCCACGCCGGGCGCAGGGAACAGTGGGAAATGGCTGCCAGGCTGGTACACCGCACGGATCCGCGCGCATACAACTCCGCACTCATGGAGCTGGGGCAGCTGGTGTGCACCTCTGGCGAGCCGCAGTGCCTGCTCTGCCCTATCCGCGAGTGGTGCCGCGCCGACCACCCGGAGGAACTTCCCGTCAAGCTCCCCAAGAAAAAGCCCACCGCACTGGAACACTGGGATATCCTGCACGTCACCAAGCAGGGCATCCTCATGGAGCGCCAGCAGGAAGGCCAACGCCACGCCGGCATGTTCCGCCTGCCCCGCCGCTCCCGGGAAGAGGTGCAGGGGCTGGAGCATTTGGCGGACCAGGCATACAGCGTGACCCGCTACAAGGTGACCCGCCACCTCTACAAGGCCGCCCCCGCCACACGCGCCAGAAAGGGGGAGAGCTTTGTTCCCCTGCATGAGCTGGAACAAGCCCCCCTGGCCTCTCCGGACCGCAAGGTTCTGCGGAGATTGGGCGTGGGTGAGTGAGTTGTTTGAAAGATTATCCACCGGGCACGACACGCCCACTCCCCCTGCGGGGTCGTGTGTTCGAATCCTTGCCATATACAACAACAGGGGAGGCTCAACCTTGCGGCTGAGCCTCCCCTGTTGTTGAGTCGGGCAAGCGGGATTCTACCCGCCCCCCAAGCCCGCCGCCTGCGCCGGCGGGTGCCTGCGGACAAGGGTGTCCGCAGCTTGGGGTCGCGCCGTGCCACCGGCACGACACGCCCACTCCCCCTGCGGGGTCGTGTGTTCGAATCCTTGCCATATACAACAACAGGGGAGGCTCAACCTTGCGGCT
>JAZUGI010000017.1:0-1862 GCA_045641125.1 Akkermansia sp.
CGGGATGGATCTGACCTTCCGGATGGACGGCTTCCGCGCGGTGTATTCGCTGATCGCCGCCTTTATGTGGAGCCTGACGCTGCTGTTTTCCCCGGGATATTTCGCGCACTACGGCCACAGGAACCGGTATTATATGTTCAACCTGCTGACCCTGGGCGCGACGGTGGGCGTTTTCCTGTCCGATGACCTGTACGCGACGTTCATCTTCTTTGAAATCATGTCCTTTGCCAGCTACCCTTGGGTGGCGCATGAGGAGACCAAGGGCGCGATGCGCGCGGCGCAGACTTATCTGGCCGTGGCCGTGCTGGGCGGCATGGTGACGCTGATGGGCATGTTCATCCTGTGGCGCGGCGCGGGAACGCTGTCGTTTGAAGGCCTGCGGATGCATGCCGAACAGGCGGGCCCCTCCACCCTGTATCTGCCGGGCGCGTTGGTCTTTTTCGGCTTCGCGGCCAAGGCGGGCGTCTTTCCGCTGCACATCTGGCTGCCCAAGGCGCACCCCGTGGCCCCGGCTCCGGCGTCGGCGCTGCTCTCCGGCATCCTGACCAAGGGCGGCGTGTTCGGCATTCTGGTCGTGTCCCGCAATCTGTTTATCGAAGACGCCGTGTGGGGCGATGTGATTCTCCTGCTGGGCGTGATCACCATGGTGGTCGGCGCGGTGTTGGCGATCTTCTCTGTCGACCTGAAGCGGACGCTGGCCTGCTCCTCCATGAGCCAGATCGGCTTTATCCTGATCGGCGTGGCGATGCAGTGCGTGCTGGGGGAGGAAAACGCGCTGGCGGCGCGGGGGACCGTGCTGCACATGGTCAACCACTCCCTGCTGAAGCTGGACCTGTTCATGTGCGCCGGCACGGTGTATATGAACCTGCACAAGCTGGACCTGAACGAGATCCGCGGATACGGCCGGAAAAAGCCGCTGCTGCGGTTCTGCTTCCTGGTGGGCACGCTGGGCATTATCGGTATGCCGCTGTTCAACGGGTATATCTCCAAATCTCTGTTGCATGAGGCGATCCTGGAAGCCGTGGCGGAAGGCGGAAGCATGGCCTTCTGGTATTCCGTGGCCGAGAAGCTGTTCCTTTTCTCCGGCGGTATGACGGCGGCCTATATGACCAAGTTGTATATCTGCCTCTTCCGGGAAAAGAACCTGGATGCCAAACGGCAGCGCGAGTTTGACGCGCAGACGGCGTATCTGGGCGGGGCAGGGAAGGCCGCGCTGCTGATCTCCGCGCTGGTGCTGCCGGTGCTGGGCCTGTTGCCCGATCTGCTGATGACGGGCATCGGCAACCTCGCGGCGCCCTTTATGCACGGGGCGTTGCCGGAACACGCCGTGGAATACTTCTCCGGCGAAAACCTGAAGGGCGCGGCGATCTCGCTGGGCATTGGCGCGCTGCTGTACCTTGGCATCCGGAAGTTCCTGATGAAGGAAGGCCGCTATCTGGACCGGAAACCCAAGTGGCTGGACCTGGAAAACAGTGTCTACCGGCCTTTTATCAACGGGCCGCTGACGGCTGCGGGCGCCTTTGTCGCCAAAGTTTTTGACCGGACGCTGGATAACCCGGTGGTGCTGAAGGGGATCCCCGGCGCGGCGACCGGTGTGGTGAAGGCGCTGGACCGCGCGGTGGAGAATCCCGCGGTGACGAAATATGCCGCGGGCGCGGTGACGGTGGCAACCCGGGGCACGGAACAGATCCTGGACGGAAGCGTGGTGGCTCTGCGGCGGACCCTGTTCCATCCGGAAAAGGAAGAAAAGACGAGCCTGACCTTGGGCCAGCGGCTGGAGCTTTTCTTCGGCCGGGGCATGAACGCCCTGCAACGCCTGTGGTACCGCCTGACGGGCCGCAAGGACAAAGAAGTGACGGACC
>JAZUGI010000018.1:0-15435 GCA_045641125.1 Akkermansia sp.
ACCGGGCCGGCTGGAGCGCGAGCTCACGGCATGGCTGGAGAAGCAGCCGCGGCAGCGTGGGGCATCGGTTCAGGGCGCAGGTATCTCCGCAGAGCTGGACAAGGCGCTGGCGGCGGCGGAGGAGCAGCGCAAGCGCATGAAGGATGATTTCCTGAGCGTGGAGCATTTTGTGCTGGGCGTGCTGCAGGCGGATGCTGAGATGCGCCGCGTGCTGGAGGGCGCGGGCCTCACGGAGAAGGCTTATCTGGCCGCGCTCAAGGAGGTGCGCGGCAACCAGCGTATCACGGACCAGGACCCGGAGGGCAAGTACCAGACGCTGGAGAAGTACGGCACGGATTTGACCGCGCGCGCCCGCCAGGGCAAGATTGACCCGGTTATCGGCCGGGATGCGGAGATCCGCCGCGTGTTGCAGATTCTTTCCCGCCGCACGAAGAACAACCCGGTGCTCATTGGTGAGCCGGGCGTGGGCAAGACGGCTATTGCAGAGGGCCTGGCGCGCCGCATTGTGGATGGCGATGTGCCGGAGGGCATGCGCGGCAAGCGCCTGGTGAGCCTGAATATCGGTTCCATGCTGGCGGGCGCCAAGTACCGCGGTGAGTTCGAGGAGCGCTTGAAGGCGTTCATCAAGGAGGTGACGTCGTCCAACGGGGAAATCATCCTGTTCATTGACGAGCTGCACACGCTGGTGGGCGCGGGGGCAGGGGGAGACAGCTCCATGGATGCTGCGAACCTGCTGAAGCCTGCGCTGGCGCGCGGGGAGCTGCGCACCATAGGCGCCACCACGCTGGACGAGTACCGCAAGTACATAGAGAAGGATGCGGCGCTGGAGCGCCGATTCCAGCCGGTGTACGTGGCGGAGCCGAGCGTGGAGGACACCATTGCGATTCTGCGCGGGCTCAAGGAGCGCTACGAGGTGCACCACGGCGTGCATATCACGGATTCCGCGCTGGTGGCGGCCGCCACGCTGAGCAACCGCTACATTACGGACCGTTTCCTGCCGGACAAGGCGGTGGATTTGGTGGACGAGGCGGCGGCGCGGCTCAAGATTGAGCTGGATTCCATGCCCAGCGAGATTGATGAGCTGAACCGCAGCGCCATGCAGCTGGAGATGGAGCGCCAGGCCCTGGCCAAGGAGAAGGATGACGATTCCCGCCAGCGGCTGGAGAAGATTACCCATGAGCTGGCGGATACCCGCGAGAAGGTGGATGCCATGGTGGCCCGCTGGAAGAGCGAGAAGGACGTGGTTGTCCGCGCGCGAGATGCCCAGAAGCGCATCGATGCCCTGCGCACGGAGGCAGAGCAGGCGCAGCGCGGCGGCAACCTGGGCCGCGCCTCAGAAATCCTGTACGGTGAGATTCCCGCCGCAGAGGCGGATGCCAAGCAGGCACGCGAGGCCCTGGCCGCGCTCCAGAGCTCCGGTGAGGGCCTGCTGAAGGAGGAGGTGACGGAGGCGGACATTGCCAAGGTGGTGTCCACCTGGACCGGCATTCCCGCGGCGCGCCTGGCAGAGGGCGAGCGCGAGAAGCTGGTGCACATGGAGGAGCGCATAGCCGCCCGCCTCATCGGCCAGCGGGATGCCGTGAAGGCCGTGGCGGATGCGGTGCGCCGCTCCCGCGCAGGCCTGCAGGATGAGCACCGCCCGCTCGGCTCGTTCATCTTCCTGGGCCCCACGGGCGTGGGCAAGACGGAGCTGGCCAAGGCGCTGGCGGAGTTCCTGTTCGACGACGAGGTGGCCATGGTGCGCCTGGATATGAGCGAGTACATGGAGAAGCACAGCGTGTCGCGCCTCATTGGTGCGCCTCCGGGGTACGTGGGGTACGACGAGGGCGGCCAGCTTACGGAGGCGGTGCGCCGCCGCCCGTACAGCGTGGTGCTGTTCGATGAGATTGAGAAGGCCCACCCGGATGTGTTCAACGTGCTGCTCCAGGTGCTGGACGACGGCCGTATCACGGACGGCCAGGGCCGCACGGTGGATTTCACCAACACGGTGCTGATCATGACGAGCAACATCGGCTCCCAGTTCATCCTGAGCGAGGAGGACGCCGCCGCCCGCAACGGCAAAGCGCTGGATGCCCTGCGCGGCCATTTCCGCCCGGAGTTCCTGAACCGCGTGGATGAGATCATCATCTTCGACCGCCTGCAGATGGAGGACCTGAAGCGCATTGTCCACATTCAGCTGGAGCGCGTGCAGAAGCGCCTGGCCGCCCGCGGGCTGCGCCTGGAGCTTTCGGATGCGGCGGCGGAGCTCGTGGCCGGCCACGGCTATGATCCCGTGTACGGGGCGCGCCCGCTCAAGCGCGCCATCCAGCATGATATCCTGGACCCGCTCAGCATGGCCATCCTGGAGGGCAAGTACCCGGAGGGCTCCACCGTGAAGGTGGGGGTGGAAAACGGCCGCGCCGTTTTGCGGTGATTTGGAATTTGGAGAATACGGCGCGGCGTTGCCGCGCAAAGGCCCGTTCGGCGTGTTGCCGAACGGGCCTGTGATTTTTTGCGGCGGGAGCCGCCTGAATTTCAAATTCTCAATCCGAAATCCGAAATTCTCAATTCTTGCGGCGGCGGCGCGCGGTAAGCGCGCAGAGCGCCAGCAAGGACAGCGTGCCCGTGGTGGGTTCCGGAGCCTTGAAGATATAGAACACGCCCACATTGCTGCCGTTGGGGCCCGTTCCATTGGCCCCGGAGTAGCAGATGTAGTAATCGGACTCCTTCAGGTTGGAGAAGTACCGGGATGCATCGATGTTGTTCTCCAGATGCTCGCGGTCAAAGTCGATCGCCTCCGTATACGTTGCGCCACCCACCGTCAGACTGCTCAAATTGAAGGCCAGCTCGTAGCGGTCGCCCCACTGCATGCCCAGCAGGTTCTGGAGATCTGAGTCCGAAAGCACAGACTGACCGGTCAGGGTGAT
Source organism: Akkermansia sp. (assembly GCA_045641125.1). GTDB lineage: Bacteria > Verrucomicrobiota > Verrucomicrobiia > Verrucomicrobiales > Akkermansiaceae > Akkermansia. The sequence continues at coordinate 2,907 of JAZUGI010000018.1, forward strand.
GCTGTTGCCCAGCATGTTCAAGCCGCCAAAGTAGTCGGCGTGATATTCGCCCTCATCCGGGTTATCCACTCTGGTGAGCGTTTCGTGCACGTCCAGCACGGCATCCTGGCCCAGGGTCAGGTTGGCGTCCAGTGCGGCACCCGTATTCTGGCCCTCGCCGTGAGCGGTCAGGGTGCCCTTCAACTCCACCGTACCCACTGTGCCATTGGCGTTGCGCACGGACAGGGTGGTATCCGTCTTGGAACCGTGCGCACCGAGCGTCAGGTCCTCCACCGTCAGGGAGGCGTTGGCTTTCGTGAATGCAAGCACACCGTCCTGAATGTCGATGTTGGCATCGAAACGGTCCGTGGCGCCCGTGAAGGTCTGGTTACCCGTACCGGACTTGACCAGGTTGAGGTTCTTGTCCACCGTGCCGCTGGACACATAGGTGCCATCACCGGCGAGTTCCAGCGTGCGGACCGTATTGTCCGATCCGTACTCGGCGCGCAGGGCGGTGCCGATGTTGCCGGAGAAAATCAGGAACGTGTCATCACCGGGGAGCTCCGTACCCTCGATGCCAAGGATCTTCACACGGTCTGAATTGATACCCAGGCCGTAGTCGGAGTATTCGCCTATCACATCGAAGTCGAACACCGCATTGGCGGCCACGGTGTTGTCATTCAGGATGACAAGCGTGTTCTTTCTGGCATTCTCCGTACCGCCGTAGCCGATGCCTTGCGCGCTGTTCACGTTGTGATCGCAAACCAGGATGGTACCCGCGAACTGGGAATCATTGTCGCCACCGAGGTGGAGCACCTCCGGTACGTCGTAATCGCGTCCGCCAACACCCTTGGGGTCATAATCATTCCTCGGCTTGGCGTAGTTGGCAAACACGAAGGTGGAGGGAACAATCTCACCGGTTTGCTCGTTTCTGCCGCTAATGAGCGTATTCACGTAGATATCGCCGGTCTGCTGCTCGTCCTCGCCCGCAGTCGCGGTAGAAATGGCACCCACGGCCAGACGCGCATTCGGGGAATTGTTGAAGTGAATCGTATCAATGGTGATGAACTGTCTCTCCGTGTCGTCACCCGTTGCCTGGTAGCCGGTGTACATGACCTGTTCGCCATCTGTCTTTTCCAGGTACACATCCTTGATGGTCAGGCTTGTGCCATCATACAGAAGGAAGGTTTGGTCCTGAGAGGTGGACATCTTCTCAATGGTCACATTCACCGCATCTTTCAGATAGGTGTGACGACCGCCACCCTGGGAGAAAGTGGTGTTTTCACCCATGTAGACATTGCCCTGGCCGGCGAAGGTCATACTGTTGGAGTCAACACTGGTTGTACCCTTGAAGCTGATGGTGGTGCCGTCACCTGCGGTGATGGTAGGATTAGAGCCGACGATACTGACATCGCCCTTGAACTCCACATTGGCCATTTCCTTGGTCTCAATGTTGGTCACGCCTTCTACTGTGGTGCCTTGCTCGAAGGTCGCGTAGGTGTCATGATAGCCGTCACCAACGATCACGTTCAGCTCACCATTCGAGCGCGTCAGGTCACCGGTCACTTTCAAGTTCACGCCGTTGTCGGCCATGTCCACGAACTGGGCCGTCAGGGTTCCGCCGCTCACAATCATGTCAGAGGAGAAGGTCTCGTCGTCCACACCAAGGTAGGCGGTACCGGAACCGGTCTTTTTGATCTGGGTGTTATCCTCGGTAACAATGAAGTCGACATCGAGCTGCCTGCCCGAGCCCACGTTCAGTTCCACGATATTCTCGTCGTTAACCGTGCCGGCTTCAATGTACATGTCGGTGGCGTGAATATCCACCGCCGTCACATTGGCCTTGGAGTCCAGCCCCTCCTGGTACTCGAACGTGACATCGTCATACGTGTTGAAGGTGGTGGATACAGTAGGAGTCTCCGCACTGTGCCAGTGCTCGGTGCTGCCTACATCCCATACAGCCTCGCCGCCGTCCCAAATCAAATCCTTGGGCTTGTTGAGGGTGTAGCGCAGCAGCAGCTGGCCGTTCTCGTAGAGCAGCTGGGTGGTAGAGCCGGGAGCGGGGTGCTCGCCGTGCTCGAAGGTCAGCTGGATGCTGTTCAGGTCGGTGTAGCTGACGCTTCCGGTGGCCAGCACGTAATCTTTCTCCACACCCGGGGTGAACGGGACGGAAGAGACGTCAATGATGGCCCCATTGTTCAGCGTCAGGCTCTTGCCGTTTGCAATGTTGAGCAGGTTCTCGCCAGCCAGGCGCAGGGTGGCGCCATTCGCAATGGAGGCGGTTCCCAGGGTGAGGGCATTGGAGCCCGTGTTGAGCCACAGGGAAGAATCCCCTTCCACACTCACGCTTGCAGCGTTCACCAGGGCGTTGGTATTATCCAGCCTCAAGGTGCCGCCGGCCACAGTGGTGTTGCCGGTATAATCGTAGTCCGCACCCCTGAGCACCAGCGTACCCAGGCCGTCCTTGGTGAGGGTACCGTTGCCGCCCAAGACGGAATCCACGGTGATGATGTGGTCGTTCGTGTCAAAGACGGTGCCAGTTCCCGTGGTGGATACCAGGTTCACTTGCAAGCCGGTGTGCAGGGTCCAGGCCGTTGTGCCGGTGATGGTGGCATCTCCCAGGGTGAGCGTGGCGAGAGGACCGCCGACAGTGGGAGAAATGCCTTCGTCGGATGTAATGCTGATGGTCTGCCCGCCGTTTACGGTGGTATTGCTGCCGGGGCCCAAGTTGAGCGCCCCGGTGGAGATGGAGCCCGCGCCCGTGATGGTGCCGGTGCCTTGCATCTCCGCGCTGGTCAGCTGCAGCTCGCCGGCGTTGGTCAACGTGCCGCCATTCATTGTCAAGTCTCCAAACAGGGAGGAGCCATCCACCTTCAGCGAGCTGTCCGTCACCGAGACAGTTTGAATGTTGTTTCCGGCGGACTTAAGTTCCACGGAGCTGTTGTCAATGTTCAGCGTGTTGGCCACCACGTAGCTGTTGGCCGTCATATCGGCGCCGTTCTGCACCGTCAGCTGCCCGGTTACGTTGGAGTATTTGTCAAGCACCACCGTGCCGCCGTCCAGCGTCAGGTCCTCGATGGTGACCACGTCCCGGAACTCGGTGGTCTTGTTGTCAGAGCCCTTCACCGTCAGGGCGGCATCCGTGCCTTCAATCTCACCCAGGGAGAAGTTGAAGCCGTTCGTGTCCACGGTCACGCTTCTGCCGCGGTCCACCGTCATGGTGCCGGAGTGCACATCGCTTCCCAGGCGCACTTCCTGATCATTCATGAAGCGCACGCGGTCGTTGTCAGAGAAGGGGAGGTCCTTCCACACATTGCTCTGGGAGTACCAGTTGGTATGCTCGCCGGTCGCCTTCTCCTCGGCAACCCAAAGGTCGTCGTGGTTTCCGCGCCAAATCAACGACTCGGACGGGTTGTTGTAGGTCAGGATAAGGGAATCGGTGTTGGTTGCAAAGTCGTGTTTCTTCAGCAATTGGTAGGTGTATCCCTCTGCGAGGCCCTGGACAGTCACCTGAGAGACGTCTCCACTGATGGTGCCGCCCGTGTTGGCCAGGGTGACGGTTCCATACATGCCGGTAAGGTTCAGGTTGCTGACATCCAGGATGGAGCCGCTGCCCAGCGTGAGTATGCCGTCCACATTCAGGGCATTGTCGTTCATGCCGGTGAAGGTGAGCATGCCGCCGGCCAGGTTAATGGCGCTGGCCTGGGCGCTGGAGCCGAGCGCGGCATCAAACTGCAGGTTGCCGCCGCCATTCACCGTAACGAGGCTTGTGGAGGTGAGGGAATCCGCCCCGCTCACCAGCAGCGTGCCTTCGTTTACCACCGTGTTGCCGGTGTAGCTGTTGGCACCGCTGAGTTTCAGGGTGCCGCTGCCCACCTTGGTGAGGCCGCCTTCGCCGGAAATCACGCCGCTCAGGGTCAGCGTGCCTCCCGCGGTGCCTTGGGAGATATCTGTCTGGTCTGCGTTGAACTGATACAGGGTGGTGTCAACCTGCGCGGTCTTGTTGCCGGAGTTTTCCCCCAGAACAATGCTGCCGTTGTAGTTGGCGGCATTGTTGTAGGTGCCGATGGTACCGCCCGCAGCCACGTTCAACACGGATTGGCCGGGCGTGGAAGCACCGCCCAGCACCAGCGTGCCGCCGTCCTTCACGTTGGTCTCATATGCCACGCTGGCCGACTTGGCTTTCACGCCCTTGGCCGCAACAAGGCCGCCATCCTCAATGTTGAGAACGAACTTGCTGTCACCACCCCAGATGGAGGCGTTGGGCGCAAGCAGCTTGCCGTACACCGTGCCGGTGGTGCGGTTGTTCCACTCGCTGAGCACCAGACCGCCCTTGTGGGTACTCTGGTCTGCACCGCTGGAAGCCACCGTGGCGCCGGACTTGATTTCAAACGAGCTGGTGCCGCCGTTGTTGACATTGCCGTTGACAAAGTACTGGGTCTTGACCAGGGCGGGATGAGTTCCATCGCCCACGGTCAGCGTGCCGTTGTTGTGAAGGGTGGTGACGCTCAGGTTCTCCGTCAGCAGGGTGAGGTGCTTGTTTGCACCAATCTCCACGCCCTGGTCTTGGGCGGTAGCGGTGACAGAGATGTCGCCGCTGCCGGCAATCGTCACATCCCCCGTGTTCACGAGGACGCGGCCGATGGTGGTATCGCCGTTAAAGGTGGCGGTACCGCCGTTCGCCTGCAGGGTGGTTATGGTTGCCGCTCCATCCACAGTCAGCGTGCTGTTTGCAGCCATGGTCACGGTGGTGGCGTTCATCTCAGAACCCGCGCCGGTGGCAACCTGGCCGCCCTGGGCAAGGCTGATGCCGGAGGTGGACAAATCGCCGTTGGCCGTCAGGCTGCCGGTTCCACCCACCGTCACGGAAGAAGCGGTCATGTCCACGTTGCTTTCAAGCGTGCCATCCACCGTCATGGTGCCGGAGGTGAGGGTGCAACTGTCGTCGGCCCCGTTCAGGACCACGTTTGCCGCGCTCTCCACCGTAACCGAACCGCTGGTGATGGCACTCGTCAAGTCGGCCTCGGCGTTGGTTGAGAGGGTGGAATCAAACGTCACAAAATCGTTTTGAGTAAAGGGCAGGTGAGTGCCCGGGGCTCCGGCAGCATGCCAGTTCTTATCGTCGGTATCGGTGGACCAATCCCCCGTGCCGCCGTTCCAGATGAGCTTTTGTCCGAATGTCAGCACCAGGGCGTTGTCGATAACGCCCAGCGAATACGGGCGGGAGTCATCCACTCCCGTGACCGTCAGGGAATCCAGCGCGGTGATGGTACCCGTGCTGGATGTCAGCAGGGTATAGGAGGTCTCCTGCCCGAAGGTCAACTCGCTCAGGTCCAGGATGCCGCCCGTGCTGCCGGTGAAGGAATTCACCGTGAGCAGGTTCTCCGCCGCACCGCTCAATTTGAGCGTGCCGCCGAGCGTCAAATCCTGCATGGTGACGGTCGTTGTTGTGCCGCTCAAATCCAGCGTGGAGCCATTGGCCAGCGTCACGTTGTTGAACACATGGGAGCCTGCGCCGTTGACATCCACGGTGCCGCCCTGGTTCACCTGAACATTCACATAGTTGTTGCCGTTTTTCCATGCCGTGGTGCCGTTCAGGTTCAGCGTGCCCTGGTTGTCCACAATCATGGTGCCGGTATTTCTGTTGCGCGGATAGACGGTGTTCGTGGTGGCCGCGCCCGTCACCGTCAGCGTGGCGTTTTGCAACTTCACCTTGGAGTCAACGTTGGAGATTTCGAACTTTTCCGTTGTCAGCGTGTGCGCAGGGCCGCCATCCGCAGATTTGATGGTTGCCGTGTGGTTTGCACTGATGGAGTACACGGCGCCATCCGTTGCGCCGGTCCCGCCATCGGCAGACACGGTCATATCGCTGCCCAACACAAGGGTGGTGTCGATGTTGTCGCCCAGCTCCACAGACTTGGCGGTGGCAGACGCCACGCTTCCAATCTTCAAGGTGGCATTGTTGCCGGTCAGGGCCACATTGCCCATATCCAGCGTGCTTGTGCCGTCATCCGCACCGTGCAGGTCCAGCGTGCCTGCGGACACCTCCACGCGGGCCATGTCCACATCGCCGTTCACTGTGGCGGTACCGGAGCCGGTCTTCTTGAACGAGCCATCCGTTCCGGTCAGGCTGTCGGCAGTCAGGGAGCCGCCGCTGCCCACGTTGAACGTGTACGCGTCGCTCACCGTCATGCTGCCGGCAGTAATGGCAGAGTTCACCAGCACCTCCTTGTTGGTGGCGGTGGCGTTGAAGGTGACATCCGCCCCTGTGGTGAACGTACCGCCGTTCCACGGGGTGGCGCTGTCGTTCGTCCAGGTATGGTTGGTGTTGTCGCCAGCCCACACCAGGCCTGCGGATTCCGCAAAGGTGGCCTTGAGGTAATTGTCTCCAACACTCAGCGTCGCCGTGCGGCCATCGCCCAAGCCGGTGATGGTTACGCCCTCATAGGTGGCGTTGCCGGTGTAGGAGGCCAGGTTCACGGTCTGGCCCTCCACAAAGGAGGATGCCAGCCTGGACAGGTCCAGCGTGGAGCCGGATGCCAGTGTCAGGTCACCGGTCACGTTAAGGAGATTGGCAGATCCCGTTCCCGCCAGTTTCAGCGTGGCGCCATTGGCCACGGTCAGGCTGCCCGTCCCCACGGTGCTGGTCAAATCCAGCGTGCCGCTGTTCACGTTGATGGCGCCGGTGTATCCGTTGGTTCCGTTGATGGTCACGTCGGCCGCAGCATCCGCAACATTCATGAGGCCGGAGCCGGTAAGAGTACCAACAGTCAAGTCTCCGGTGATGTTGGCCTCCACGTTGCTTTTGCCGAGTTGCAGCGTGCCCACGGAGCCGCCGCCGATGTTGACAATCTGTTTGTCGTAAGAGGTGCCGGAAAGCTTGAGAGTGCCATTGCCGTTCAGCTGCTCGATGGTGAACTTCTGCTTCCACGTGCCGTTGAAGGTCAGTGTGCCGTCCAGCTGGGTGGTACCCTTCAGGGTGAGCGTGTTGGTGTTCTGGCCGGCGGAGTCGAAAATGGTCACGGTGCCGTTGTTCTCTGTCACCGTCAGGTTGTTCAGGGAAAAATTGTCATTGTGGATCCACAGGGAGGAATTATCCAGGCGAACCTCGTTGAAGGACTCCATATTCACATAGGTGTGCTTGTACGCCCCCTGATCCGTGGTGCCGATCTTGAGCTGCTTGCCCGGATCCACAATCAGCGCGCCCGTGGCGTGCGTGGTGGCCGGGGCTTGCGAGTTGGACGAGCCGGCAAACAGCATGGTATCGGCAATGTGAACATCACCATTGCCGGAGATATACTCCAGTGCGTTGGCACTGCCGCCGGAAATCTCGGCAGAGCCGCCGTTCTGCAACTGAATGGAAGAGCCGGCCCCGCCGCTTACGCTACCCAGGGAGATGGTGGTGCCGTCCGTCACCGTAATCTGTTTCCCGGCTCCCAGAACAATATCTCTGGTTGTCACCTTGCCTCCGCCATTAATGCTCAGGGCTGCACCATCGCCATCCACAGACAGCGTTGTCGTCGTAAGGGTGTGATTGTTCATCGACAACGTGTAAGCAGCACCATCCACCGTTATGCCCCCCGGTGCAACATTTTCGCCCACCAGCACTTGCTTGTTGGCGGCAGTGCTGTTGAAAGTGACATTTGCCCCGGAGATGAACGTGCCGCCTTGCCACGGGGTGGAGCTGTTGTTTGTCCAGGTGTGGCTGGTGTTGGTGCCCGCCCACACCAGAGACGCAGGCGGGAGGTCATTCAGGGCCAGGGCTGCCTGCTTTAGGGTGTTTGCGTTGTTCCATGTGCCGTCCGCCTGCCAAACAGCAAAGGTTACAATGGCACCCTTGAGGTTGTCGGACATGATGAAATCCTCAAGGGCGTAAGTTCCTTTCAAACCACTCCAACCGTCGGGAGCTTGGATTACGGTTTCGCCGTCTGAGCTAATGGCGTACAGGTAACCGCCGCCTTCACCAGTCGTGTGTACAATGGTGACAAGGCCGGAGTTCCCAAGCTGGGCAAATTCTTTGTTGCTGTACGCTACGGTGCCGTTCCAGGATTCCGTGAGCTTGCGGTTAGTGCTCAAACCTATACCCGAGCTATAGCTGCCAGTATCCGAACCACTACCGGCCGTGAGCAGAATCTCATTTGTGGTATTCAGTTTCGAGAGATCCACCTTGAAGGCAAAGGTGTAGGTGTCACGGTTGCCGACCTTGAAGGAAATCTTGCTGTTGCCGTCCATAAAGGAGAAGCTGCTGCCAAGGGTAACGGCAGTGTTCTCGTGATAATTGGAGCTGTATATCCACTCTCCGGTGGTCGCATCGTGTACAAACCAACCCGCTGCGTTGCCGGCCGAGGGTGAGGAAACCGTGCTTGTGACTGCGCCCAAGAGCGCCGGGGCTGCCAGGATGGATGAATCACCGTCCCCGGTGATGCCGAGGCTGGCGGAGCCGATTCCTGCAGCGGAGTCTCCAGTGGAGACGCCGAGGCCGGAGAAGTTGCTGCCGGAAGTGGAGGCGGTTCCCTGCGCAGCGGAGGCGGTTCCCTGCGCGGCGGAGGCGGCGGGAGCCTGGGCCAGGGCGGGGGTGTAGGTGGCCGCCACCGGTGCGGCCGTTTCCTCCGAACCGTTAGAGCTGGTGCCGGAGTACGAATTATCGGTGAAGCTCGCGTTGTTTTCCACGCCGGAGTAGCCGGCGGCGGGCTGGATGTTTTCAACGGCGGCCACGGGGGAGACAACCTCCTGGGAATCGATTTCGTTCAAGGCTTGGAGGATATCATCGACACCGCCGGTTCCCACCTCGTTGGCGGTGGTGGTGGTTTCTGCCAATTTCTCCTCGTCCAGGTCCTGGAGAACCCCGGAGAGTTCCTCGATGGCGGAGGCGTTGTAGTTGAGTTCCAGGCTGTTGGAGCCGGTATCCTGAGCCGCGGCATGCTGCGTGGAGAGCAGGAAAGCGGCTGCACCCAGGGAGGCGGAACTGACAGTGGTGAAAGAGACCGTGGTAATGACCGCAATCAACGCGGCCTGGAATTTGCGCGGAAGTCTAAGTTTCATACACTCAATGTGTCTTGTGTGTTTTGGTTGTGCGGGGTGCGGAGAAATGCTGGGCACCCGATGCGGAGAGTATACAGCGTTCCGAATGCTTATGCAAGCCTAAAAATTTGCAAAATGTTGATTATTTTTGATTTGTGACAAAATAGGCAACTCTGATTCGTAGTCGGCGCCCAGGTGCAGTTTCCCGATTTCCTTGATTTCCCTAGGAGAATCATGTTCGTTTATGCCTACAGTGTTCCTCGCCGCCCTCGGCCCCGCTCACGGGTTCGTGACGGACAACAAGACCGTGACTTTGTTTGATACGCAGGGGGATGAAGGATGCAACACAAACAATTATCACGGTCGCCTATACCACAGATACAGCCTCGGAGCCGCCTACGGCATACCTGAAAGATTTGTCAAGCCAGCAGGGAGCCCCTGGTCTGAAAACAGACATGTGTCCCAAAGATTGAGTTTGTCTTTTTCTACGCATTGATAGGCAATCGTTAGGAAAAACGCCCGAAATTGAAGCCCCTTCCCTTGAATTTTGTCAGTAAAGGCGGCTTGAGACGTGCAACCGGAGACGCCATCCACCCCGCGGAGCGGGGTTTGGTACAGAGACCCGTCTTCGCCCTACGGGCTACGCCGAGGCAAGCGTGTCACCGTGGGTTGCTCCCCGCCCTTCCGGACGGGGCTAACTTTGAGCCGCCATCGGAATGGCTCCACATATAGCGCGCCCTGCGGGCGCGTTCCTACGTATTGCCCCGCTTTGCGGGCAGCCGCTGCGCGGCAAATTCTCCTAATCCTCCTGCCCCTTCCCCGCGCAGCGGGGCGGTCTACTCACCCAGGGGGAGGGTGAGGACGAACGTGGTTCCCTGGGGGGTGGATTTTTCCAGGGAGAGGTCACCGCCGATGGAGCGTGCGATATCCCGTGAGAGCGCCAGGCCCAGGCCTATGCCGGGTTTGCGGTTGCGGTCCGCCTGGGCGGAGCGGGAGAAGGGCTTGAAGAGGCGCTGGCGTATTTCCTCCTGCATGCCGGGGCCGTTGTCTGCAAAGCGGATGGCAATGTCCCTGTGGGTGCGGACGGTGCTGATGTTGACGGCGGGTGCATCCACGGCGGCGGCGTATTTGATGGTGTTGTCCGTGAGGTTGGTGAGGATTTGGTCCAGGGAGAGGAGGTCCGTGCGCAGGGAGAGGAGGTCTGTACGGGAATCCTGGTTGATATGGACCTTGAAGCCTGCGTTTTTCAGGCGTTCGGCGTGTTTTTCAAAGGCGTTGGCGAGCAGCTGGCGGCAGGGGCCGGCATCCTGGCGGCCGCGCACCTTGCCGCGGGTGAGGCGGGCAAAGGAGAGCACGTTTTCCACCAGGTGGGCCAGGCGCTTGCTTTCACGGTGCAGGTTCTCGTGGTACTCCGGCACCTTGTCTGCGGCCACCTGGCCGTTGCGGAGCATCTCCGTCATCATCTGGAAAGAGGTGAGCGGGGTGCGCAGCTCATGGGTGACGGCGGAGACAAAGTCGCTGCGGCGGCGCTCCATGCGCGCGTAGAAGGCCAGGATGCCGAAGAGGATGGCGATGGTGAGCAGCGTGGTGAACCAGGCGGAGACCACGGTGCCCTGCACGGCGGCGCTGCGCTCCTCCGTGTCCGGGATATCCACGGATTCACCGGGGCGCAGCACGAGCGGGAGTGGGGCCAGGTTGGAGGCCTCTCCGCGCTGCGGGTAGGTGATGGCGGCGTCCTTGAGCCCCGGCTCCGCGAGCGGGAGCAGGATTTTGGCAAGCTCCGCGGCATCCATGACCACGCCCTCTGCGGCGGGTCCGTGGGTGGTGGGGATGCTGCGCATGTACACCACATCCCCCAGGTGGTTCCAGGCAAAGAAGGGGGAGGGCTCACCCTTGGCCTGCAGCGGGGCGGCGGGGTCGGTCTCTGTCACCTCGTACACGGCGAACACGCCGGCCTGGGTGGCGGTGTCCACCTTGTCCGCCTCGTTGGGGTTGAGCACGGGTGCGGCGGGGTTGGAGGCCTTGCGGCGGATGGTATCAATGAGCGTGGGGTTCTCCGTGAGCTCCTTCTCAAAGGCGGTTTCGCCGGCCGGCACGCGGAGGGAATCCGGCGTGAGCAGGAAATAGCCCTTGGCGTATTCGGAGCGGCCGCCCTTGGGCATGGGGTAGTCCAGGCGGGAGAGGTCCGGTGCCTTGCCTATCTTGTTGCGCTCGTTGGCCAGCAGGGTGGAGGCGGCGTTCTGGATGCGCTCCGTGGAGAGCTCGGTGAGGCGCTGGATCTGGGAATGCGCGTCGATGGCGCGCAGGCGGGAATCGAGCGTGGCGGCCTCGCGCGCCTGCCAGCAGGCACCGAAGAGGGTGAGCAGGGCGAAAACGGCGATGATGATGGAGGTCTTGGATTTCATTGCGGGTCTGTCCACTGGTACCCGCGGCCGCGCACGTTCTGGAAGCATGCTGCGGCTTGCGGGCCGATTTTTTCCTTGAGGCGGGTAAGGGTGACGGCGACGATGCGCGTTTTCTCCCGCTGCTCCGCCATGCCCCACACGCGCAGCAGGAGCTCCTCTTGGGAGATGGTGCGGTTCGGGTGGGTCAGGAAATAGCGGAAGAGCTCGAACTCGCGGTCGGTGAGCTCCACGGTGGTCCCGCTGTCCAGCAGGATGGCACGGCCCTCTCCGGCAATGCGGCCGCCGGGGAAGGCGAGCTCGTGCGTGACCACGCGCGGCCGCCCGGGGTAGCGGCGCAGCACCGCGGCTATGCGAGCCAGCAGCTCCGCCACGCTGAAGGGTTTCACCACATAGTCGTCCGCGCCCAGCTGCAGGCCCTTCACGCGGTCCTTCTCCTCACCGTGCGCGGTGAGGATGATGGCGGGGATGCCCGGGCATTCGTTCGCCATGATCTTGAGCAGCTTGAAGCCGCTGAGCACCGGCATGTTCACATCCAGCAGCGCCAGGTCCACCGGGCGGGAAAGCAGGATGGCCAGCGCCTCTTCACCATCCGCTGCCGTTTCCACGGCGTACCCGGCACCCTGCAGGGCATCCTGCAGGGCGCAGCGGATGGAGGTATCGTCTTCTGCTACAAGTATACTGCGCATGCGGGGGAATTCTAGCGGGAAAGCGGGGAAGACACAATCATAAAATTCAGCATGCGCGGATTTGAGCACATGTGTCCCAAAGATTGGGTTTGTCTTTTTCTCCGCATTGATAGGCAATCGTTAGGAAAATCGCCCAAAATTGAAGCCCCCTCCTTTGAATTTTGTCAGTAAAGGCGGCTTGAGACGTGCAACGGGATAGAGGAGCCGCCCCGCCTTTCGCCCCGCCATGGCGGGACGAGGCGGGGTTCCCGTGCCGAAACGTGCCGCCGTTGGTTACCCCCACGTTGACACGTGGGGCGAATTTTTGGTAGCACCCCCCGTTCGTCCGTCTTCGCGTGGCGCTACGCGCCCTTGCTACGCCGTGACAAGGCGGGGTGCGAATATAGCGCGCCCTTCGGGCGCGTTCCAACGTAAGGGCCCGCCCTGCGGGGCCTGCGC
>JAZUGI010000019.1:0-8247 GCA_045641125.1 Akkermansia sp.
ACGTCCTTGCCCATGCGCTCGCACCAGCGGTCCTTCAGGGTGAAGAACATGCGGCGCGTCACACGCTCGAAGTCGTCCTTGGCGATACCGCGGAAGAGGGAGGCCACCTTGGGCTCGTTGTTCACATACACGCCGGCGGCGGAACCGCCGATGGCATCCACCTGCGGCAGGTGCTTGGCCGCGCGGATAAGGGAGTCGTCCACGCCTTCCAGCTGGTAGTTCGGGTCGGTCTGGTGGTAGGGGTCCCACACCACCTCCTCGGAGAAGACGACCTCACCGTTGACCACGGCGGCGGCCTTGCGGTCGGAACCGCCCAGGTCAAAGCCGATGCGGTAGCCGTCCAGGTTGCGGCCGAGAGCCACGGAGGTGGATTTCTCCTCCGGCAGCTCCGCGGCGGGCACCGCCTTCACGGTGATGGGTTGGTCGTAAATCTGCGTACCGATGAAATCCCAGTCGAACTCGCGCGCGCCGCCCTTGCAGTAGGTGGCCGCCAGCATCTCTGCCACGGAATCATCACCCGCCACCAGAATGGTGCAGCCGCCTTTCATCCACAGCAGGAACTTCACGATGCGCTCCACATAGAAATGGTTGAGCGCCACGTTCTCGCCCTCGTTGGGCAGCAGCTTGCCGCTCCAGCGGAAGCAGGTGCCGTCCAAGCGCGTCAGCGCCAGCTCCACCACATGGGAGCGCGGCTCAGCGGCCACCTTTTCCTCGAAAGCCTTCGTCCAAAGCACCGGAGCAATGAAGTCCGGGTCCAACACCGGGGTGTATTTCGCTTGAATGTTCATAACGGTTGAGTCTTATATAGCACACTTTCCCTGCCCTGTTCAAGCCTAATCTGCCCGCCTGCGGTGCGCGCGTGCGCCCCAAGGCGGGGTTCCCGTGCATTTCCGCTTGACATGCCATGTTCTTTGCACTTATGATGAGCCCGTTATGAGACTTGGAATCATCTGCCTGCTGGCGTTGGCCGTTTTCCCCGTTCACGGGGCCGTGCGCACCTATATGGTGAAAGGTGTCACCGAGAGCAAGGGATGGTACGATGCAGACAAGAACGGCCAGAGTGAATCCGAACTCTGCTGGGCGGCCGCCGCTTCCAACGCTGTTGCCTGGTGGCAGGACCGCCATCCGGATACCCACAGCCAAACAGAGGCCCCCAAGGGCACGGAAGTGTGGGATCTGATGCGCAAGAGCGTGAACAACCGCCCCGGCTCCCCGCAAGGCGGCGTGAACTGGTGGTTCAGCCACAGCCTGCAGCCCGGCCCCATGGGCGGCGGTGACAATTCCAAGGGCGGCTTCTACGCCTCCATCATGAACGGCAAGCCCCTTCAAACGGAGCTGCTGCGCGCGCCCCTGTTCGGGTCGGATCTCTCCCTTTCCGAGCGCATCAAAGAGCTCATTCAGGGCGGCAACGCCCTCTGCCTGGCCATTCAGCCGGTTCAGGACCGCCAGATGCAGAACGGCTCCCACTGGATTTCCCTCTGGGGAATCGACTACGACGAGGAGAAGAAGGTGGTGACCCGCGTGTACGTGACAGACCCGGATGATGCGGCGGGCCAGTGGCCGAGCATCCAGAAAGGCCTGTTTGTGGCGGACTGCACTTGGGCGGAGGATATCCAGGCGGGGTCCCGCACCTTTGCCTCGCTCATGTTCCGCACGCCCCAGGGCTGGTACAACGACAACACCTGCATCACCTCCATCGTGACCCTGAACGGCAACAGCGAGTTTGCCGCAGACACCGACAAGGAGCGCATTGCCAAGGAGACGGAGGAACAAGACGCCCAGGAGGCCAAGAGCACCGCCAAGAAGGGCAAGAAGCTCGCCAAGCCCAAGAAGGACAAGAAGGCCGAACGGGAGCAAAAGAAGAAGGAACGCGAGGAGAAACGCGCCACCAAAAAGAAAAAGAAGTGATTTTCCCTCCCCCCATCCGCACCCATTTCAAATAATCAAAACATGTACAAGACCGCAACAACAGCCCTGGCCGTCCTGGCCGCCACCCTGCCCCTCAACGCCGCCGTTCGCACCTATATGATGAAAGGTGTCACGGAGAGCAAGGGGTGGTACGATGCCGACAAGAGCGGCCCCGCCGACAACCAGATGTGCTGGGCCGCCTCTGCCGCCAACATGATTGCCTGGTGGCAGGACCGCAACGCGGACACCGCTTCACAGACCAATGCACCCAAGGGCAAGAACGTGTGGGAAACCATGAAAAAAGCCCTCGGCAACACGCCCGGCTCCCCCATGGCCGCCACCAACTGGTGGTTCAGCAAGAAAAACGGCACCCGCCCCCGTTCCATCAAGGACAACAACCTCGGCGGCTACTACGAGGACATCATCACCGGCAAGAATTTCAGCGTGGCCCTGCACAACGGGCCGGGCTTCGGCTCCCAGCTCTCCCTCTCCGAGCGGCTCAAAGAGCTCATCCAGGAAGGTAACGGCATCTGCGTGGGCATCCAAAAACTCACCGGAGGCAAGCAGATGCAGAACGGCGGCCACATGATTTCCCTCTGGGGTATCGATTTCGACGAGGACAAGAAGGTGGTGACCCGCGTGTACCTCTCCGATTCCGACGACGCCCTGGGATACTCCGCCAAGATGCAGAAGGGGCTTTTTGTGGCAGACTGCACCTGGGCGGAAGACGTGAAGGGCCCCAACGGCCAACCCTACCCCACGCTCATCATGGACACGGAGTCCCCCTGGTTTGAGAACAACGCTGTCATCACCTCCATTGTCACCTTCTCCGGCAACAACGATTTCCTGACCGACAAGGACAGGGAGGCAAACGCCAAGGAGGATGCCGCACAGGACGCCAGGGAGGCCAAATCCGTGGGCAAGAAGGCCAAGAAAGCCAAAAAGGCCAAGAAGGAAAAACGCCAGAAGGAGGACAAGCCCAAGAAGAAGGATAAGAAGGGCGGCATCCACGCCTGAGCCGCATGCACCCGTTTTATTGGCCTAGGCCGCCTTATCGCTACTGCGCGCCCGGCCTGCAAAGCATTTTGGCGTTGAAATTGCCGTGGCAGCTGCTACACTAGGGCCGTGGCCGCGCCACTCACCCAGATAGCAGCGAAGTCCCCGGCGTTTGCCCGGGACCTGGGGCGCTTGTGCGCCGGTGGCACGCGGGAGGAACCGGTGGTGCTGGAGCGCGTATGCTCCTCCGCCCTATCCTTTGTGGCGGCTATGGTGGCGGCGCAGAGCGGGAAGCCGCGCCGCGTGTGGGTGGTGGCGGACGCCCTGCCCGTGCAGGAGCGCGTGGCCGCGGAATGGCCGCTCTGGCAGGCCCCGCCCGCCGTCTTTGTGCCGGAGATGGAGATGCACATCAACAACGGCATCAGCGACCCCGACCTGGCGGCGGAGCGCCTGGAGGCCCTGCGCGCCATTTCCAGCCCCCCGGCGGAAACGCAGGCGGTGATAGTGACGGCGGATGCGCTCAAGCAGCCCGTGCCCGCGTTTGAGAAGGCGGCGGATTGCACGCTGAAACTGCGCGTGGGCATGGAGCTGCCGCCGGAGCAGCTGACGGAGACCCTGCTCTCCCATGATTTCGAGCGCGTGGACCAGGTGGTGGCGCGCGGCCAGTGGAGCCTGCGCGGCGGCATTTTGGATATCTTCCCCCTGCAGTCCGCATGGCCGCTGCGTGTGGAATTCTTTGGCGATGAGATAGACAGCATCCGGGCCTTCGACGTGGACTCGCAGCTCTCCTTCCGCAAACTGGAGGAGGCGGACATGCTGGTGGACGAGCCGGAAAGCGCGGATACGCTGGAGGGGCTGATTGACTCGGACGACTGGGTGGTGTCCCTGCCCGGCTGCGGCGTGCCGGGGGATGTGCTGGTGTTTGAGGAGCCACCGGACCGCACGGACGTGCTGCCGGAGGACATCGACAGCCTCAACGCGGGAGACGGCACAGCCTTTTTCGGGTCGCCGCTCGGCTCTTTCGAGAGCGGTGATTTCGTGATGCAGGAGGCGCGCCGCAACCTGGCGCGCATGAGCTTGGAAAAGTGGAAGCGCGAGAAGTGGCGCGTGGTCATGTTCTTCCCGCACGAGGGCGAGAAGGAACGCTTCGAGGAAATCTGCGGAGAGGATCCCGCCTGGAGCGGCGTGCAGAGCCGGGATGGCGACCTGCCTTTCGGCTTTGCCGTGCCCGGTGCCAAGCTGGCCGTGCTGTCGTCCGCGGAAATTTTCGGCCGCTACACCTCGCCCCGCGCCCGCCGACGGGACGACCGAGAGGACCGCATGCGCCGCGAGCGCGCACAGGCCCCGCTGCGTGAGATTGCCCCGGGAGACCTCGTCATCCACGCCGCCCACGGCCTCGGCAGGTTCGAGGGCATTGTGCGGGATGAGGAAAGCGGCGAGGAGGAGCTGCACATCACCTACGCGGGCGGCGTGCTGCTGCGCCTGCCGCTCCAGCAGAGCCACCTGGTTTCCAAATATGTGGGCCTGGGCGCCAAGGCCCCGGAGCTCAGCAAAATCGGGGATTCCCGCTGGAAGCGCGCCTGCAAGGCCGCAGAGCGAGCCGTGGCGGACTACGCCGCCCAGCTGCTGGAGGTTCAGGCCGAGCGCGAGAGCGACAACGGGTACGCCCACCCCGCGGATTCCTCCTGGATGTGGCAGTTCGAGAGCAGCTTCCCCTTCCGCGAGACGCCCGACCAGCTGCGCGCCATCAACCAGACCAAGGCGGACATGGAATCAGCGCGCCCCATGGACCGACTCATCTGCGGAGACGTGGGATTCGGCAAGACGGAAGTGGCCATCCGCGCGGCATTCAAATGCGTGACCGGGGGCAAGCAGGCCGCCATCCTGGCACCCACCACCGTGCTGGCGGACCAGCACTACCGCACCTTCCGCACCCGCATGAGCGAGTACCCCGTGCGCATCGAGCTGCTCAGCCGCTTCACCCCGGCCAAACGCGTGGGAGAAATACTGGACGGCATTGCGCGGGGCGATGTGGACATCGTCATCGGCACGCACAGGCTCATCTCCAAGGACGTGCACTTCAAGGACCTGGGGCTGGCGGTCATCGACGAGGAGCAGCGCTTCGGCGTGCGCCACAAGGAGCAGTTCAAGCGCATGTTCCGCATGGTGGACATGCTCACCCTCTCCGCCACGCCCATTCCCCGCACGCTGTATGTGGCGCTCATGGGGGCGCGCGACATGAGCACCATCGAAACCCCGCCACTCAACCGCCTGCCCGTGCAGACCGCCGTGTGCCCGTACAACGAGCAGCTCATTGCCAAGGCCATTGAGCGGGAGATGGCACGCAACGGTCAGGTGTTCTTCCTGCACAACCGCGTGCAGAGCATCCGCAAGGTGGAGCAGGAGCTGCACCGCCTGGTGCCCAAGGCACGCATCGTGGTGGGGCACGGCCAGATGGACAAGGGCGAGCTGGAGTGCATCATGCGCGATTTCGTCAACGGCAAGGCGGATGTGCTGCTCTCCACCACCATCATCGAGAGCGGCATCGACATCCCCAACGCCAACACCATCATCATCGACCGCGCGGACAGGTTCGGCCTGGCGGACCTCTACCAGCTGCGCGGCCGCGTGGGCCGCGGCGGCCACCGTGCGTACGCCTATCTCATGCTGCCGCGGGAGGCGCTCTGCACCGGCGACGCCCGCAAGCGCGTATCCGCCATCAAGCAGTTCACGGAGCTGGGCAGCGGGTTCAAGATTGCCATGCGCGATTTGGAAATACGCGGCGCGGGCAACCTGCTGGGCACGCAGCAGAGCGGGCATATCGCCGCCATCGGGTTCGAGCTGTACTGCCAGCTGCTGCGGCAATCCATCGAGCGGCTGCAGGGCAAGGTGCCCACGGCGCGCGCAGAGGCCACTTTCAAGGCGGATTTCCTGTGCCTGAGCGAGGCGATGATGGCCACGCGGGAGGACGCGCACACGCTCATCGGCGCGTACCTGCCCTCCACCTACATGGAATCCACCAAGGCGCGCATGGATGCCTACACCCGCCTGGCGCGCGCAACCACGCTGGAGGATATAGACGACCTGGAGCGCGAGTGGCACGACCGCTTCGGCAAGCTGCCGCGGGAGGCGCGCCACCTGCTGTGCGTGCAGAAAATCCGCCTGCTCGCGTCCCGCCGCGCCATCACCATGGTGGAGGTGAGCGGCCAGAAGCTCATGCTCACCCGCAACAAGGACTACATCCTCATCAACAAGCGCTTCCCGCGCCTCACCAAAATCAAGCCCGCAGACAAGCTCGCGGAAACCCTGCGCCTCATGCAATCCATGTAATGCCGCTGCCCAGGGTGATTGTCAGCCTGTCGGCATTCCTCTTGCGGCCAGGGATGCTTTGCCCTCCTCAACCGCCCCGCAGAGGAGGTAGAGGGGGTGCTTTTCGAGACAAAGTGAGGTCTGAAGTCAATTGGACGAAAAAAATGTCAAAAAAAGTTCAAGCTGTAAGATATTGCATTTTGGCGAATTACAATAACCATGAGAAGAAAATCGAGTTCAATGTGAATTTTTTTCAAAAAAATTCCGCCATTTTGCCCTCCAGCCTGCTTATATAGGGCAGAGAGTTGAGTGAATGGCCTTGGCCAACCCGCCAGGTGAACCTCTCGTTTCCATTCAAAAAAAATCTCACAAACAACCAAAAATCATAAAGTTATGAATACCAAAACACAAATCACCGCATGGTGCCTGTGCGCGCTCATGCTTTGCGGCTGCTCAAAGGAAGCAGCCAGCATCGAAGACCGGATTTCCGACACCATGGAAATCTTAGGGGACCACCAGGGCAACATCAATCAGGAAATGCTCAAGGATACCCTGGCCAGCGCGAAAAAGGGCGACCCCGAGTCCGAATGGAAACTGGGTGGGCTGATGCTCATGATTTTCACCCACGCCGATGGCGCCGATCACGTGCAGGAGCTGGAGAACTTCTGGTTCCAAAAGGCTGCGGAGGACGGCAGCCCCTACGCCATGCTCGATTTGGCCATGCAGCTCAACGGCATCAAGGAACTGCCGGCAGAGAAACGGGCCGAGCTGGCCCGCAAGGGCGTGCAGCTCATTGAGGCCAAGGCCGAAAAAAACGAGCAGGATGCCCGCTACCTCAGCTCATGCTATGCAGAGGGGACCGGCGTGGAGAAAAACCTCGACACCGCATACAAGTGGTATGTGCAGTTCATCGAGAAGGCAGAACCAACCCCGGAGCGCAGAAAGGCCTCCATCGAGCGCTGGCGCGCCTCCTACAACCTGCCCCCGCTGGCAGAATAGAACGTTGGCCGCCTTAACTTTCACTTGAAACCACTTTACCATATACTCATATCATGAAAATACAACACATCATCACCACTGCAGCAATGGTTGCGCTGCCCCTGAGCGCGCAGACCCCCGCCCCCGCCGCTTCTGCCACCACCCCGGTTCAGCAGGCCGCCGACTTCGCCACGCCAGAAGAAGCACCGACTGCAAAATTCATGAAACAGTGCGTTGTTATATTGGATTTTTCCCAAGCTTCGATATCTCCTATCAACACAAAGGAAAGGTACGAATTAAAATCCTTTTGGAAAATAGATTTTCACAAAGGCAAGATTGAATCCACAGCATTCGGCCATAGTATCGATGTGGGCATGCCTTCGCGCCGCTATGTCAGAAATAAAATAAATGGACAAGAAAGCATTCCAAAGATAACGGCATGGGCATACTATTACGATTCTGGCGTTAAGAAGGATGCCCCGGAATTGATCGTTACCGGAAGCAGTATTCCTGATGAGGAGGGTGACACAGATGACACGGAGTCGTTTTCCTTGGATCTTTTGTTGTCATTTATAGATCAAACACACGCTGAGGCCAAGGGTTCCCTTCAGGTAAACATTACGGGCTATGGCAACTACAAGGCCAAGGTGGACAAAGTAAAAATCATTATACAAAACTCCTCAAATTAGCAGTTTATCATTATGTTGTGCGCCATAGAACAATACTACAAAGAGAATTGTGATGGAATCTGGGAGCACTCTTATGGTTTTACAATAGAATCATGCGATAATCCTGGTTAGTTGATTAAAATTAATGATCATCTTTTATTTAAAGTTTTAGATGCCTTAAAAATAAAGAAAGAAAATAATGAAAAGAATATTATTTGCTATAATTTTGATTGCAACTCCTCTTGCTAAAGCTTCAAGTCCGAATATTTACGAGGATAACTCTGGGAGTGCTGTAGAGTCTTCAATTCGTTTTTCTGCGATTGAACGATACAATCAAACGTCTCCACGAGGAAACTACGGAGAAAATACTCACAATATTGATGTTTTT
>JAZUGI010000020.1:0-8603 GCA_045641125.1 Akkermansia sp.
AGGTGCGGCCCGTGCTGGAGCCCAGCCAGGAGGAGCTGCCCCTGCCGGCCGCCCCACCGCCCGCTGCGAGAAGCACGGCGGAGGAGCCCGCCGCCCCCGCTGCGCCTGCCCCCCCGGAGCAACCGGAACCGCTGCCTTTCCGCCACATCGGCTCCCTGCAGAACACATACGCTATTTTCGAGAACAGCGAGGGCCTGGTGCTGCTCGCCCCTCGCGCCGCCCGCGAGCGTATCATCTTTGAGCGTTTGCTGGCGCGCGACAAGCATCCGCTGGCCTCCCAGCGCCTGCTGGTGCCGGAGATTATCGAGATGGATGCGCGCGACATGGGCATGGCGCTGGAGGTGAAGCCCCAGATGGAGCAGGCCGGCTTCCTGGTGTCGCTGTTCGGGCGCAACACGCTGCGGGTGGAGGCCGTGCCGGCTTTCCTGCCGCTGCGGCGCGTGGCCTCCTTTGTGCAGGAGCTGCTGCAGCTCTTCACGCGCGGGGAGGTGCGGCTCAACCGCAGCCGCTCGCCCTTTGAGCCCTTCGCCATGCAGTTGGCGCGCCAGTACGCGCGGCAGGAGGACATCACCCCGCTCATGCAGAACCCGCTTCCCCTGCTGGCAGAGCTGTTGCGCTGCGAGATTCCCTACTGCACACCCAACGGCAAGCCCACCCTGCTGCCATTCTCCATGAGCGAAATCAACCGTAAATTCCAAGCCCAGTAATTGCCGTGAAAGAAGTCGTCTACCAGGGAAAATTCCTCAATATGGCCAAGGAGGGCCGCTGGGAGTTCTGCGAGCGCGTGAAGGACACCGCCGCCGCCATGATTTTCGCCAGCACGCCGGACAACCGCGTGCTGCTGGTGGAGGAGTTCCGCCCGCCCGTGGGGCGCCGCTGCCTCTGCTTCCCTGCCGGGTTGGTGGGTGACGAGTCGCCGGAGTCCGCCGCCGCCGCCGCCAACCGCGAGCTGGAGGAGGAGACCGGGTACACCGCCGCGCGTATGGAATACCTCTTCACCGGCCCCAGCTCCCCCGGCCTCACCTCTGAGATGATTGCCTTCTTCCTAGCCTCCGGCCTCTCGCGCGTTTCCCAAGGCGGCGGCGTGGAGGGTGAGGATATCACCGTTCACGAGGTCCCCATGGACTCCATCGATTCCTGGCTCGCCCAAAGGGAAAGGGAAGGCGTGCTCATTGATGCCCGCATCTACGCCGGTATCCACTTCCTGCAGCGCGCACAGCACAAGGCTTGATTCCTGTGTTGCCATACGCGCGCCCATGGTGCCTGCGGGGCTGGTTTTCGCCTCCCCTAACTATTATTGCCGCAATTACCTGATATTTCGCAACCGCTTTCAATCACGGAAATTATTGACGAGAATCGCGGTTGACTATTGGTTTGTTGGTGATACACTCCGGCCCTGCATATTCATCTCTTATGAGAAAAGTAGCATTGATTACCGGAATCACGGGCCAGGACGGTTCCTTCCTGGCGGAGTTTTTGATTGAAAAGGGTTACGAGGTCCACGGCCTGCTGCGCCGCTCCTCCTCGTTCAACACCGGGCGCATCGAGCACCTGTACCTCACGGAGTGGGTGCGCGACCAGAAGAAGGCCCGCCACGTGAACCTGCACTACGGCGATATGACGGATTCCAGCTCGCTCATCCGCATCCTGCAGCAGATTCAGCCCACGGAAATCTACAACCTGGCCGCCCAGAGCCATGTGAAGGTCAGTTTCGACGTGCCGGAGTACACTGCGGATACGGATGCCATCGGCACGCTGCGTATCCTGGAGGCCGTGCGCATCCTGGGCATGGAGAAGACCTGCCGTATCTACCAGGCTTCCACCTCGGAGCTCTTTGGCTTGGTGCAGGAGGTGCCGCAGAAGGAAACCACGCCCTTCTACCCGCGCTCCCCCTATGGCGTGGCCAAGCAGTACGGATTCTGGATCACCAAGAACTACCGCGAATCCTACGGCATGTTCGCCGTCAACGGCATCCTCTTCAACCATGAGAGCGAGCGCCGCGGGGAAAACTTCGTGACCCGCAAGATCACCCTTGCCGCCGCCCGCATTGCCCAGGGCCTGCAGGACAAGCTCTACATGGGCAACATGGATGCCCGCCGCGACTGGGGCTACGCCAAGGACTACGTGGAGTGCATGTGGCTCATCATGCAGCAGGACGTGCCGGAGGACTATGTGATTGCCTCCGGTGAGATGCACACCGTGCGCGAGTTCTGCACCATGGCTTTCAAGGAGGCCGGCATTGAGCTGCGCTGGGAAGGCAAGGGTGTGGACGAGAAGGGCATCGACGTGGCCACGGGCCGCGTGCTGGTGGAGGTGGATCCCAAGTATTTCCGCCCGGCGGAGGTGGAGCAGCTGCTCGGCGACCCCACCAAGGCCCGTACCAAGCTGGGCTGGAACCCGCAGAAAACGCCGCTCCCGGAGCTTGTGCGCATCATGGTGCAGCACGATATGGAGTATGTGCGCAAAATCCACCACGCCTGAGCCATGATGGAGAAAAACGCGAAAATCTACGTGGCGGGCCACCGCGGTATGGTGGGCTCCGCCATTGTGCGTGAACTCCGCCGGCAGGGATACTCCAACATTGTCACCCGTACCCATGCGGAGCTCAACCTCTGCCGCCAGGAGCAGGTGGAGGCCTTCTTCGCCGCAGAGAAGCCGGAGTATGTGTTCCTGGCCGCCGCCAAGGTGGGCGGCATTGTGGCCAACAGCTCCGCACTTGCGGATTTCATGTATGAGAACATGGTGCTGGAGATGAACGTTATCCACGCCGCGTGGCAGAACGGTTGCAAGAAGCTGGAATTCCTCGGCTCATCCTGCATCTACCCGCGGGAGGCACCCCAGCCCATGAAGGAGAGCTGCCTGCTCACCTCTGCCCTGGAGCAGACCAACGAGGCCTACGCCCTCGCCAAGATTTCCGGTCTCAAGTACTGTGAATACCTCAACCGCCAGTACAAGACGGACTATATCAGCCTCATGCCCACCAACCTCTACGGGCCCAACGACAACTACCACCCCACCAACAGCCATGTGCTGCCCGCTCTCATACGCCGCTTCCATGAGGCCAAGGTGGCCGGCAGCCCCACTGTGACCTGCTGGGGGGACGGCTCCCCCCTGCGGGAGTTCCTGTACGTGGATGACCTCGCCAACCTCTGCGTGTTCCTCATGAACAACTACAGCGGCAACGAGACCGTGAACGCAGGCACCGGCAAGGAGGTTACCATCAAGGAGCTCACCGGGATGGTGGCGCAGGTGGTGGGCTACACGGGAGAAATCCTGTGGGACACCACCAAGCCCAACGGCACGCCCCGCAAGCTGCTGGATGTCTCCAAGGCCGCAGCCCTCGGCTGGCGCTACAAGACGGAGCTGCAGGACGGCATCCGCCTGGCCTACGAGGATTTCCTCAACAATCCCATGCGCGCAGAAAGGTGAACCCATGAGCGACCGCTTGAAAGTATTTGTTTCCGGCTGCTATGATGATTTGCACAGCGGCCACATCGCCTTCCTCAAGGAGGCCGCCGGCTATGGTGATGTCTACGTCTCCATGGGGTCGGATGCCACCGTGCTCGCCCTCAAACACCGCCCCGCCATCTGTTCGGAGGCGGAGCGCCGCTACATGCTGGAATCCATCCGCTATGTGAAAGAGGTATACATCGGCCCGGATACGGGCAAGGTACTGGATTTCGCCCCGCTACTGGATGTCGTCAAGCCCGATATCTTCTTCGTGAACGCCGACGGCAGCAGCGAGGAGAAGAAGGCGCTCGTGGAATCCAAGGGAATCCGCTACATTGTGAGCCCCCGCATCCGCGTGGGTGAGGGCAACGGCGTGATCCGCCCGTTTCCCAAGGTGATGCCGGAGAAGCCGGACAAGCCCCTGCCGCCCATGACCTACACCGCAGGCGACCGCGACACGCGCCCGTGGGGCAGCTGGCTGGTGATGGATTCCATGCCGCGATCCGTGGTGAAGAAGCTCACCATCCTGCCCGGCCAGCGCCTCTCCCTGCAGAGCCACCGCCACCGCTCCGAGCTTTGGACCGTGGTGGAGGGCATTGCCTCCGTGCAGTGTGACGACAACCACTACAAGCTGCACCCCGGGGAGCAGGTGTTCCTGCCCAAGGAATGCCGCCACCGCCTCGCCAACACCTCGGACACCCCCGTCACCGTTATCGAAATCCAGTTCGGAAACATCCTCAGCGAGGAGGATATCGAACGCTACAGCGACGACTACGGGCGGGATACCGGGTGGCGCGCCTGATTGATTTGCCCGGTCAACACCCAAACATGCTCCTGCGGGTGGGCGCTCACGCCTCCCCGCAGGGGTGCCGTTCGGGTTCTGTAAGCCGGATTCTGTCCGCCCCTTGCGGGGTTGTGCGGCCATTTTTCTCACGGCCGTGAAGCCGTGCCCCGCGTTTATAGCGGGGTGCAACTATTACCCGGAGGACTTGATTCGGGCAAGGCTACCCTCCTCCTGTTTGTCTTGCATCGCGCGGGGTTTACCGAGCCTCCATCGTTGCCTCCGGAGCGGTGGGCTCTTACCCCACCTTTTCACCCTTACCCTTGCGGGCGGTTTGTTTTCTGTGGCACTTTCCGTCCACCCGGCATTGGCTCCGGGTGTCTCCCGCTTTCACAGGACGCGCTGCCTTGTGATGTCCGGACTTTCCTCTACCCGTGTTGCAGGGCAGCGGCCGCCCGAACCCGAACGGCAGGGCAAGACTACACCCCCCGCGCCCCCAATGCAAGGCTTATTTCTTGCATTACGCCACGCGCGGGCATATAATGGGGCGCACATGAAGAAGCGTCGCGTCGTTATTCTCGGCTCCACAGGAAGCATTGGCACCAGCGCCCTCAAGGTGGCGCGCGATATCCCCGACCGCATGGAGGTGGTGGGGCTGGCCGCAAACTCCAACATTCAAAAACTGGCCGAGCAGGCGCGGGAATTCGCCGTGCGCCACGTTTGCATCTTTGATGAGACCAAGGCTGCGGAGCTTCAGAAAATGCTTCCGGGCGTGGCCGTGTACACCGGGCTCGACGGATTGTGCGAGCTTTCCCGCCTGGAGGGGGCGGATATGGTGCTGGTGTCCATCATCGGCACGGCGGGGCTCAAGCCCACGCTGGAGGCCATAGACGCCGGGAAGGACCTGGCCATTGCCTCCAAGGAGATTCTGGTGATGGCGGGCGAGGTGGTGATGCAGCGCGCGGCAGAGAAGGGTATCAGCGTGTTGCCGGTGGACAGCGAGCACAACGCCATTTTCCAATGCCTGCAGGGCAACCACGGCGGTGCAGAGGCCGTGAACCGCCTCATCCTCACTGCTAGCGGCGGGCCGTTCCGCACCTGGCCTGTGGACAAGCTGGCAGATGTCACCCTGGACCAAGCGCTGGCCCATCCCACCTGGAAGATGGGGCGCAAGATTACCATCGACTGCGCCACCCTCTTCAACAAGGGCTTGGAGATGATCGAGGCCCGCTGGCTTTTTAACATTCCCATGGAGCGCGTGGATGTCATCGTCCACCCCCAGAGCATCGTTCATTCCCTGGTGGAATACCGGGACGGTTCCATTCTGGCCCAGCTGAGCAGCAGTGATATGTGTTTCCCCATCCAGTACGCCGTCACTTGGCCGGACCGGATTGCCAATTCCCTGCCGCACCTGGATTTGGCGGCACTTGCCAGCCTCAAGTTCGAGGCCCCGCGCTGGCAGGATTTCCCCGCGCTCAACCTGGCCCGCCAATCCGGGCTCACCGGCGGCACCATGCCCGCCATGTTCAACGCCGCCAACGAGGTGGCCGTGCAGGCCTTCATCGATGGCAAAATCTCCTTCCCCGGCATTTGGCAAACCGTGGAGAAAGCCCTCTCCAACCTCTCTCCCCGTCCCTACCACGGCCAGCTTTCCATCATTCTGGAGGACGATGCCGCCGCCCGCGAGGAAGCGCGCAGAATTATTCAACGCTGATTTGCCCCATGTCCACCATTACCAAAATCAAGTTGTTCATCATCATCAAAATCCTGTCTCGCTGGAAGCGCTTTGTCTTGCGGTTGAAAGGTGTGGAGGTCGGTCGTGATTGCGCCATTACGGGAAAGGTCAAGGTGTACAAGTGGAAAGGCTCCCGCATTTTTGTGGGAAATGAGGTTTCCCTGCAGTCTAATCCCAAGTACAACCCTCTCACCCTGCATCCGCTCACGCTGGTGACCCTGCTGCCGGATGCCTGCATTGAGCTCAAGGACCATTGCGGCATTGGCGGCTGCATCATAGAGGCATGCACAAAGGTCTCCATCGGTGAATACACTGTAGTGGGCCCCGGTACGGTTATCTACGACAGCAAGGGCCATAACTACGACCCCGAAACAGGCTGGTTTTGGCGCAAGAAGAGGGAAGGCAAACCCATCACCATCGGCAAACGCTGCTATATCGGCATGAATTGCATCATCCTCAAGGGCGTGACCATTGGTGACGACTGCGTGATATCAGCCGGCACCATCATCAACAAGGACGTGCCTAGCGGTCATATTGCATACGGCAATCCTGCGCAATACTCCCTTCTGCCGGAGCATTTGCGCCAGTGCTAGAGGGGGGGCAGATTGTTCTCCACCCTTACGCGGCCTTTGTCCGCCAGTTTCTTCATCTTCCTGAGGATGGCCAGCTTGCGGCGGCGGATGCCCCAGCGCATAAGGTGCATGATGCCGTTCACAACTTTGCTCCACAGTTTCATCCAACGGGTGTTGCCAGTTCCCACGATGTCCTGCCAATCACCCCAGTCCTTATGCCATGCTTCTGGTAGAAGGGCGGAAGAGATGGCTACCCACCAATTGCCGAGCAGGAATTGGCGGTAGTACAGGCGCGCTTCAGGCGTGGTTTGCGGGGCGTGCCACAGCTTCACATATTCTGCAAAAGCCGCCTTCACTGCTTCTGTGCGTAAGCCATGCGTAATCCCGTTGTATTGATTGCAGGCATTGCCTTCCCAGAAGCGATAAAGCGCGGTTGGTACATCCAGCAGGCATACGCGGGCATTTCTCATGGCCAAGCGGTCCCACCCTATGTTGTCGCCGTACATACGGATACCCGGTGGAAACAGGTCGGGTATGGAAGCCAGGAATTCTCTCTTCAACACACTGCTGGAGGCCACGGGCAGGCCGCTTACCTCTGTGAACCAGTTGGTGATGGTGTGGGCATTGTCGGCCGGGGCTGGTTTCAAATCAGTCTCGGCGATGTCAGCCACCTTGTTGGGGCGCGTGACATACCATGAAATATCCGGGTGTTGCCTGATGCAGCTGAGCACCAGCTCTAGATGGTTGGACAGCCAACAGTCGTCTGAATCCAGTAATGCTATGTATTCACCCCGCGCCTCTTGTATTCCCCTGTTCCTAGCCACGCATTCTCCCCCGTTCTGTTGGGTGATCACGCGCAGGCGGGGGTCGGTGATGCCCTGCAGCACCTCAAGCGTGCGATCGGTGGACCCATCGTTCACCACTACTATCTCGAAGTCCTGCACTGTTTGCACAAAGACGCTTTGCAGCGTCAACCGAATGAACCGTTCCGCGTTGTATGCGGGAATGACAACAGAGAAGAGTGGCGTTTCAGGTGTCATGGCTTCTTTTGGTCGATGGCTTTTTGGTATGTGGCTTTCGTTTCCTCAGCACAGCGTTGCCAGGAGAAGTGGGTGAGACGTTCCGCCCCGCGTGCGCGCAAGGCGTTGGCGTAATCCGAGCTTTGCAGCACGCGCTGCATGGCTGCCGCCATGGCCGCTGCATCTTCTGCAGGGAAATAGTCCGCTCCCTCGCCTGCCACTTCCGGGAAACAGCTCGCCTTGGCGCAGAGTACCGGGGCCCCGCAGGAGAAGGCCTCCAGCAAAGGTAAACCGAATCCCTCGTATGCCGATGGGTAGACAAAGGCTTGGCAGCGGTTGTACATGATGGCCAGCTCTTCATCCGTGATCCATCGTTGTTGCACGCGCCCCTTGAGGTGCAAGCTCTCAATCTGGGCAAGTTCTGCGGCCGTGAATGCCCCGCCGCCTGCACAGACGAGCTGCAGCTCGGCATCTGCGCTAGCCAGCTCGGCAAAGGCTTTCAGGAAAATGTTGAAGTTTTTGTATCCTGCACGCTTGCCGACAAAGAAGACGTAGCGTTCCGGCAGGTCCATGGGGCGGGTGGCGGCATCCTGGGGCAGCACCAGGGAATTGCCATGGTGCACCACATCTATTTTTTCCGGTTCAATGCCGCATATTTCCACCAAATCTCTTTTCGTGCATTCGGAAATGGCAATAACCCGGTCCGCCCGGCGCGCAAAATCCTTCTTGCGTTCGGCTGTGGGGTCTCCCTTGAAGAGTTCCGGGTATATCTCATGCGTCATGTCATGCACGGTGAACACCATCGGCGTGTTGCCGATGAAAGGAATCTGATCATATGCATTGGAATGCGTGGGGTGCAGCACATCGAAGCGGTGCCCGGCGCGCATGTACCGGCGCGCTTCCTCGCGCATGGCATGGCGGTAGGCCTTCGCCGCGTACGGCGTGTGGGAGAGAAGGACTTTCACCATGCGCGCTGTGAGCGGGATGCCGGGCGCTTCCGCAGAGGTTTTGGGGAAGAACCCTGCATTTTTGAGATACTCGTTCGG
>JAZUGI010000021.1:0-16100 GCA_045641125.1 Akkermansia sp.
CGTCAGCGCTTGGAGAAAGCGCAGCTGGAGGCTGACCGCCTATGGCGGCAGCGGGAGGAGGATGCCCGCAAGGCCCGAACTTTCCGGGAGCAGATGGAGAGGGCCAAGGACAACGCCCGCTTCGAGGTAAAAGGGGAAATCAAGCAGACGCTGCAACTGCGCACCTTCATCGGGTTCAGCCGCAATGCCATCGAGTGGCAGCTCTGGTCGGCCCTGATTGCATACCTGCTGCTCAGGCTGCACGCCTGGCTCTGCTCATGGAAGCGCGATTTCCGGCACTTCTTCACATTGGTGAAAGGGGTGCTGTGGTGCAGGAGGCCGCTGGAGGAAATCGTCTCGCTGTATGGGACAGCAGGAAAACGGAAACGCGTGGACCTGTGTCCGACAATCCCCTATTTGACGGGATTGGTCTGGAACCTGGTAGAATGATATGGGACATCAGCTGCCCGATAAACTGCTGAAACGCACAAAATTTCCCACCTACTCGTAAAGTCTCCCTGCAAATCCCCTGGTTACAAGGAAAGCAACGGCATTTGCCGGTGCTTTGGGAGAGTTATGGGATGGCAATGGTGTTTTTTTAGGCACGCGCGCGTAAACGCCCCGCCCCGTCGAACGGGCAGCGAATTTGCCTGACAGGCGGGGGTGTTTGTGGTAAAATGGGCGGCACAGGCTATGGCATTCACGCATCTACACGTACATACGGAATACTCGCTGCTGGACGGCATGATTCACACCAAGGCGCTGATCAAGCGGTGTGAGGAGCTGGGCATGCACTCTGTGGCCATCACGGACCACGGGAACGTGTTTGCGGCCATTGAGTTCCTGAGTGCGGTGAAGAAGCACAACAAGGATATCCTGAAGTGGAATTCAGAGCATCCGGAGGAGAAGAAGCCACTGTTCAAGCCCATTCTGGGGTGCGAGGTGTACCTGGCGCCCACCGGGCTGGATGTGAAGAAGCAGCTCCCCGGGCGCAGCAAGTACACGCACCTCATCCTGCTCTGCGAGAACAACACCGGCTGGGCGAACCTCATCAAGCTCGTGTCGCGCGGCCACCTGGAGGGCTTCTACTACAAGCCGCGGGTGGACTACGCCACGCTGCGGGAGTTCTCCAAGGGGCTTATCTGCCTGACAGGCTGCATCTCCGGCCCCATGCAGGAGTGGATACTCAAGGACGAGCCGGAAAAGGCGGAGGAGGTGCTCTACACGCTCAAGGACATCTACGGGCCGGACCACCTCTTTGTGGAGCTGCAGGACCACGAGCTGGAGCAGGAGCGCAAGTGCACGCCGGAGCTGGTGCGCATTGCAAAAAAATACGACGTGCCGCTGGTGGTGACCAACGATGCCCACTTCCTGAACGCGGAGGACCATGATGCGCACGATATCCTCATCTGCGTGGGCACGGGCAACAAGCGCATGGACGCCAACCGCATGCGCTACCCCGCCAGCGTGTATTTCAAGAGCGAGGAGGAGATGCGCGAGCTCTTCCCCCAATACCCGGAGGCCTACGAGAACACCAACCGCATTGCCGAGCGCTGCAACGTCTCCATCAAGCTGGACTCCACCTCCACGGAGCGTTACCCGGAGTTCGCCACGCCGGACGGCTCGCCGCGCGAGGAATACCTGCGCAACATCTGCTTCCAGGGCCTCAAGGAGCGCTACCCGGATGCCACACCGGAGCGCTGGAACGAGCTCTCCAAGCGCCTGGACTACGAGCTGGGCATCATCAACCAGCTGCGCTTCCCCAGCTACTTCCTCATCACCGCAGACTTCATCAACTGGGCCAAGGACCACGACATACCGGTGGGTCCGGGCCGCGGTTCCGCCGCCGGCTCGCTGGTGGCCTACTGCATGAAGATCACCAACATCGACCCCTTCAAGTTCAGCCTCATCTTCGAGCGATTCCTCAACCCGGAGCGCGTGAGCCCGCCGGATATCGATATCGACTTCTGCCAGACCCGCCGCCCGGAGGTCATCGAGTACGTGCGCCAGAAGTACGGCGAGCGCGCCGTCACCCACATCATCACCTACGGCACCATGGGCGCCAAATCCGTGATACGCGACGTAGCGCGCGTGCTGGATATCAGCTACGGAGAATCAGACAAGCTGGCCAAGCTCATCGAGACCGGACCGAAAGTCACGCTGCAATCCACCTGGGACAGCAACGAGGACCTGCGCGCCCTGGTGCAGGGCAACACCACCTACCAGGAAATCTGGGACTACGCCAAGAAGCTGGAGGGCACCGTGCGCAACGTGGGCATGCACGCCGCCGGCGTGGTGATCGGCGACCGCGATTTGGACGACTACGTGGCACTCACGCGAGACGACCTGAGCAACCCGCAGGGCGAAGTGGTGGCGCAGTGCGACATGGGGGCCATCTACAACGCGGGCCTGCTGAAGATGGATTTCCTGGGGCTCAAAACGCTCACGGTGATGAAAGACGCTGAAAGCTACGTGCGGTGGCGCGAGCCGGATTTCCGCTACGACGCGGTGGACATTCAGGACGCGGACACGCTGGCACTGCTGAACCGCGGCGAGACCATGGGCGTGTTCCAGCTGGAATCCGGCGGCATGGTGGACCTCTGCCAGCGGTACGGCATCAACAATATTGAGGACATCATCGCCCTGCTCGCCCTCTACCGCCCCGGCGCCATGCAGTTCATCGATGAAATGATTGCCGTGAAAAAGGGAGAGAGGCAGGCGGTGTACGAGCACCCCTTGCTGGAAACCGTCTCCGGCATCACCTACGGCGTGATGATCTACCAGGAGCAGGTGCAGGCCGCAGCCAAGCTGCTTGCGGGCTACACGCTCGGCGGTGCAGACCTGCTGCGCCGCGCCATGGGCCACAAGGACCCCGTGGAAATGGCGGAGCAGCGCAAGCGCTTTGTGGCGGGCTGCTGGGAGAACAACCAGATTGAAGAGAAGACCGCCAACGCCATCTTCGACAAGATTGAGAAGTTCGCCGGATACGGCTTCAACAAGTCCCACTCCGCCTGCTACGGCCACATCTCATACTGGACCGCCTATCTCAAGGCGCACTACCCCGTGGAATTCCTCTGCGGCCTCATGAGCAACGAGTCCACCAACGAGAAAATCGGCGTCTTTATCCAGGAGGCCAACCGCATGGGCATCGAGGTCCTCGGCCCCTGCGTCAACCACTCCGCCGTCAAATTCCAGCCGGAAACCATGCCCAACGGCAAGCTCGCCGTTCGCTTCGGCCTGGCCTCCGTCAAGAGCATGAGCTCGGAAACCGTCCGCGTGATTGTGGAGGAGCGCGAGAAGAACGGCCCCTTCAAGAGCCTGGAGGACCTCTGCTACCGCATCCCGTCGCAGGTGGTGCGCCGCAACCAGCTGGAGGTGCTGGTGAAATGCGGTGCATTCGATTGGATGCACGTTTCGCGCGCCTCGCTCTTCGAGAGCATCGAGCAGTGCATCAGCGGGGCCGCCAGCGTGCACAAGGACGCAGAGGCCGGCCAGATGGCCCTCTTCGACATGACGGAGACCACCGCCGTGGCCACCGGGGATATGCCGGACCTGCCGGAGTGGCCCAAGGAGCAGCGCCTGGCGGACGAGAAGGAGTACACCGGCGCGTACTTCACCGGGCACCCGCTGGATTCCATGCGCGGCATCATAGACGACCCGCGCTACGTGGCCATCGGCACCCTGCCGGACCTCACGAAGGAGGATATCGAGCGCGTGCGTGACATGGCGGGCATGCTGCGCGCGGTCACCTTCAAGATGACCAAGAAGGAGCCGCCCACCAAGTTCGCCGTCATCACGGTGGAAGACTTCACCGGCAGCACGGAAGCCCTGCTGTGGGGGGATTCCTTCACCAAGGCCATGGAGAAGGAGGATGTGCTGCAGGTGGGCAATTTCGTGCGTTTCCGAGCCCGCATCTCGGAAGACGACCGCACCGGTGGCAAGAAGGTTTCCGCCAACGGGCTGGAATCGCTCACCACCAACTCCCACCGCGGCAACAGGAAGGAGGCGCGCCACTACGAGGTTACGCTCAACACCTCCCGCCACAACGCGGAGGACCTGCAGCTCGTGGCGGAAATCCTGCAGCGCCACCCGGGCAAGGTGCCCGTGTACGTGAACTTCCGCAATTCGCTTGGCAACCGCGCCCGCATTGAGCTGGGGCAGCAGTTCTGCGTGTCCCCGTGCCAGGCTCTGGATGCCGAACTCTCACTCTACAGCTGATGCCGAACCTTCTTGTCAGAATCATCGCCGGTACCGCCATCATCCTTGCGGTGATGGCCGCCATCTTCGGCCCCGCCGTATGGAACCACCTGCATGAAGAAGATGCCCCGCAAGGGCAACAGGGTGTGGTGACGGACGCCTTCTCCCTGCAGCTCTTCCACGCCATGCTGGAGGCCGATGCGGAAAACCCCGCCATTGCCCCCCTGCCCCTCACGGATCTCCTGCTCCACCTGCGCGAAATCAGCGCCGGCACCACCCGCCGCCAGTTGGAGCAGCTGCAGCTCTCCCACGGTGCAGACTACCAGAACATCACCCTGCCATACGGCTGCCAGGTGGCCGTGGACCGCGAACTGCCCACGGGTGAGCTCCGCACACCGCTTGTCACCCGCCTGCCGCTCCAGTCCAGCGTGCCGGAAGCCCTGAGCCTCTTCAACGGCATGCTCTGCCGCGCGGCCAACGACGACAACGGACAGGTGGTGGACAGCACCATCCTCAACAAGGACACCCAGATGCTCGCCGCCGCCACCGCCAACTTCACGGCGGAATGGGAACACCCCTTCCACCCCGGAGACACCGTGAGGGATGCCGATTTCTACAATGCGGACGGCGGCCTGCCGCACACGGACATGATGCGCTGCCGCGCCCCGCTGCGTCTGGCAGAGGCGGCGGACGGCTCCTGGCAGGCCGTGGCCCTGATGTTCAAGGGCCGGCAAAAGGGTTCACCCGTGGCCTTCATCGCCATCCTGCCACAGGGAAACGCGCGCGAGTTCGGGCGCGGGCTCACGCCCGCCGGGCTCAGTGAAATCCGCACCGCGCTGCAAGCGGCCGCGCCGCAGGACACCACCCTGGAGATGCCGCGCATCAACCTCAACATCCCCACCCGCAACCTGTCCCCGCTCCTGCAGAGGCTCGGCGTCACCGACATCTTCGATGCCCGCAAGGCGGACTTCTCCCCCTTCACCCCGCAGAAAATCAAGCTGGATGCCGTGCTGGAAAAGGAACGCCTCATCCTTTCCGAGACAGGCGACCGCAGCACCTACGACAGCAACGTGGAATACGGGGAAAAGCACATCTCCCTCAACAAGCCCTTCATCTGGATTGTTGCGGACCTCTGCTCCCCCATGCCGCCCTTCTTCATGGGGCTCATGGAAAATCAGTAGGGGGCGGGCTAGTCCGCATTCTCCAGTGTGGTGCGCACCATCTGAATGCGGCGTTGAATAGTGGGCGAGGGATTGTTTTGTTCCAGGGTGTCGAGAATACCGGATGATTGCTCGGCCAGGGCGGCGGCATCATCATCCCGGTGCATCCAGCGTGCAAGCGTGGCGGATTCCGCCAGGGCGGCGGCGTGCTGGCAGCGCGCATCCTGCAAATGAGGCGCTGTCTGCCCCAGGTGATTGTACAGGGCGCAACTGCGCTGCAGTTCCTCCCGCGCCTGCGGATAGGTGGCGGCATCCTGCATGTAGGCGCGGCCCAGGGCCCAGTGGGTGGAGGCCAACACCTGCAGCAGGGAAAAATCATCACCCGGCAGCTCCTCCACCATCGCCTCCAGCGTGTGGATAAAGGGATTGCAGAGCTTGATTGCCTCTTGTGCACGTCCTTGAAACACGCAAAGGTGGGCACGGTTCTGCAGGGCGTCCCATTCCGCGCAGCGGTACCCGTTATGGTGGCTGTTGAGCTTCTCCATCTCCGTGCACAGGGCAATCAGGTTGTCGTAGTGGGCAAGGGCAATCTTCTCTTCCTCCCGTGCCTGGGGGGTGTTGAAACGCTCCAGGGCGCGGCGCTCGGCGGATTCCGCCCAGCCGCGGTAAACACGCTCAATACCCTCCATGGGAGAAAGGCGGTACGGGTTGCGGCGGGCCTGCTCCCGGAAAATTTCGTATGCCTCAATCCAGCCGGCGGGGTCGGTGTCGTTCCAGAGCTCCAACTCCGCTTGGGCACAGATGGCGTTGCCCAGCCCCAGGGCTGCATCCATCTCCTGCGGGTGCAGCTTCACCTGGTGGCGGTAGAACTCCACGGCGGAGCCGGCGTGCTTGAGCGCGGTCTCCAGCTTGCCGTCCATCTGCGCCAGCC
Source organism: Akkermansia sp. (assembly GCA_045641125.1). Lineage (GTDB taxonomy): Bacteria > Verrucomicrobiota > Verrucomicrobiia > Verrucomicrobiales > Akkermansiaceae > Akkermansia. Next base: position 6,268 of record JAZUGI010000021.1, read on the forward strand.
AGGCATCGTTGAGCAGCACCTCGCCGCGCAGCAGCACATCGCGCAGACCGTCCTCCGCGCCCACGCGGTCCACAATAGCACGCAGGTTGTTGTTCAGCGCGCGCACCCGCTCCACGCCGCCGCCACGCCGGGCCACTTGAATGAGACCGCGGTAGGAGTGCGCCAGGTCCAGCTCGTACTGGTGGTTTTGCGGGTACTCCTGCAACAACTGCAAAAAGATTTGTTCCGCCCGGGAATAGGCCTCTTCTCCCGCGCGGTTGTCCAACCTCTCAAGATCAATGAGCCCCAGGCTGCGCCAAGCCAGGCCGATTGCGCTGTCCAGCTTCTCGTCATCCGCCCCGGCGGCCTTCATGGACTGCAGGTAGTTCTGGATGCGCTCACCCATGTTGCTCTGCAGCTGGGTGGAGTTGGGCATGTCGATGGAGAGGCGGTTGTACCCGCGCTGCAGGCCGTCTGCAAACACCAGGCTGTCACGGTAGAGCTGCATGGCGTGGCTGCGCTCCTTCATGGCCCAGGCGGCCACGGCACCGAGCGTGAGCAGGCCCACGCCGCCGGCTATTCCCCAGCGGCGCACGCGCGCCTTGTAGCGGCGGGTGAGCGGCATCTGCCCCAGGCAGATGGCCAGTTTCCACTCCTGCGCGGTCTGCCAGCGGTCCAGCGGGTGGAGCTCCAGCGCCTTGTCGATGGCGTTCAGGAAGGCAGGCGTGTAGTAGTCCACCAAATCCGCGTGCCCGGTAAGCGGCAGGTAGGGATCCGTTTCTGCGCGCAAACGCTGCTCCGCGCGCGGCGGGAGCATGCGCATCACAAAGTAGTAGCAAACCACGCCAAGGGAGTAGAGGTCAGTCCACGGGCCGATGCCGGCGGCAAGCTCCTCGTCCGTGGCGGCGGTCACCTGTTCCGGCGCGGCGAAGGCCGGGGTGTAGATGTTTGGGAAAGCCTTTTTCTTGCTGCCGCTCACCTGGCGGGCAGAGCCGAAATCCAGCAGGATGGGGACTCCCTGCTCTGAGATGATGATGTTCTCCGGCTTGATATCGCGGTGCACCACATCGTTCTGGCCCAGGTACTCCAGGGTATCCAGCATGGAGAGGAGGTGGCGGCGGATGTGCCGGGCATCCCTGCGGCGCTCGGCCTCATTCAGCGTGATCTGGCGCGGCGGAATGGGCGTGGTGCCGCGCACATATTCCATGATGTAGTAGATGGTGTTGTTTGCCTGCAGGCTGCCCAGAATGGGCACAATGCCCGGGTGGCTCAGCCCGGTGAGCACGGTCATTTCCCGCAGGAACTCCAGTTTGCCGAGCTCCAGGCGCTCCTGCGCGTCCGGGGACATGGCGCACACGGAGAGGCCGTCCTCTGCGCGCACGGCGAGCCCGCAGGGCATGTGCTCCTTCATCACCACCTTGTGCCCGGTGGCGGTGAGGAAGGCGAGGTAGGTGATACCGAACCCGCCCTCACCGAGCACGTGCAGCACGGTGTATTCGCCGAGCCGCGTGCCTTGCGGCAGGGGCTTGCGGGGCGGCACCGGGCACGTGCCAGATGCGGCGCGCTTGCCGGCGGGCAAGCGCAGCACGCTGCGGCGCTCCGGCGCGGCAGAGCCCTCGCCCGGCAGGGGCGGGGGCTCCGGTAGCCTCTGGTTCGGCTCGCCCATGCGTGCGGGTATCAGCGGTTGAGCAGCTTCTCCAGCAGCTGCTGGGAGTTCTCCGCCAGCTTGGCGGGATCATCCAGCATGCCGGCACGCAACAGGGCGGTGTTGATGAGCTGGTCCGCCAGCAGGGTTGCCAGTGCCTCATCGCTCTTGCGGAGTTCCGCAAGCTTCATCACCACGGGGTTGCGCGGGTTGAAGGCAATCTCCGGGTGGGATTCCGGCACCTCCTGGCCCATGGCCTTGAGATAGGCGCGCACCTCCGGGGAGACATCCCCGCTGCCCTGCAGGGCAATGGCGGGTGCGCTGGTCACGCGGTCGCTGGTGCTCACCTTGCTGAAGCGCTCCTTGAAGGTATCGCTCACCCAGGTGGAGAGGCCCTCCGCCTCCTCCGCCTCCAGGCAGGGGGCGTCCGGCTGCGCGTTGGGCACATCGGGCAGCTCCAGGTCCGCGCGATCGATGGACTTGATGGCCTTGTCATCGTACTTCATCAGCGAGTCCATCACAAACTGGTCCCCGCCGTCGGTAAGGAACACCACCTCGAACCCGCGGGCCTTCAGGGCATCCAGGTACGGGGAGTGCTCCAGCTGGGCGCGCGTGGCACCGTAGAGCACGTAGATGTCCTTCTGGTTCTCCTTCATGCGGCCCACGTAGTCCGCCAGGGAGGTGAGCTTGCCGGGCTCGGTGAAGGTGGATTCGAAACGCAGGAGCTTGCCGAGGGCATCCTTGTGCTCCCAGCTGGTGACCACGCCCTCCTTGATATAGCGGGAGAAGGTGCTCCAGAATTTCCGGTATTCCTCCTCGTCCTTCTTGGCGATACCCTCCAGGTGCTTGATGAAGCGGTTGGTGATAATGCCGGAAATCTTGCGGAGGAGGGAGTTGTCCTGCAGCATCTCGCGGGAGATGTTGAGCGGCAGGTCCTCACTGTCCACCACGCCCACCAGGAAGCGCAGCCACTCCGGCAGCAGCTTCTCCGGCTTGCTGTCGATGAGCACCTTGCGGCAGTACAGGGAAACCTCCGGCTCGCAGCGGCCGAAGCCCATGGCCTCCGGGTTCTCCTCCGGAACATAGAGCAGCGCGTTGAGCACAATGGGCGCATCCGCGCTGAAATGCATGTGGGAGAGCGGCTTGCCCTCCGAGTGCGAGATGAACTTGTAGAAGCCCTCGTAGTCCTCGTCGGACACGTCCTTCTTGTTCTTCATCCAGATGGCCTGCACGGTGTTGAGCAGCTCTCCGTTGAAATCAATGGGGAAGCCCACGAAGTTGCTGTACTTGCCAATGACGTAGCGCAGACGCTCCGGCTTGGCGAAATCGTACGCGTCCTCCTTGAGGTGGATGAGGATGCTGGTACCGCGCGGGGTGTCCTCTGCGGCATCCTCCAGCTCGTAGCCCTCCTGGCCGTCGCTGGTCCACTTCACGGCCTTGGCGTCCGGCTGCCAGGAGCGCGTGGTCACCTCCACCTTGTCCGCCGCCATGAACACGCTGTAGAAGCCCACGCCGAACTGGCCGATGAGGTCCTGCGCGCCGCCCTTGCTCTCCTTGAGCGCCTCCAGGAACTGCTTGGTGCCGGAATGGGCGATGGTGCCCAGGTACTCCACCACCTCGTCCGCCGTCATGCCGATGCCGGCATCCGCAATGGTGAGGGTGTGGGCTTCTTCGTCCGTGGTAATGGCGATGCGCAGCTCGCGCGCGGGCTCATGCACGGCGGATTCCGTGAGCTGCTTGAGGCGCAGCTTCTCCAGCGCGTCCGATGCGTTGGAAACGAGCTCGCGCACAAAAACCTCGCGGTCGCTGTAGAACGCGTGAATCACGATATCCAGCAGCTGCCGCACCTCCGTTTGAAACTGGTGGGTCTTGTTCTTCATAGACGCCGCCATTCTACTCCCGCGTGCGCGCGGGGTCAAGGAGTCCCCGCGGCATGATGCGCGGATTGACGCGGCGGCTACCCCAGCACCCGGTGGTAGATGCCCAGCAGGGTGGAAATCATCTTCTCCTTGCACAGGGCGGCGCGGCATTCCGCGCGGCCGTGGGCGCCCATGGAGAGGGAGGTTTCCATGTCCTTCGCGACCGCGAGCACAGCCTGCACAAAACCCTCCCGGTCGTCATGGGGCAAGATGAATCCGGATTTGCCGTGTTCCACATGCTGGGCGCTGCCGCAGCAATCGGAGAGCACCACGGGCAGGCCTGCCACGCGGGCCTCCTTCACCACGGTGGGGCCGGTGTCTCCCTTGCTCATGTGCACGAGCGCCCAGGATTCGGAAAGGAGCCCGGCCACCTCCCCGCGCCCCACAATGCCCTGCACTTCCACGTTGGGCGGCAGGCTGGGCGGCGCGAAACAGGGCGGAAAGCCCGCCAGCTTGAGCTTGATACCGGAGAGGCGCGGGTCCGCGAATGCATCAATGAGGAAGGCCACGTTCTTGATGTTGGTGTAGGTGCCGATGTAGAGGCACTGCGGCGCGGCGGCGGGGTGGCGCTCCAAGTGGAAAAAGCGGTCCTCCACGGCGTATTCCAGATGGTACGGCTCGGCGGCAGGCACGGTATCGCGCACGCGGTCCGCCGCCCAGGGGGATTCCGTGGTGATGTGGCGGGCGCGGCGCCACACACGCGGCTCGTAGAAGCTGTGCAGCCACACGGGTATGTTGAACCACGCGCGCTTCACATACGCCCGCATGGCTCCCTGCACGGAATGCAGCCACGCGCCGTTGAAATCTGCCGCGCACAGGCCGTAGCTGTCCTCCGTGCCCCAGGAATGCACCATATCCGGCCGGATGCGGCGCAGCTCCCGCGCCACCTTGATGCGATCCTGCGCGTACAGGGTGAACAGGCCGAAGATGCGCTTGTAGCGCGGCAGCACGTGTATCTGCTGGCCGCGGGATGTGAAGCGCAGGGGCTTGCGCAGGTTCTTGCTGAAGGTCACCCAGTGCACTTCCAACTCATCCTGCCGCTCCAGGCTCTCGTGCAGTGCCACCAGCCAAACATCGTAGTGGTTGTCGTAGTCCGGCAGCTCATCCGTGTACAGCCACGCAGGGAAATTGGCGAGGATGGCAATCACCTTCCTTCCCGCCTGGTTGTGGGCTTCCGCGCTCATGCGCACGATTATGCCCGCGGACGGCACGCGGAGTCAAGCCCATTTTCCGCCGCGCACATCACGTTTCCCTTGCGAAATTTCTTGACAGTGCGCGGTGTTTGCGCGTTAATATGCCGCATGCGGATTGTCATGATGGCTACGGGCGACATAGCCCTGCCCTGTTTCCGCGCCTTGGCAGGAACAGGGGAGCTGGTCGCGCTCATCACCCAACCGGATAGACCGGTGGGGCGGCACATGGTGTTGACTCCGCCGCGCATCAAGGTGCTGGCGCAGGAGCGGGGAATACCTGTTTTCCAACCGGAACGCATGCGGGACGCCGCCGCCGTGGAGCAGCTGCGCGCCTACGCCCCGGATATCGTAGTGGTGATGGCGTACGGCCAAATCCTCTCCCAAGAGGTGATCGACACCCCCCGCGTGGCCTGTATCAACGCCCATGCCTCCCTGCTGCCCCGCCACCGCGGGGCTTCGTGTATCCAGGCCGCCATCGAGGCCGGCGACGACGAGACGGGCATCACCATCATGCACGTGGTCAAGAAGCTGGATGCGGGCGATATCATCTGCCAGCTCCCCATCCCCCTCAACGGAACGGAAACCGCGGAATCCCTGCACGACACGCTCGCCGAGCTGGCGCCGGACGCCCTCATGGACGCCATTTCCTGCCTGGAGGAGGGCGCGGACGACCGCCAGGAGCAGGACGAGAGCCTGATGACCTACGCCCCCAAGCTGCACCGCGCAGATGGTGAGATAGACTGGAACCAGCCCGCCACGCAGATTGCCCGCAAGATTCGCGCGTACCACTCCTGGCCCGGCACGTTCACCGTGTACCCCTCTGTGAAGAGCGGTGAGGACAAGGTGCTCAAAATCTACCCGCCCATCGATTTGTTCTCCAAAGCCAAGAAACCGGCGGATTCCCGCCCGGGCATGGTGCTGGAATCCGGGCCGGACGGCATGCTGGTTTCCTGCGGCGGCCCGCACGGGGGCGCGCTGCTTATTACCACCATGCAGCCCCCGGGAGCCAGAAAGATGAACGCGGAAAGCTTTTTCGCTGGCCACAAGATTGTGCCCGGCACCATTTTGGGCCTGCCCAGTTCCGGCGGGCAGTAAAACGCCCATCCGGCACTGCTGGCCGGACGGGCGCGGGAAAAACGGGCGGCGCTGCCGCCGTGCGGGTATTGCCGCTTACTTGCGGATGGTGACAATGGAATCCACCCAATCGGTGACAGACTTCTTGGCTTCCCCAACCGTGGCGCCGGGAAACGCTCCGCCCTTCAGCGGCGTAGCCTTGCGCAGCAGCTCCAGCGCATCCTTCTCACAGCGCGCCATGCCGCCGCTCCCGTGCGTCACAAACAGGGCAACCTTCTTGCCCGTGAAATTGTTCTTCGCCAGGAACGTGCGCACGGGCGGCGCAATGGAGCTCCACCAATTCGGCGTGCCCACAAAGATGAGATCGTACTTGTTCAGGTCCACGCTTGCCGGAGAGATAGCGGGCGTCTGCTCCTGCTGCACCTCGTCCTTCGCTCGCTGCACACAGGCATTGTAGTCGGAGGGATAGGGCTTGGCGGGGGCAATCTCCAGCAGGGTGCCGCCGGTGTGCTCCGCTATGTATTCCGCAGCCTTGCGGGTGTTGCCGCTCCAAGAGTAGTAGACCACGAGCACGCGCTCGCTGTCCACCACGGGTTTCTCCGGCGCGGCGGGCTGCTCCTGCTGCGCGGTGGCGGTGCTGAATATCATGGCCGCTGCGGCGGCAAGCACGGTGAGGGTCTTGGTGATTGCTTTCATTGTCAGTATATTGGAACGTGCCCATTCTAGCAGCTCGCCATTCCCTTGCAAGTGAAAATTCAGCCACGCAATCAAAATTTGACGCCGAAATCCACCCCTCCCGCAGAAACAGCTTGCGCCCCCGCGGCTCCTGTGCTAGGATACGCGCGTATGAAAACCTGTTTCTCCACACGTTCCTCTAAGGGTTTCACCCTCATTGAGCTGTTGGTCGTCATCGCCATTCTGGCCACCCTCGGCGGCATTGCCTTCCCCGTCTACATGAACGTTCAAGAGAACGCACGCAAGACGGCTGCCAAAAAGGGATGCACCGACATTGTCGAAGCCTGCACCCGATACTCCCAGGATTTCAACGGCATGATGCCCTACGATCCCAAGGCCGTGCAGCCGGACGACCAGGACCAGATCTACCTCATCTCCAACGACAACAAGGATGCCAGCCTGGTGGCCATCCTCACCAACCGCGAGGCCGACACCTCCGACCGCATCAACACCACCAAGGACACCTACCTCAAGTCCGACGAGCAGCCCTCCAAGCAGAACGGCCTCTATGTGAAGGACGATGAAATCGGATACTACGATCCCTGGGGCAACCCATACTACATCACCATCAACGAGTCCGACGAGGGCGCGTACGATCCCTTCGACCTGACTTCCCGCGTGCGCGGCAAGAAGTGCTTGGTCTACAGCCTCGGCCCGAACGGCGAGGGTCTGGCGGATGCGCACAACACCCAGCCCCGGGCCAAGAAGGGCGGCAGCAAGGCCTCCAACAAGAATGGCAAGAAGCCCAAGAAAGGCAAGAAGGGCAATGTGGACGAGGATCGCCTGGAAGCCATCGGGGACAACATCTACTCCTGGAAGACGGTCAAGTGAACAATCCCTTCCTCACAGATGATGTCCGCATCACGGACATCCGCCCGCTCATTTCCCCCGCCATCCTCATGCAGGATTTCCCTGCGCCTCCAGAGGCGCAGCGCCTGGTGTTCGATGCCCGCGCGGCCTTTCGCCGCATCCTCAAGGGAGAAGACGACCGCCTGGCCGTGATGGTGGGCCCCTGCTCCATCCACGACACCGTGGCCGCCATCGACTACGTGCAGCGCCTGGCTGAGGTGCGCGCCAAGTATGAGGACGACCTCCTGCTCTTCATGCGCGTGTACTTTGAAAAGCCGCGCACCACCGTGGGGTGGAAAGGGCTCATCAACGACCCCTTCATGGATGGCACCTACAACATCAACAGCGGCCTGCGCATTGCCCGCGGCCTGCTGGTGCGCCTGGCGGAAACCGGCATTCCCGCCGCCACCGAATTCCTGGATGTCATCACCCCTCAGTACATCAGCGATCTCGTCTCCTGGGGCGCCATCGGTGCCAGAACCACGGAAAGCCAGGTGCACCGTGAGCTCGCCAGCGGCCTCTCCATGCCCATCGGCTTCAAGAACGGAACCTCCGGAAACATGCAGATTGCCGTGGATGGCATCATCTCCGCCGCCCATCCCCACAGCTTCCTCTCCGTCACCAAGCAAGGTGTCTCCGCCATCGTCTCCACCTCCGGAAACGACAGCTGCCACCTCATCCTGCGCGGCTCCTCCCAAGGCCCCAACTTCGGTGCGGAATTCGTTGCCAAAGCCTGGAACATCCAGCAGCGCGCCGGCATCTCCAACCGCATTATGATTGACTGCTCCCACGGCAACAGCCACAAGAAATGGCAGGAGCAGCCCGATGTGGCCGCGGATATCGCCGCACAGCTCGCCGCAGGCTCCCAAAGCATCGGCGCCGTCATGATTGAAAGCAACATCTGCTCAGGCAGCCAGAAATGCCAGAAACCCCTCAAGTACGGCGTCAGCATCACAGACGGCTGCATCGACTGGGACGGCACTCTCGCCATGCTCGACACCCTCGCCAAAGGCGTCCGTGAACGCAGAAAGAAAACCCGCGCCTGAAAAAAGGCAATTCACGGCGCTCCGAGCGCAAGGTTTCAACGCCCATCCGGCCCCGGCCGCATGGGCGTTTTCCATGCCCGCCATGGCTGCCAACCACCCTCAAACAAAAAAAAAATCACCCTCCCATGCAACTTTACTCTTGCATTCCGCCAAAAATTCGCTATACTCCCCTCGCAACGTTTCCGTTGACAATGGTGACCATAGTTCAGCGGTAGAGCCCCGGATTGTGGTTCCGGTTGTCGTGGGTTCGAATCCCACTGGTCACCCTGAAGGCGGCACGAAACCGAGTGTTTCGTGCCGCCTCTCATTTTCCCAGTTTCCCCTAGTGGCGCGGGTTTTCGCGCATGTTCGCGGCTTACGAGAGGACGCAAAACGAGGACATTTCCAGACAATTTCCCGTGCGAAAAGTGCCGTTTTTGGCACTGCGCCACTGCCCGGAACTCCCGGTTGTAGCCTCTTTTTGGCGATTTCGCAACCCATATTTCACACCCCTGAATGTCATTTGAAAACCTTGCGTGCCTAGTGCCATGCGGGGTTACGGCAAACGGCGAGCCCGCTTCCGACACCCGGACAAGGTCAGACAATTTTTCGCAAAACCACGTTCGGCTGACCCTGTTGTTCAGTTACGAAGATTGAGTTTTTTCTCGGGGGGTGTATTGCCCATGAACGGATAGCCCTTGCAACGGTGCGGAAAATAGGACTTTTTCAGGCACTCTCGGCGCTCAGGGTTGTAGCCGCTTTTGAAAATTTCCGTTCATATCCCATACTCGGGGGGAGTATGCTATGCAATGGGGCAGATGTTGAAGTGGTGCGGAAAACCGGAGCAAAACAACTCCGGCTGACAGGCCGTTGACGGGCGTTCCCGGTGTTCCAAGCCCGCAGGTGCCGGGAGACGGGAGCGAGGGCTTCCGGCGCGCCTGGGAGGACGCGTGGGTAAAAATACGGGTGTTTTGGCATGTGGCAACCATAAGGTTATCAGTAGAAACCGCATACCCTTGGGCTTTCCGGAAAGCTCTCAACATCAGAACCACAGTACAGAAACGGGAAAACTGCAAAGGTCTGTTTTTCACACAGTCGGTCGGGGGTTCAAATCCCTCTCCGTGTATCAAACCGGAGCCGCAGGATATTTTCCTGCGGCTCTTTTCTGTTTTCATAACCGCCTGATATTTCAGCAAAAGTGTTTCGGGCGGTTTTGGCAAAGTTCGCGGTACTGCACGCCCTGGACACCCTTTCCGGCACACCCTTGCACTGCCGCGCACTTCCGTGCACTCCGCTAGGCGAGCCGAGGTCGGAAAATCACAGTATGCTCATTTTGAGTTGGTTGTGAAAACATAAAACAAAAGGAACAGCCCAAACCAGCGGTTTTTCCATGGAAAAAAGTTCGAGATTCTCG
>JAZUGI010000022.1:0-1557 GCA_045641125.1 Akkermansia sp.
CATCTCGCAGGGCGGGCTTTTTTTCATCGTTTCTCCGGGCAAAGTGCTTCTTCTTTGCTTGCCATGACGAGTGCGCGGTGGTAGGATGGGGGCATGAGCAAGATTGATGATCTTTTTGCGTTTTTGAGTATACCGAGCGTGTCCGCCGTGGCGGAGTACGCCAAGGATGTGGAACGTTGCGCGGATTTCCTTGTGCAGAAGTTGACTTCCATCGGCTTTGATGCCAAGAAGCACATGACGGATATCCACCCTATTGTGGTGGCGCACAGCCCCAAGGTGGAGGGTGCCCCCACGGTGGTCATTTACGGCCATTACGACGTGATGCCGGTGGATCCGATTGCCGAGTGGAAGAGCGACCCCTTCAAGCCGGAGATTCGCGATGGCCGCGTGTATGCCCGCGGTGCGTCCGATGACAAGGGCGAAATCATGGCCCACATTCTCGGTGCGGAAGAAGTCATCAAGGAGGACGGCAAGCTGCCGCTCAACGTGATTTACCTGCTGGAGGGCGAGGAGGAGCGCGGCAGCGAGAGCCTCTTCAAGTTCATCCGCACGCCGGAGGCCCAGAAGGAGCTTGCCTGTGATGTGATTGTGGTGAGCGACACCGGCATGGCCGCCCCGGACATTCCCTCCTTCTCCTACGGCCTGAAGGGCCTTTGCTGCTTTGAGCTGGAGGTTTCCGCCCCGGCCATGGACCTGCACTCCGGCATTTTCGGCGGCGCCGTGGCCAACCCCATCACCACGCTTTGCGAGATGATTGCCACCACGCACGACGAGAACAACCACGTGACTGTGGAGGGCTTCTACGATGGTGTGCACGATATTCAGGAATGGGAGCGCGAGAGCTGGCGCCGCGTGCCCGGCATGAGCGACCGCGAGCTCGCGGAGCTCACCGGCGTGCCGGAGCTGCGCACGGAGAAGGGCTTTACCGGTGCGGAGTGTGTGTACGCACGCCCCACCTTTGAGCTCAACGGCATTTCCGGCGGCTACGAGGGTGAGGGTTCCAAGACCGTCATTCCCACGCATGCGTTTGCCAAGATGAGCTGCCGCCTGGTGCCGGGACAGGACCCGGAGGAGGTGATGAACAAGGTGGAGGCTCACTTCAAGAAGGTGTGCCCGCCCAGCGTGCGCATGAAGTTCACCCGCCAGCATGCCGGAGATGCCTACCTGAGCGACCCGAACTCCGCGTTCGGCAAGGCCGCGCAGAAGGCGCAGGAGATGACTTTTGGCAATGCTCCCGTGCTGGTGCGCGAGGGCGGCTCCATCCCGATTATCGCGGAGGTTTCCAAGGTGCTCGGCAAGGATGCGCTCTTCCTGGGGCTCGACCTTCCGGACGCCCGCATCCACTCCCCCAACGAGAACATGCGCGTGGAGATTTTCGAGAAGGGAATCGAGATGGCCAAGAATATGCTCAGGCTGATGGCGAAAGCCAAATAGGATTTACTGAGTACTAGGTACTAGGTACTATTTTAAAGTTCGCGCGCCGTGCGGCGCGGGGATGGCAGAGCAGAAGAGATGGCGGCGGCGGTTGAGATAGATTCCGTGCACAAGAGCTTCCCC
>JAZUGI010000023.1:0-31197 GCA_045641125.1 Akkermansia sp.
TCCCGCCGGAGCGGCGGGCGCAGCGGGAGCGGTTTCCTGGGCAATGGCGGGCGCAAAGGCGAGCACGGCAGCGGTGAGAAGGATACTGTTCTTCATGCGCTCCACTATGAACCTGCCGCCCCTTCTTGTCAAGCCTGCACCATGTGTGCAAATTCATGGCGCGCCCCATTCCACGAACAAGGGAGCTGAAGCGTGGGGAGCGAGGATGAGCAGGCGCTTCTCCTTGCGGCAGGCGGTGAAGCCGCCGGGCAGGTTGACGCGGGCGGAGGGGGCGTCCGGCGGCAGAATGGCCAGCACGGCCAGCACATGCTCCTCTGCCAGGTCCGGAACGCCGGAGAGGCGCAGGTAGCGTGCCGCGGCGGCCTTGCAAAGGGTGGCGGGCAGTTCCGCCGCGCCGGGTAGGTAGAGGCGCCCTTGCGGGTCTGTGAGCGGCAGCAGGGAGAGGGCGGCCTCCAGTGCCTCCAGCGTTTCCTGCTGGAGCCGCGCACTGCGGTTGAGCACGGGCACCACATCCCGCCCCAGGGCGCGCTGCAGGGCCGGCAGCACTTCCAGGCGGATGCGGTTTCGGGCGGCATCCGGCACGGCGTTGGTGGCATCCTCCCGCCAATCCTGGCCCATGGCGTGCAGCCAGGCGGTGATTTGCGCGCGGGTGGCGCCGAGCAGCGGACGCACCCAGGTGGTGGTTTCATCCTGCCGCACAGGCAGCATGCCGCGCAACCCCGCAGAGCCGCGCGCCAGGCGGAAAAGCACAGTTTCCGCCTGGTCGTCCGCATGGTGGGCCAGCGCCACGGTGTTGCCGCCGCAGCGTGCGGCACATGCCGCCAGGATGGTGTGCCGTGCGCGGCGGGCGGCGGTTTCCAGGGATTCCCCGCTTTCCGCCGCCAATTGAGGCACAGAAACGCGGTGTTGTTCAAAGGGGATGCCCAGCTGCGCGCACAGGCTTTCACAGAAAGCGGCGTCTTCATCCGCTGCGGCACCGCGGATGCCGTGGTGCACGTGGCAGGCGAGCAGGGTGCAGCCGCAGCGCTGCAGGGCCAGCAGGAGCGCCACAGAATCACGCCCGCCGCTCAGGCCCGCCACCACCGTGCGCCCGTGCAGGTGCGGCAGGCACTCCGGCAGCAGGGGAAGCTCCGCCGCTGCATGCATGGCAGGTTATTTCCTGTTCTTCTTCTTGCCCTTGGCACCCTTCTTGCCGGCGGGTGCGTTCGCCTCCGCGCGTGCCATCTCCGGTGCCACGGCGGCAAAGAGATCCTCCGGCTTCATGTCCTCATCTGCCGGCACTGCCTTCACCAGGCCGCTGGCGTAGAGCACCATGATGTTGCCCTTGTGGCGGCCCACCGCAGGCATCACCATTTTGGTGAAGCCCTCCAGGTTGTGCACGCTCTGGGATTTCTCCGGGTTGCCGTCGGTCAGCCAGGGCAGGCTGTCCAGATGCTGCTTGGCGCTGGTGCGGATGCAGGAGTTCGGGTTTTCCGGGTCCTCGCTGCCATCCGTCCAGGATACATAGGAAACCGTCTTGTAGTCTGCAGCAAACATCTTGCCGGGATCCACCGTGGAGCGCTGGTCGCGCGGGCAATGGAAGTAGCCGGGCAGCTTGATTTTCGCCTTGGGATCGGTGGGTACAATGGCCTCGCTCTCCTCCATCTGGGCAAGGGCTATCCACCATCCGTGGGTCTCGATGACGCTCTCCGTGTCGGGATCGTCGTCCATGCCGCTGGTGGGCAGCATGGTGCTGTGGGCGCGGTCCTCACCGTACCGCTGGCCGAGGGTTGCGAGCTGGGAGAGGTTCTCCTTGCACTTCTGATCCTCTCCGGCGCCGGCCTTGCCGCCAATGGTGACATAGGCGATGGAGCCGACGACGGCCAGGATGACAATCACCACCATGAGCTCAATCAAAGTGAAACCGGAACGCGTGCAGATGCGGGCTGTCTTCATACTTTGCCCACTCTACCACATTCCGTGCGTGTTGCAAGAAAAAAGAGCCGCCCGGCGCATTGCCGGGCGGCCCGCAAAATCAGCATTGCCTCCCTATCAGGAGTGCATGGGCATGATGACGTACAGGAACTCGTCCTTCACGCGCATCACACCGGGGCTGGAGGCATCGATGAGATCGATGGAGATTTCACCGTCTCCCACAGCCTTGAGCGGGGCGAGGATGAAGTCTGCATTGAAGGTGATGGCGAGCTCGCGGCCCTGGTAGTCGATGGGCATCTCTTCATGGGCCTCACCCACGTCTGCGGCGCTGGATTGCACCTCCATGGAGCCGGGGGCAAAGCGGAAGCGCACGGTGTTGGCCTTCTCAGAGGAGAGCAGGGAAACGCGGCGCACGGTTTCGCCGAGCTCCTGGGCGGGCAGGGTGATGCGCTCGTTGTAGCGGCTGGGAATCACCTGGCGGTAGTTCGGGTAGTTGCCGTCAATCAGCTTGGTGATGAGCAGCGTGTCCCCGAAATCGAAGAATGCCTGGTTGCTGGTGACGCGCACCATCACGTCCCCGGCATCGCCCAGCAGGCGGTGTACCTCTGCCACGGCGCGGCTCGGGATATCAATGCACACGGCGGAGCTCTCCGGGAATTCCAGCTCGTTCTCAAAGAGGGCCAGGCGGCGGCCATCCGTGGCCACCAGCGTGAGCTTGCCGTCCTGGAAGCAGGTGTAGATGCCGTTGAGCACGTAGCGCGTGCCATCATTGGAAATGGCGAACTCCGTGAAGCGGAAACCGCGGGAAAGCATGGCCTGCGGCACCTTGAACTCGCGCGCCTCCTTCACGGCGGGCAGACCGGGGAATTCATCCGCCGCCAGGCCGTTGAGCTTGAACTGGGCGCGGTCGCAACGGATGGTGGCAACGGTGCCGGTGATCTCCACGCTGACCTCGCCGTCACGCATTTCACGGATGATGCTCTGCAGCTTCTTGGCAGGCAGGGTGATGGAACCGGGCTTCTCCACCATGCAGGGGATTTTGGACTCGATGGTGAGTTCCATGTTGGTGGTGGTGAGCTTGAGCTCGCCCTCTGCGGCAGACAGCAGCACGTTGGAAAGAATCGGCATGCTCGGGCGTGTGGATACCACGCCGGCAACCTTGTTCAAACCATCAAGGAGAACTTGTTTCGCAAGTGTGAATTTCATAACTGTTCCTTTGTTGATGAATATTTTATTACTTCCCCGCGCGCGTGGCAAGAAAAAAACGCGCCTTGTCCCACATTTTTGGGGAGTGAATAAACGCCGCCACAACATCTTGTGGCGGGTGTCTCCCTTGACGCTGCCGTACACCTCTGATAGAATGAGCGCATGGCATATCTGGAGCTGGAAAACGTCTGTGTGCATTTTCCCGTGCGCGGCACCTGGGGCAGCACGGGCGAGTGGGTGCGGGCGGTGGATGGCGTGAGCCTGAGCGTGGAAAAGGGGGAGGTGCTGGGGCTGGTGGGTGAATCCGGCTGCGGTAAATCCACGCTTTCCCGCGCCATGATGCAGCTGCAGCCGGTCACCTCCGGGCGCATTGTGCTGAACGGCACGGAGCTCACGGCCCTGAGAGAGGCGGAGGTGCGCAAGAGGCGGCTGGATTTCCAGATGGTGTTCCAAGACCCGTACGCTTCCCTGAACCCCCGTTTCAGCATTTTCACCACTCTGGAAGAGGCGCTTTCCCGTCGCGCGCCGCTGCCGCGCGGGCAGCGGGAGGCGGCTGTGGCAGAGCTCATGGAGCGCGTGGGGCTCAGCCCTGAGCACATGTACAAGTACCCGCACGAGTTTTCCGGCGGACAGCGCCAGCGTATCGCCATTGCGCGCGCCATTGCGCCGCAGCCGGCCCTGTTGCTGGCAGACGAGCCGGTTTCCGCGCTGGACGTTTCCATCCAGAGTCAGATACTCAACCTGCTCAACAAGCTGCGGCGGGAGTTGGGGCTCACCATGATTTTCATCTCGCACGACCTCTCGGTGGTGCACTACCTGGCGGACAACATAGCGGTGATGCGCCGCGGCAAGCTGGTGGAGTACGGCACGGCAGACGCGGTGTTCAACCACCCGCAGCACGAGTACACGAAAACCCTGCTGGCGGCCGTGCCGAAACTGTGAGGCGCGGCGCTACTTCTTGACAGGCTGCCCGGGCGTGGCGGACGGGTGCGGCTGGTGCTCCGGCGCGGGGCGGTGAATCACCGTCTCCCCCGCCTTGGCCTGGTTGGCGCGGTCGCGCGCCACCTGTTCAAAATACTCCGGATCCATCATCCAGTGAAACTCGTTGTAGGCCTGGGTTTCCTCCGCCTTGGCGCGGCGGAATTCGTCCTGCGCCTGGTCGCGCTCCTGCTCCAGGTGGTAGAGCTCCAGCAAGGGGTTGAGCACCAGCAGGGAGGTGAGGAAGGCCACCAGCACCAGGAAGATGATGCCCGCCACCACAATGAGGCCGGAAATGCCGTGCTGGCGGCTGCGGCGCTGCTCCTCCCGCTCATCCAGGGTTCTGCGGCCGGAATGGAAGTGGGGCAGGTTCATGGCGCGGCGGGCGGCTGGGGGTTAGCGTTCGGCAAAGGGGACAAAGCGGCCGCGGCGTGCCAGCAGCAGGGTGTGCATGCGGGTTTGCTTGCCTTTGGAGGAGGCCGGAACCGGCGAGGTGCTGGTTTCAAACCCGGCTTTGCCCAGCGTGCCCTCCAAACGCTTGTCCCGCTTGGAGAGGGTGATGGCCAGCAGGCTGCCGCCCTTCAGCGCGTTGAAGTACGCCTGGGCGTCCGCCAGGCTCATCTCACACCGCGCAAAGCTGTGGCGCAGCAGGATGGCGTGCAGCGAGCCCGTGCGCTTGCGGCACAAATCCGCTGCGGTGGCGGGCTCCACGGTCACGCGGGGGTCGTCCAGCGCAGCCTTGTTTGCGCTGAACTCGCGGTTCCACGCCACAATCTCCTCCACAGGCTCCGCCACAATGAAGCGGGCCTTTTCCTTGGGCAGGCACTCCATGGCCTTGGCCAGGCCGTATCCCAGCCCGAGCCCGGCCACCATGATTTGGGGCTGTCCGGCGCGGGTGATGGGGGAAATGGCAATCTCCGCCATGGAGTCCTCGCTTCCGTGGGTGAAACTGGTGGCGCAGGGCAAACCGTCGCGCTGGAGGCTCAGCTCGCCGTCGCGCTCCCAGAGCTCCCACACGCTCCCGTCGTCCATTTGCCTTTCACCGAGCTTGTTGAGCGGCTTCATACGTGCAGATATTGAAGGCGGGGGCCTACATGTTGACCTGGTAGAGGGCCTTGTTGGTGCGGGGGTCGATGATGGCGAAGGCCTCTCGGTGGATGGAGGGATCGCTGCGGAAGATGAGGCGCCCGGCGCACTGGCGCTCCAGCTCCATGAGCAGCTTGGAGTCCTCGTTCTTGAAGCGGGAGAGCACATCGCTGTTGACCACAACCACCATATCCCCCACCTTCTCGCGGAAGCGGGTGATGGTGGCGCGCAGCTGGCGCTGAATCTCCACGCTCATGGTCATGACGCTCTTGATGCGGCCGCGGCCGTGGCAGTACGGGCAGTGGTCGTTCACAAAGTCCAGCAGGGATTCGTTGATGCGCTGGCGAGTCATCTCCATGAGGCCGATGGGCGTGATCTGCATCACCTGCGTCTTGGCCTTGTCGCGCTTCAGCGCCTCTTTCATGGTCTTGTACACGGCCATCTGGTCCTTGCGGTGGCGCATGTCAATGAAGTCCACCACCACCAGGCCGCCGATGTTGCGCAGGCGCAGCTGGCGGGCAATCTCGCGGGCGGATTCCAGGTTGGTTTCCAGGATGGTCTTGTCCAGGTCCTTGTTGCCCTTGTTGCGGCCGGTGTTGATATCGATGGCGATGAGGGCCTCCGTCTCGTCGATGACGAGGTAGCCGCCGCAGGGCAGCAGCACCTGGCGCTGGAAGGCCTCCTTGATTTGCTTCTCGATGCCGAGCTCCTCAAAGATGGGCTGCTGGCAGGGGAGGTACTGGATGTGGCGCTTGGCGCGGCGGGAAATCTTGCCGGCGATTTCCTGCATGCGCTCGGTGGTCTCCTTGTTGTCGCACACAATGTAGTCCACGTTGTCCGTCAGGAAATCGCGCGCGGTGCGCTCCACCAAATCCGGCTCGCGGTACACGCAGGTGGCGGTGGGCTGGGTGTTGAACTTCTCTTCCACCTCGCGCCACTGCGTGAGCAGCATGGCCAGGTCTCTCACAAAGTGGCGGAAGCGCTGCCCCTGCGCCACCGTGCGCATGATGATGCCCATGCCCTCCGGCACGTTGAGCTTCTGCACAATCTGGCGCAGGCGCTGGCGCTCCTTCGGGTCGTCTATCTTGCGGGAAATGCCGAACTGGTCTGTGAAGGGCATGAGCACTATGTAGCGCCCTGCCAGGGAGATGTTGGTGGTCACGCGCGGTCCCTTGGAGCTGATGGGGCCCTTGGTGACCTGGACCATGATATCGGAGCCGATGGGGTAGATGTCCGGTATGTCCTTGCTGGTGATTTTCTTCTGCTGCTTGCGGGGGCGGCCCTCCTTCTGGATTTCCTCCAGGGAGGAGTCCAGGGCCAGGGGGAGCGCATCCCAGAAGTGGAGGAAGGCGTTCTTCTCATAGCCGATATCCACGAACATGGCCTTGAGGCCGGGTTCAATGTTCTTGACACGGCCCTTGAAGATACCGCCGACGATGTTTTCCTCACCCTCGCGCTCAATGCTGTATTCCTCCAGCACGCCGTCTTCCAGCAAGGCTGCACGGCGCTCCAGTTTCTCAGCATTGATCACAATGGTGGTTCCCTCCTTCGGGTTGCATTGGCCGAACCCGAAGAGGTGCTTCACTGTGTTGATCATTTTTGAAATTAGAGACAATGTTATGTGGTTAGGTTTGGTGTTTCACCATGGACAGGCTGGATGCCATTCCCTGCTGCAGGCGGTTAGTCGTACGAGTCGAACACCGCCTCCGATTCCTGCAGGAACTTGCCGGTTCCCTCCGCGACCGCGCTCAGCGGGTCCTCGGCTATCACTATCGGCAACTGCGTTTCCTCGTGCAGCAAATCCGCAATCCCGCGTATCAGCGCGCCGCCTCCGGCCACTACTATCCCCCGGTCGTACAGGTCGCTCGCCAGCTCCGGCGGGCAGTGGTCCAGCGTTTGCCTCACGGCATTGAGAATGATATCGAACTTGTCCTTCAGCGCTTCGCGGATTTCCTCGGAGCGCACGGTGACGGTCTTGGGGAGACCGCTCCCTCGGTCGCGGCCCTTCACCTCCATCTGCAGTTCCTGCTGCAGCGGGTGTGCCGAGCCGACCTGAATTTTGATTTCCTCCGCCGTGCGCGGCCCCACAAGCAGGTTGTGGGCGGAGAGCATGTGGCGGGTGATGGAATCATCCAGCGCATCGCCGCCGCACTTTTCAGATTGGCTGTAGACGATGCCGGAAAGGGAAATGATGGCGACCTCGGTGGTGCCGCCACCGATATCGACAATCATGTTGCCTACGGGTTCGGAGACCGGCAGGCCGCAGCCGAGCGCGGCGGCCATGGGCTCCTCCACCAGGCGCACGCGGCTGGCCCCGGCGTTGTAGGCGGAAACTTCAATGGCGTGCCGTTCCACCTCCGTAATGCCGGAGGGGTGGGCGATAAGCACGCGCGGCCCGCGCAGGCTGCGCCGCTGCCGGGCCTTCTTGATGAAGTAGTTGAGCATCTGGTGCGCCACCACAAAGTCGGCTATCACGCCTTCCTTGAGCGGGCGGATGGCCACCACGCTGCCCGGCGTGCGGCCCACCATGCGCTTGGCCTCCTCGCCCACGGCCTTCACCTGGTCGCCTTGCATGGCCACCACGGAAGGCTCACGCAGCACGATTCCCTGATCCTTGATGTAGACCAGAGTGTTGGCCGTGCCAAGATCTATGCCTATGTCGTATGTGAACAACTGGCCTAGGTTCTTGAAAATACTGAGCATGGAAAATTTCTTGAAAGTTTTCTGCGGGTTGGGAGAGGTTCGCCGCCTGTGCGTGTGCACGGCAACACAGGTGCATACCGCCCGCGCGATATACACACCTGCGCGCCCATTGTAGGCAATGAGTGTGGGCCCTGTCAACCTATTTTTGCACCATGAACACACAATGTGCGGTTGGAGAACGGGTGAAAATGTTAAAAAACATGAAAGGATAATCATAGTGAAACATGTGAATGAAAAACAAGGGTCTTGGCTTGCCATGGGGGTGAAAGTTGTGTACAATGAGTGCCTATGGAAAATCTTTCAGGCAAGACAGCCGTGGTCACGGGAGCGGGACGCGGGATAGGCCACGCCGTGGCGAAAGCCTTCGCAGCGGCGGGCGCGCATGTGGCTCTCATCTCCCGCAGCGCGGAATCATGCAACGCCGCGGCGGATGAAATCAACGCGGAATACCCCGGAAGCTGCAAGGCCTATGCCTGTGATGTGGCGAGCACCGCCGCAGTGGAAGAATGCGCCGCACGCGTGCTGGCAGACTTCCCCTCCATCGATATTCTGGTGAACAACGCCGGCATCACGCGCGACGGCCTGACCATGCGCATGAAGGAGGAGGACTGGGACATGGTGCTGGCCACCAACCTCAAGGGCGTGTTCCTGTGCTGCAAGGCCTTTATGCGCTCCATCATGAAAAGCCCGTCCGGGCGCATCATCAACCTCAGCTCCGTGGTGGGGCTGGGCGGCAACGCCGGGCAGGCCAACTATTCCGCCTCCAAGGCCGGCGTGGTGGGGCTCACCAAATCCCTGGCCCTGGAAATCGCCAGCCGCAAGGTGACGGTGAACGCCATAGCCCCCGGATTCATTGCCACGGAAATGACCGATGCCCTGCCGGAAAACGTGCGGGCGGATATCATGCACCGCATTCCCCTGGGCTTCTTCGGGGAGCCGGAGGACGTGGCAGCCTGCGCCCTCTTCCTGGCCTCCGATGCCGCGCGCTACATCACCGGCCAGGTGCTGGTGTGCGACGGCGGCATGTACACCTGACCTATGATTGGGAATTTTTGATTTGGAAATTTGAACGGAGAGGCCCGTCCGGAGGAGTGCCAGGCGGGCTTTCACGGCGGCGCGGCCGGAGTGCTTGGTGAGCGGCAGCGCCCTGGTTCACCCGGAGGTGAAGTTCTCCGAGTACAGCGGTATTGATGTGCAGGCAGGCAGCACCCTGACGATGGATGGCAACAAGGCCGTGACCGTGTACAACCTGAGCAATAGCGGTGATATTGAGCTGGGGGACACTCCGCTCACCGTCAAGAACATCCTGCAGAGCTCCGGCACCATCCATGCCGGCAACGTGACCCTGGGCCACGGCACAGGGCAGGGAGGTACGCTCACCGCCAAGGATGTGAAGCTGGGCGGCGATACCGCGTTCACCAAGCTCACGGCAAACAATGTTACCGGCAACGGCGGCTACACCAATGTGAACGGCACACTCGGCTACCGCATCAACTTCTGACCTTGGGGAAAACAAGGCCAGCTACATACAGTGACGCCCCGCAACTCCAGAGTTGCGGGGCGATCATTGTATGCGCATCTTCAAACTATTCGGCATCCTGCCTAAGTTCCGAAAGTGCCACGCCCCGCAGCGGTGACTACGGGGTGTGGTGATGCGGGCATGCGGGGGTGAAGGCTTATTTCTCCCCCTTCTTCTCTTTCTTGATTTTCTCCCGCTCTTCGTCCATGAGGTCGGAGAGGTTGCTGCGGATGGCATGGCTGGCCGTAGATGAGGCAATGCCCATGGATATTTTGCGGCATGCTTTCATGCGGCGGCTTTGGGATCTCATCATGGCATGCACTTCATCGGCGTCCCCGGCTTCCCAGGTTACGCTGTCTGCGCGGTCGATGTTCATTTTGGATGCTGTTTCGATGGCATCCATGCCGGCTCCGAAGAACATGAAACGCCAGTTGTATTTCTCTTTCTGGTGCGCGATGCGCTCCGCAATGTCTTTCCACTTGTACTTGCGTGAGGAATTCTCGAACCCGTCGGTCATAATGCCGATGATGACATTGGCGGGGCGCTGTTCCTCTGCAAGGCTTGCCAAACGCTTGCCTGTTGCGTCGATGGCGTGTCCCACGGCGTCCAGCAAGGCGGTGCAGCCGTCAGGGTCGTAGTTTTTGCCGGTAAGTTCCGGCACCCGTTCCAAGGGGCAGCACTCTTGCATGACCTGTACGTCCTCGTTGAAGGCGTACATGGTGACGGAGGCGGAGCCCTCGCAGTTTTTCTGGTCCTTGAGGAACCCGTTGACAGACTCGATCACCGTATCACGGAGACTGAACATGGAGCCGGACTTGTCAATGACCAACACAATCTCTGTTTTGCTTTTACCCATAGTTGTACCAATAGTTTGGGTTAATAATGGGGTGGGGTTGGCCAGGGCGGCAAACTCGGGTAGTTGCCCTGCACAATCCTCTTCTAACACCCGCCACACAGACCCGCAACTGCGGGTTGTGTCATACAAGGGGCAGCCGCTGCTCGGCGCCTTATTGAGCGGGCCCTGCTTCCCCCGGCGTACCTTCAGGCTCGGCCACTTGCCCGGGTGTTTCTTCCGTGGCGGGTTTGGGCTTTTTCTCCTTTTTCACGTTGAAGCGGTTGGCGGCCGCCTGGAAACCCTCTTTCAAGACGGTGTAGGCGGCCTCTTCCGCCTTGGCGAGCGTTTCCTCCAGCAGGGGGCGCTCCTCCGGCGTGAACTTGCCCAGCACGTGGCCGATCATGTTTTTCTGCCCCGGCACGCCGATACCCACGCGCAGGCGCGGGAATTTTTCCGTGCCCAGGTGGGCAATGAGGGATTTCATGCCGTTGTGGCCGCCGGCGGAGCCGCCCGCGCGCAGCCGCATGGCTCCCACGGGAAAGGAGATGTCATCGTATACCACGAACACCTGCCCCGGCTCGAACTTGAAGTAGCGCATGATGGGCCCCACGCTCTCGCCGGAGGCGTTCATGTAGGTCTGCGGCTTCACCAGCAGCACACCGGGGCCGGCGGCAAGCTCCGCCTTGCGCGCCTTGTCCGCCTTCCACACGGCTCCCAGGCGTGCGGCCAGGCGGTCCAGCACCATGAAGCCCACGTTGTGGCGGGTTTCCGCGTACTCGCGGCCGGGGTTGCCGAGGCCCACGATGATTTTGACGGGCTCGTCCATGCCTCAGGCTTTCAGGCTGCTCAGGGTGAGGTGGCGGTTGAGCGCGTTGAGGTAGGCGCGGGCCGAGGCCTCGATGATATCCGTGGCGGCACCCTTGCCGGAGACGGGGCGTTCGTCCTTCTCCCCGCTGTAGAGCACTTTCACGGAGACTTCACCCACGGCATCCTGGCCGCAGGAGGTGGCGTGCACGTTGAAATCCACCAGCGTGCCCTTGCTGCGCGTGATGCGGTCGATGGCCTTGAAGCTGGCGTTCACCGGGCCGTTGCCGATGGCGCTGTCCGTGAACTTCTTGCCGTCCTTCTCCAGGGTGACGGTGGCGGTGGGGCAGGCGCATGAGCCCGCCACAAACTGAATCTGGCACATCTTCCACACGCCGTTGTGCGTGTCCAGGGAATCGTTCACCAGGGATGCCAGGTCGTCGTCGTACACGAATTTCTTGCTGTCGCCCACTTTCTTGAATCGCTCGAAGACGTGCGTGAGCTCATCGTTGGAGAGGGTGTGGCCCAGGCGCTCCAGGCGGGCTTTCACGGCTGCGCGGCCGGAGTGCTTGGTGAGCGGCAGCTCCGTGGCTCCCCAGCCCACGTCTGCGGGGTCGATGACCTCGTAGGTCTCGCGCTTGGCGAGAATGCCGTGCTGGTGGATGCCGGAGCTGTGGGCAAAGGCGTTTTCACCCACAATGGCCTTGGAGCGCTGCACGAGCATGCCGCTCATGCGGGAAACCACCCGGCTGGTGCGCACAATTTCCCGGGTGTTGAGGTTGTGGGGCTTTTCTCCCTTGGAGAAGCCGAGGGCCTCCGGGCGGATGGAGAGGGCCATGGCCACCTCCTCGATGGCCACGTTTCCTGCGCGCTCGCCGATGCCGTTGATGGTGCCCTCCACCTGGCGGGCTCCGGCCTGCACGGCGGCCAGGCTGTTGGCCACGGCCAGGCCGATATCATTGTGGCAGTGGACGGAGAGGATGCACTTGTCAATGTTGCGCACATGCTCCTTCATGTAGGCAATCATGGCGGCGTACTCGGTGGGGGTGGTGAATCCCACGGTGTCCGGCAGGTTCACGGTGGTGGCCCCGGCGTCAATCACCGCCTCCACCACCTGCGCCAGGAAATCCAGCTCCGTGCGGCTGGCGTCCTCCGCAGAGTACTCCACATCGTTCACCAGGCTCTTGGCGAGCTTCACGCCCTCCACGGCCATGGCCAGCACTTCCTCCTTGCTCTTCTTGAGCTTGAATTCACGGTGCAGCGGGCTGGTGGCCAAGAAGACGTGCAGGCGGGCGCGGTCACCTGCCGGGGCCACGGCTGCCGCCGCCTTGCGGATATCCATTTCCGTGCAGCGGGCAAGCCCCGCCACGCGGCATTTCTTCACCGTGCGCGCTATCGTGGAGACGGATTCGAAATCGCCCTCCGATGCCACGGGGAAGCCCGCTTCAATCACATCCACCCCAAGCTTCTCCAGCTGGCGCGCCACCTCCAGTTTCTGGCGCAGGTTCATGGAGGCTCCGGGGCACTGCTCGCCGTCTCTCAGCGTGGTATCGAAAAAGATGACCTTGTCCTGTTTCATAACGTGTATCCTGTGTTTGCCACCAGCATACTCCAACCTGCGCCAAGGGCAAGGGAAAAATTCCGTTTTGTCATACCGGCTTCGCGCGCGCGCGTTGAAAGCAATCCAACGCGCGCGCGCGAAAGGGAATGCAAAATTTCTCTCACGCTCCCCCAAAAAAGACCGGCCCGGCATTATGCCGGACCGGCCGAAATTTCCCAATGGACAATCCGCCTACTCCTTGGGCAGCACCGTCACCTCGTACCGCACGGTCCGGGCCGGTTCCTGGTCCTTCTCCCAGGGGCGGGCGTAGTTCACCACCACGGTGGAGGTGCCGGGTTTCACGGCGGTGATGGTCACCTGCGTGGGGCTGGGCGCACCGCACAGGGGGCACTTGCCTTTCTCTGCCGGCAGTATGGCGGTTTCCACCTTCACGGCGGCATCCTCCGGAAGCTGCTCCGCCTTCCACAGGTAGCCTGTGGTGGGGTTGCCGTCCAGCACGCGGGTCACGGTCTCGCCCTCGTGCATAGTGATTTGCTCTTGCGCGGGTTCTTCCGCCAAGCACACGCATGCGCACACAGCCGGTATCAAGCTTGCCAGAATCGTTTTCATGGGATGGAATGCTGGTTTGCGGTTGTTACGCCTCGTAGCGCACCTCGCCGTCGATGATGGTCTTGAGGGTCTCGAACTCCGGGTCCAGCAGCACCAGGTCTGCCGTGTAGCCGGGGGCAATCTTGCCGAGGTCGTGCAGACCGAGGCTCTGCGCCTGGTTCCAGGAGGTGGCCTTCACCAGCTGGCAGAGCGGCAGGCCGGTAATCTTCCACACGTTGCGCAGGCCCTTGGCGTAGCGCAGGGTGGAGCCGGCCAGGTTGCCGGATTCCAGGCGGGCCACGCCGTCCTTCACCATGATGGGCAGGCCGCCGAGCTGGCCGGGGCCGTCCGGCATCCAGGAGCAGGCCAGGGAATCCGTGACCATGATCATTTGCTCCGGGCTCTTGTTGGTGAAGGTGAGGTTGAGCATATCCGCGCACAGGTGGATGGTATCGCAGATGATTTCAATCTTGATTTCCTTGTCCAGCATGCCGGAGCCCACCAGGCCGATTTCGCGGTGGTGCTGGGGGCTCATCTGGTTGCAGAAGTGGGTGAGGTGCTTGAGACCGGCGGCCTTGGCTCGCACGAATTCCTCATGCTTGGCGGCGGAGTGGCCGGCGGAGCAGGTGATGCCGCGCTCTGCGGCCTGGGCGATGAATTCCACCGCGCCCGGCATTTCCGGGGCCAGGGAAATCAGCAGCACCGGGTAGATGGAGCGGATGGAATCCACCTCCTCTATGTCTGCCGGGCGCACAAACGCGGGGTTCTGCGCGCCGCACTGCTTGGGGTTGATGTACGGTCCCTCCAGGTGCACGCCGGGGGTCTTGGAGCCGTTGGGGGAGGCGGCGTACTCCTTCACGCAGGCGCACACGTCCATGAGCGTCTTGGTGCCCAGCGTGAGCGTGGTGGGCAGCCAGGTGGTCACGCCCTCCTTCATCTTGCAGTCTGCGATGGTGCGGATGCTTTCCACCTTGCAGTCGCAGGTGTCGCAGCCGCCCGCGCCGTGCGAGTGGATGTCCACAAAGCCCGGCAGCAGCATGTTGCCGCCGGCATCGATGGTCTTGTCTGCGGCGGGTGTTTCCCCGTTGGCGTACACGGCCGTGATCTTGGTGCCTTCAATCAGCACGGAGGCCCCCGGAAGGTCCAAACCGGGGGAGATGACATGAGCGTTGGTGATGAGTGTCTTCATGGTAATGATACGTTCAGGGCGCGGCCCTGCTCGCTGCCATCCTACCCCCTGCCGCCCCATCTTACAAGGAAAAAACACCAGCCTGCAAAGAGGTTCGGAAAAGTTAAGCAAAACGCGCTGCGCAAGCCCGCCTGTGCGGGCCGTGGTGTGCGGTGCGCCTAGGGTTGATTCGGTTTGCCGCAAAACGCACTTGCCCCCGGCCCGGGGATGGGGTAGGATGCCCCCACCTATGGCCACGAGCGACAAGAAAGAGGACAAGCCGGATTTGAAGGCGGCGGCAAGCACGGTGAAGGACCGGGAGAACCTGGTGATGCCCCAGGCGCCGGATTTGGAGAAGAGCCTGCTCTCCATGATGACCGTGGACCCGGAAACCATCATTCCGCAATGCATCCAGGAGGGGGTGACGGAGGATTATTTCTACATTCCCTCCCACCGCATCCTGTGGAACGTGTTTGCGGAGCGCTATGATGCCGGGCTGTCCCTGGATGTGGCATCCGTGGCGCAGGTGCTCACGGACCGCAACCTGCTGGAATCCGTGGGTGGGCACCCGGGGCTCATGGATGTGTACGCCTTTGCCACCAGTACGGCGCTTTTCTCCCACCACCTGGAGATTTTGCGTGAAAAGTACATCCGCCGCTGCATTGTGCAGACCGCCAATGTGGCTTCCACCGCCGCCTACACCAGCGAGATGGAAGTGGCCCAGCTGCTGGACCAGACCGAGCAGGATGTGCTGAAAATCCGCCAGAACACGGAGGCTGGCAAGAAGCAGTGGAGCCTCAAGCAGGATATACAGACCTTCATGGATGCCATGGGCAGGCTGCTCAAGGGCGGCGACAAGCTGCAGGGCCTCTCCACCGGGTACGACAAGCTCGATATCATGTCCAACGGCCTGAAGCCGGGCGAACTGTTCGTGGTGGCGGCGCGCCCCTCCATGGGCAAGACCTCCTTCATGCTCAACATCATTGAGCACCTGGTCATCCGGGAGAAGAAGCCTGTGCTCATGTTCTCCTGCGAAATGCCCAGCACCCAGCTGGTGGAGCGTCTCATCCTCTCCCTGAGCGGCATCAGCAAGCAGGAAATCATGCTCAAGCGCTCCGGAATGAAGAAGGGTGAGCTCAAGAAAATCACGGATGCCGTGCGCCTGCTGCAGGCTTCCCAGCTGATTATCGACGACACCGCCGGCATCTCCATCTCCGAGCTGCGCGCCAAGGCCCGCCGCGTGAAACGCGAGCACCCGGATTTGGCCTGTATCGGCATCGACTACCTGCAGCTCATGCGTTCCCACACCAAGCAGGCCCAGAACAGCCGCGAACGCGAAATCGCGGAAATCTCCGGCGGCCTCAAGAACCTGGCCAAGGAGCTGGAGCTCCCCATCATTGTGCTGGCTCAGCTCAACCGCGGTCCGGAAAACCGCCCCGGCAAGTCCAAGGGCGTTCCCATGATGAGCGACCTGCGTGAATCCGGCGCCATCGAGCAGGATGCCGACATGATCGGCCTGCTCTACCGCATGGCGTACTATGCGGAGAACGACGAGCAGCGCGAGGCGATGGGGCAGCGCGCCAATCTCCTGCTCGCCAAGAACAGAAACGGCCCCACGGGTGATGTGCCGCTCAGCTTTGTGGCGGAACTCATGCGCTTTGTGCCGCGCATCCCGGATGAGGCGGACGAGGGGGAATAGCTTGTTGAACCATCTGTATTGCCATGATCAGGTTGAAACATATCCTGGCCGCCGCGGCGGCCGCATTGGCGCTGGGCGGATGCTCCGGCGTGGGAACCGGCGGCTCCTCCTCCGGTGTGGTGGTGCTGGATATCGGCCACTGCGTGGAAAGCCCCGGCGCGGCCACTCCCGGGCGGCTGGCAGACGGCAGCTCCCTGGAGGAATGCCGCTTCTGGTACAAGTATTCCTATGATGTGAAGCGGGAGATTGAGAAGGCCGGGTACGGCTGCACCGTGTGCAACCGCGGCAACGGCAACACCCTCTCCCCGGAACTGGCGCAGTACGCCCGCCGCGCCGGCGTGGTGCACCTGCGCAAGCCCGGCAGGGGCGCGGAGCGCTACCCCTCACGCTACCACCCGGACCGCGTGGGCAGCGGCGTGGTGAGCGCAGACTACGCCGTGTACCGCCGTGCCGCCGCCGTGGTCTTCCTCCACCACAACAGCTCCGGCGGGTGGACCAGCGGCGCCTCCCCCAGCATCATCATCTGCAACCGCTACAACGGCCGCCCGCTGGGGAACGCCATTGCCAACACGCTCAACGCGGAAATCCTCAACCACGGCATGCCCAACGGCGGCCGCGGCTGCGGCGTGCAGGTGCGCTATGTGGATGCGGACCGCTCCGCTTCCTGGATGAACGCGTGTGACGACTCCGGCATTCCCGCCGCCGTGGTGGAGGCCGCCTTTCTCAACAACCGCGGCCACGCCGCCTTCCTGGCGGATGACGCCAACGCCCGCCGCTACGCGCGCGCCATCGGCCGCGGCATTGTGGCCTACCTGAGAAACGGCCCCCGCATGCACCATGTGCGCGCCAATGAAAACCAGCCGGATGAAGGCTCTTTCGGCTACGCCGCGGAATCCCGCCGCCTTAATGTGCCCGGCGCCAAACTCCTGGTGCGGTAGGCCGCCCGCGCGTGCATGACGCAACAGCCGCGCTTTCGTGTTGCCATTTCCGGTAGGCGGTGTATACAGTGTAGCCATGAGCACAACACCTAACAAGGGCGGTTGCCTGCTGGCGCTCCCGGAGCTGCTGGCACGCCTGTTCCACGGCAAACCCGCAGGGCAGCGCGCCGGCACGGCCGCGCAGCACATGAAGGGCTCCCTGCTCACCCCGCGCAACGGCATCATCGCCGCGCTGGCCGTCCTCTATGCCGTCTGGCCCGCGGATTTCCTGCCGGATGTCATGCCCATCGTCGGCTGGCTGGATGACATAGGCGTTCTCGGCATTGCCGTGGCCTTCATCACCGCCGCCATCTGCCGCCGCACAGACAACTTGCCGGAGGAAGACCAGGCAACCCAACAGGAGCGCCCCATGCGCAACTGCACCCCTACTTCTCCCCGGGAGGAGGACAAACAGCTGGAAGACCGCCCGCAGTAACCGCGCGGCCCGCTACTTCTTGTCGAAGAAATTGCCGGTGTAGTGGGTGGTGCCGCCGGGTGTGGTGTACGAGGTTCCCGTGCGCCCCTGGTTGTCGCGGTAGTGCGTGGTGCCGCCCGGCGTGGTGTAGGAGGTGACGCTGCGCCCCTTGTTGTCCGTGTAGTGCGTGGTGCCGCCCGGCGTGGTATAGGAGCTGCCGCGCGTTCCCTGGTTGTCGCTGTAGTGCGTAGTGCCGCCCGGCGTGGTATACGAGCTCCCGGAGCGCCCCCGGTTGTCCGAATAGTGCGTGGTACCCCCGGGCGTGGTGTACGAACTGCCGTGGTACCCGTTCGGCCCCGTGTAGTGCGTGGTGCCGCCCGGCGTGGTGTAGGAAGACCCCTGCTGCGCCCAGGCCGCCCCGCACAGCACGCCCGCCAACGTCATGAATGCTATCGTTTTCATTTTCAATTTCCCATTGAACCCTAAGAGCGTTCCCCTGTCAACTTCTATCTTACACCAGCGAACCCAGGAAACTGCCGATACCGATAATCACGAGCGCCCAGCCCACAACATTTCCGGCAGTCTTCCAGCCGCCTTTCCAGCCTCCCAAGTGGCAAAGCACCAGCAGCACCAGTCCCACTGCCGCCAGCGGCGACATGGCCCAATAGTCTTGTATAAGTGTTGACATGGCTCAAATCAGGGAAGTTTGTTAAAGCTCTTGGCGACGATGCCGCAGAAATAACCGATCAGTAACAAGGCCAGTACAATGCTGCCGAACAGGCAAAGTCCCAGCGGCCAGCCGCCCCAGTAGAAGGCAACGCCCAAACCCGCTAGAACAGTCAGGGCCGCCGTGCCCACTTTGAGCATATTCATGCCCGCCAGTGTGAACAGCGCAACCACAAGTCCGCCCTCCAGCGTATACAGCGGCAGCACCGCATCCACATGCCCCAGCATGAGCAGCGCTATCGTGGGACACGAGTTGAGCGCCATAAGGACAATGACGGTGAGAACCGCCTTCCGTTCCAAATGACTATCAAAAGGCCATTGCATAGTACCGTCAATCCTGATTTATTTTCTTCTCCACCTTGGCGGGATTGCCCGTCACCAGCGTGTTCGACGGCACATCCTCCGTCACCACGGCTCCTGCTGCCACCACGGCACCGGCGCCAATCTTCACGCCGGGATAGATGGTGACCTTGCCGCAAATCCAGCAGTTGTCCTCAATGACCACGGGCATGGCAAGCCTATTGCCAGCGGCATCGCAAATGTCCCGGGAAGTAATGATGCGAACACCGGGACCAAATAAAACATTCCGCCCGACAAAAATGGGTGCGCTGTCATCGAATTCGCAGCACTTGTTCACATATGTGTCCTGCCCCATGAAAATGTTGCTGCCGAATTTCCATGTGAAAGGAGGAGTGATGAACGCGCCCTCCTTATGCATGGCACAGTCAAGGATTCCCTGGTTCTCCGTTTCAGCGAATTCCTGCACCGCGCGCGCTGCCTGCCCACGCATTTCCATAAGGGAAGGTTCCCCGGGATAGTATGGCTCTCCATCCGTCATGCGGACATATTCCTCATGAGCACACAACCAATCATAGCGCGCTCCCGCCTCTGCATGCCCCAGGTTCCGGCTGCGGTCAAGATAGTCTTTTGCCCTGCGCTTGGAAAACTCCACACCGCGTCCTTCATCATAAAACATGGCCACCTCGAAACAGGCTTGGGCATCTCCGTTCTCAGCGTTCTGGACGCGCTGTGCAAACCACTGCCTGCACTCGGGGGAGAAGAACGCGCTCCATGCGGCATGGGGCACGCCGGATCGGGCGGCACACGCTATCTTTTTCATGACTTGAATTTTCCTGTCAAGGATTGCCTTGGAAGATACTTCCGGGATTGTCTCTCCCGCCTGTACCGTGCCGCGAACCACGGCTCCCGCGCCAATGCGGGCGCCATCCCCAATACTGGCGCCGGGGCAGATGACGACGTTGCTTCCAATATGGACACCGTTGCCGATGCTCACGGATTTGGCAAGTCCCCCGCTGGCATTGCGTTTCTTGTAGCTGCACGGATGAGTTGCCGTGTAGATATGCACATCGTGTCCAATGACGACATCGCGCCCGATATACACAGGAGCACTGTCCAGCACCAAACAGCCGGCGGCAATGCGGGTATTAACTCCGATAAGGATGTTCTGTCCGTAGTCGCAGTTGAACGGTGCGTCAATGTGTACACCGTCATCCATCCTGAGCAGCGGGCGCAAGATATCCATGTTGCCACCGGAAGCGTTAAAATCACAAACAATCCTGCGGCAGCTCCCGCGCATGGTCTCGAGGCAGGGAGCCGTAGGGTCATACGGTTTTCCATCCACCATCTGCACAAAATCCGGATTATGAGCAAGCCACCCGCCACATATTCTGGATGGTTCAAGCCATTCGCTATCAAAATCATCCTTGTTACCCTCCGCAACCGCACGCTGGTACCAATGCATGGCATCGGCTTTGGAAATGTTCACTCCAATTCCATAGTCATAGCATTGGGCCACGCGGTACATGCACGCCCCGTCTCCTTCCCGGGTGGCTGAAAGATACGCCTTGAATGCCGCCGCGTATTCCTTTTTCGCCTTCAAATCATCCCCATCTTGGCATTTCCTCGGCATATAATAATTTGGCAACCCGGCGAACGGATCCCACCACGGCGAGGACAAGCAAGGCTTGCCACCTGACTGTTCACTAGCTCCTGCCGAATCCCTTCCGTTGTTGCTGGGCATATTTGAAAAATCCCAGTCACAAGGAAATTCCGGACCTGTTTGAGAGGTGAACATCTCAATGAATTTCTGATATGCATTGAATATTGTATCAAACATAACACTTATTGATTGATTATTAATTAGAGGGATCGCAGCTTCTTGTACAGCCAGCCGGGAAATTTCAGGATACAGAGGGTAAGGCGGGGGAAGCGGCTCGCCAACCAGGTCCAGCCCCACCAGACAAGGCCGCCGAGAAGGAGGAGGATAAAGACGGATGCCACCGGATGCTCAATCATGGTGCAGAGCAGCTGCATGGCGTTGGAGAACATGCCCGGCACGCCCACAAAGGCGGTCAGCGCAGCGGCAGAGGCCAGGGAAAACCTGGGGTGGCGGGAGACGAAGCTCCAGAACTTGCTTGCATTGGCTGGGTTGACCTCCCCGCGGCTGACCCATCCCGCGACCTGGCGAGCCTCCTCGCGGGAGAGGTTCTTCATACCGGCGGCGCATTCCTGCGTGGGGAACCTGGTGAGCATTTCCTCCGCCGCGCGTCCGTTTTTCACCAAGGCTTCCGCTGCGTCATCTCCAAATTGCGCGCAGAGCTTCACACGCGCGGGCTTTTCCACCAGATAGTAGGCGTCATCCCCGAATTTCTTCACATACTCCGCGATTTCCGGGATGGAGCGGGCGGCTTTTTCCAAAAGCTCGCGTGCAGTCTTTTTGGCGGCGGCTTCCGTGCCTTCCTGCGCCACCTTGGCAGAAATGCGCTCCATGGCCTCACGTGCCGCGGCGGACATGATGCCGCCCTGCGCCACACCGGGCATGCCGAGCAACAGGCAGACGATACAACACAATGATACGAGTTTCTTCACCATGGTCAGTTTGATTTTGAAATCTGCTCCACCCATTCGTCCTTGCGCTTCTGGAGAGCCTGGAGCATGGCTCTCTCAAAGTTTTTTCGGTGGGCTGCGGCATCCGCCTTCACCTGTTCGTTGAGCTTGGCGGTGATCTTGCCCTCCACATCCATGGCCCAGCTCACCACTAGGTCCGCCAAGATGCCCAGGCCGAGAGAAATGCCGAAAGTCTCCGCCGCACCCAGGGTGCCGGCACCTATCAACCCGGCGGAGGCGGCAAGCTCAATCCCCACGTAGGATGCCACCTCTCCGCCCAGCAACGAGCCCAGCTCCGCATAGAGCATCTGCTCCAGCTCGCCGTCCATTTCCGTTGTCACCGCATTGCCGTGCTGCACCTTCTCCTCGCGCGTCTTGAGACCCAGCGCGGGGCAGTTGGCCGCCATGCTGAGGGAATCCTCCACATCCAGCCAATCCTTGATGAGCAGGGCCGCATGGTGTGCGGTGCCCTTCTCGCAATCCTGTGTGCTGTACAGGTGCTTTGCGATGATGGCGTTCACGTACTGCTGGCGCTGCTTATCGTCTCCTGTTGCGGCGGTCTTGGCCACCACCCACTTGCTGCGTAGGCTGGTGAGCTCAGCCGCGGCCGCGGGGGTGTATTTCTTCTGCTCCAGGTACCACTGCTCCAACTGCGTTCCGCGCACCGTCACTGCGGCCGCAGCCTCCCTGTATGCTTGGTCCACCGCCGCCTTCTGCTCCGCCGTGAGCGGCTTGCCGCCGCCCATCACCTGCAGCACGCCGTACAATGCCGCCGCCAGCAGCAACAACACTCCCACCATTTTTACTTTTGCGCTCATAAGCGTGTATCAACTTGCCTTTTCAAATCCTCCCTTTTTCCACCATATCTCCCACATGTTCTTCAAACCCTCGCGGCGTATGCTCACCAGGGTCTTCATATCCACGGCACTGGCATCTCCCTCCAGGCGCATCAGGAACACGCGCCCTGTCACATACACGGGCAAGGCGCCCAAAATGGCTTCGATCGCAATCTTGCCGCCGGCGCTGAGCATGCCACCAAGAAAGGGAACGGCACTCCCAGACACGGAGCCCACCTCGATGCCGATTTGCTCGGCGGCGTATTGGGTAAGGGGCTCGAAAACGTTTTCCTGCAAGGCATCCATAGCGGGATTGATGATATGCTCGTCCACAGCACCCTCGGCGGCCTCCACGGCATTGGCAGATACAAGGGAGAAAATAATGGAGTTGGCAACCACCCAGCTGAAACAGAGCAGGTTGAAAACCACAGACGGCTTATACCCGAACATGCGTGCCAGGGCAACAATCATTTTCATTTGCAGCACCAGCAGCACCAGCCCGTCCAAGAACTTGTTCCGGCTGATGACCACGCCTATGGCCGTTGCCTTGCAGCTGCAGAAGATATATTGGATGGCGCGGCGGTGCAACTCTGAATTCTCGGCGTACTTCGCCAACAGTTCCGGCAGCTTCCCCGGTTCCTTGAGATGGGCGTTGTATATGGCCTGCCAGAGTGCAAACTGCTCCCTTTTCCGCGGGTCTGGATCGTTCTCGCAGCGCTCGTAGGGTGCCAGTTCCCGCAATGCCGCCTTGGTGCGGCTTTCCGTGGAACCCGCACCGCGCCCCATACGGCTGAAGGATACTATCGGCCCCACCACTACAACCCACAGCAGCCACACTATCCCCACCACCAGCAGCGTGCCGGCTATCGGAAACGGCGCGGTCAGTTCATTGAGCGCGCGCACCTTGATGAGGATGTCCGATCCAAAATAGAGCCCCACCACCAGAGCGGCGGCAATCAAAAAGGGAACCCAGTGTCGTTTCTTGTTCATATGCGTTGTGCGGTTATCCGGTTACCACTGGTTTACTCGCTTCATGGAGATGTCCATATCCGCCATGATCCCGTTCAGTAGTTCAATTCCCTTCTGCAGGTGCTCTATGCTATCCTCCGTTTCCTTGATTTTGCGGCCAATGTCATCCCAAACGGGCTGCAGGCGGCTTCCCGTCTCCTGATTGACGATTTGGGTGCAGCGGTTGTTCCCACCCTGGCCGATGGCGGCGGACTGGACGATAGCGTCTATCTGCCCGCAGTAATTGGCGATCATGTTTCCGATGTCACCCTGCCAAACTTGCGAGGTGGACTTGATGCGCCCTACGCCGAACGGCCAGTACCAAGGTCTGTTTTCCGTGGTGTTGGCATAATGGGTTGGCGCGTGCTGCGCGATGTTGAATCCGCCGTCAAGCAAGTGGCTGCGGTTGCAAAGGGGCTGGAATGAGGAGGCATGGTGCTCCAGCACTGCTTCCCCTTGCGCTTCTCCTTGCACGCATTTCTTGGCCGCATTGCATGCATCGATGCAGCGTTTGCAAACCTCGCCGCCTATCATGTCTCCGAGCCCGTGGTGGGACCTGTTACCGTTGGCGTTTTGCTCCACCTGAACGGCCTCAACGCAGAGATTGTCCAAGAATTGCTTGGCAAGCTCGCTTCCCTTGTTGAAGCATGCCTGCAAATAGCCGTCGAGCCCATCACCGGGGATAAGATCCTCTGCCATGCAGGGGTGGTTCTGGCGTATCTTGTTGCACCAATTGTTGATATCATCTTTCAAGGAGGAAGTGAGGCAGTGCGCGTTACCCTGGATAGCGAAGGGGGCCTGGTTGGGATGGAGCTTATGGGCGGCGTTCTCCCATGCGGTCTTGGTTTCCTTCAAAGCTTGGAGTCGGGCATTGGCGCTTTGCAAGCGCACGGACATCTCAGCCTTGCATGTGTTCAACTCCTTATAAAGGGTTTGCTTGCAGAATTGCCAGCGTGTGGCCGTGCCGTTCTGGTCCAGGTGGTTGAGCAGTTTTTCCTCCAGCGGCAGGAAGCCGGAATTCTCCAGGAGCACGGCTTTCTGCTTTTGCACGGTGGAGCCTTCCGGCACCTTGATGTTGCGGTCGTCCTCCAAAATGCCGGCATAGGCCTCTCCCAGGTTACAGGATGACTGGTTGAGCATGGTGCCTTTCTTGATTTTAGCAAACACGCGATTAGCGTTTTGGACCTGCTCCGCCCACTTGCCTTCCAGGCACTCGTTCGTCACCCAATCCTGGGTGCGCATGCGGTTCATGAGCACCCAGGCGGTTGCCTGGTTGCGCATGTCAAGCACGCTGTTCAGGCAGGCGCAGGCCTTGTCGTTGAGGGGCGATACCGAGCTCTGCAGGCACAGCACCATGTCACACTGCTGGATGAGGGATTCGTACGTCACCGAGCTTTCGCGCGTGCGCAGGGCATCCACCAGCTCTCCT
The DNA here is from genome assembly GCA_045641125.1 of Akkermansia sp. Lineage (GTDB taxonomy): Bacteria > Verrucomicrobiota > Verrucomicrobiia > Verrucomicrobiales > Akkermansiaceae > Akkermansia. The sequence continues at coordinate 24,360 of JAZUGI010000023.1, forward strand.
GCATACGCCTGGTTGTCCAGCTTGTCATGCAAGAAATGGCTGAGTTCTGCCACCTGTTCATCGGAAAACACCTTTTCCGGGCGCAGGGAAATTTCCGCATTGGCGGAATCCAGCCCCGGCATGTCCAGCAACAGGCGCCCGTTCTGAAGCATCTTCCCGTCTGCATGGTATGGGATTTTCACCACCACCAGCAGGGGTTCCTGCGGCAAAAGGTCATTTCCCACTCCGCTGGGCATGCACAATGCCTTTTTGAGCGTTTCCGAGCGCAGGGGCTCCACGCGGGGGTGATCAATGTTGCCGTTGAGAGGCAACTTGCGCAGGGTGTCGAGAATGGCTTGCAGACATTCCTTCTGCTTCGCCGTATCGGAGGGGCGGTTGCCGTAGATGATAATGTTTCCCTCGGTGTCGCCGGGATCACCCATGGTAATGAGCGCAGGGCGCAGCGTGGTATCAGTGCCGAACCCGGTGGGAGAGGCGTTTTCGTCTCTGGCCAGCAAGTTGATGAGGGTAGACTTGCCCGCCTTGAGCATGCCAACGGCTACGACTATCATCACGGCGGAATCGAATTGCCGCAATGCGTTGTCGATTTTTTGCCGTCTGTCACTCAATTCACGCTGCAAGTCGGTAAACCCTTTTGCGCCGCATTCTTCCAAGCGGTTGGCCAAGGTGCTCCGGATTTCCTCGGCTTCCTTTTCCTTTTGAGGATCGTTGAACAATTTCATGGTGTCGGATGGGATATAAGGAGGGGGGGTAATATCAGTTTGCTTCTCGGGTGACAACACTCCGTTGAATTTGTCTACAGGGTATAATCTTCAACTGGTTGCTGTCAAGAAAAAACGAGGTTTCTTAACGGCAGCGTTGGCTCCCATGTTGTTCACGCCCGCACGTGCAGGGCGGCGGGCCAGTCTTGGGGGGAGAAGCTCTTGATGCCCTTGTCCTGCTCACAGAGGAGGATGCAGCCTTGGGGGGCGTTTCGGGCGGCCAGGATGGTGCGGCGCTGGGCCTGGGTGAGTTTGCCGTGCCGCTTGGTTTCCACCACCAGGGGCTCCAGGCGGCCGTCCGGGTGGCAAATCATGCAGTGGTGCGGCTCCGGCAGCGGCTGGTCGCTGAGCTCCAGGGCACCGTCCGCCTGCACGTCTTCCAGCGTGGTCCAGAGGAAATCCGGGCCGTCGTTGACGTTGCGGTTGTCAGGGTAGCGGCAGTGCTGGCAGCGGTAGCCCAGCACCTCGCCGTGCAGCTCGTCCGTGCGGCCCAGGGGTTGGGCGGAAACGGAGCCTTTGTCGTCTGCAGAAAAACGCAGGAGACAGCGGTGGATGGCCTGTTCGATACGCATGAGCTGGTGGCGGCCACAGTTAGGGCAGGTGAAGGTTATGTTTGGCATTACAAAATCGCTTTTACGCTTCAATATATACCTGTTCATAGATATATAGTCAACTTTTTTTCTCTATTGAAGAAATAAATTAGATAAAAACTAATGAAATGCCTTGCAAAATGATGGCAGAATTGCTACTGTGTGGAACGTGGAAGCACAAAACCAAGACGAGCTGAAGGTAAACATCAAGCTCTGGCTGAAAGCCAACGGAATGAATTACGCATGGCTGGCGGATAAGTGCTATGTCACGGAAGCGACGGTTCGCAACTGGATGGCGCGCAAGCCCATTCCGGCGGCCAAAGAGCACATTATCCGCGAGCTCATCAAGCAGCTCCCCCTCTCCCTGCCCAGCCGGGTGAAGGTGCAGGAGGAGACGCTGGTGACGCTGAGCTTGGATCCGGCTACGCGCAAGGCGCTGGAGCAAAAGGCATTCCGCTGCGGCAAGACGCTGGCGGAATTTTTGGCGGACGAGGTTCCGCGCCTGGGCGCGGACAACGACAAGCCGGAGGAGTAACCCCCGCCGCATGCGGCGGGGCAGGGGGCTAGCAGCAAGTGGCCATGCAACCGGTCAGCGCATTGCCGCCGGGAACCATCCTGGGTGATGAAAAGTACAAAATCCTGGCTGCGTGCGGCCAGGGCGGCTTTGGTATTACCTACACGGGCTGGGATTTTTCCCTGGAGCGCAATGTGGCCATCAAAGAGTGCTTCCCGCAGGAAATCTGCGTGAGGGACCCGGAGAGCATGCAGATGCAGCCGCGCGCGCCGGAGCTGCAGGATGCGTATATGATGGCCATGGCGGACCTGCAGAAGGAGGCCCGCCTGCTGGCCAAGCTGAACCATCCGAACATTGTGCAGGTGCATGATGTGTTCGCCGCCAACGGCAGCCTGTTCTGCGTGATGCACTGGCTGGAGGGCGACACGCTGCGCACCGTGCTGGATGCGGCGGAGGCGGAGGACGCGCCGCTGCCGCCGGAGCGGGGTGAGGCTTGGCTGCGCCAGCTGCTGGATGCGCTCGCGCACATGCACGCGCAGGGTATCATACACCGCGATATCAAGCCGGAGAACATCATGTTCGATGAAACCGGCCGCCCCGTGCTGGTGGATTTCGGCTCTGCGGTCAACCTTTCCCGGCTCACGCACACGCTCTCGCAGGGCGCCTTCTCCGCCGCCTACGCCGCGCCGGAGCAGATTTCCGGCAAGGGGGAAATAGGCCCGTGGACGGATTTCTTTTCCCTGGCCTCCACCTGGTACGAGGTTTTTTCCAACTGCGCCCCGGAGGAAACGCTGCGCCGCATGATGGAGGACAGCCTGGAGCCGCTGGCAAAGCTGGTGCCGGAGCGCGTGCAGGCTGCCCCGCACCTGGCGGCGGGCATCATGTGCAACCTGGCGCTCTCCACCGCGGCACGCTGCCAAAGCGCGGCGGATTGGCTGGGCATGCTGGACGGCGCGCCTGTGCTGAAACCCGAGCCGAAACCCGCGCCTGTGCTCCGTTCCAAGCCGCGCCGCCTGCTGTGGCTGTACGCGCTGGCTGCCGCTGCGCTGGGTTGGTTCGCGGTGGATATATTCAGTCCCGCCAAGCAGGAGACCCCACAGGAACAGCAGGATGCCGCGCCGGATTTGGATGCGCTCACGGAGCGTGCCTGGGATTACTATGGGTTGGACAAGCTGCTGGAGAAAAACAGGCAGTTTGAGGCAGACGGGGCAAAGCTTACCGCCCAGTTCAGCCGTGATTGCAGCAAGCTCAGGGAGCGCTGCCGGGGCAATCAGGCATTGGCGGAAGATTCAGGCCCGGCCAACCGTGAATTCGAGAGTATTGCCGCCACCTGCAAAGAAAAGCTCAAAGCGCTGGACAAGCGATACGAGAGTGAAGTGGTCGAGCCCTTCAGGGCCGCCTTGGACTCCATGGAAAGCGGCCAGGGCTGGCCGGGCCTTTCCACGGCGGAAAAGCTGGCGCTCATGCACACCGTTTCCTCGCGCGTCAATTCCAGGGCCGCGCGCCAATGCGAAAACTACAGTTTCTATATCCTGAACTCCACCAACAATTTCTACCAACTGAAAAGTGACGAAGAGAGCATGCTGAGAGACGTGTTCTCCCAAGTGCGAGAGGAATTCTGGGCGGAGCGTGACAAGCAGATGAGAGCCCGGCAAGAGGAGGAGAAGCGGCAGCGGGAAAGGGAAAAGGTGCTCAACACGGAAGCCCTGTATCACAAGGTGCACGAACAGAGCGGCATGGTGGAGCTCATGCAGAAGGCGGAGCAGATGAAGAAGGAATACGCGGCCATTCCGGTGGAGGGCCTGAAAGCCATGGAGAGTATTGCCGGGGAAGGCATCGGCAAAGCCAAGGCCGCCGCCATGGATGATGTCTCCAAGATAGATACGGACACGGACTCCAAGATCCTGGCATGCGAGCGCGAGTACCGCAAGAAGATGAGCGATTTCCGAGAGCGCTTCCGCACAGAGGTGGCGCAACCCCTGCGCCGCATCATCGACAACTGCAGTTACTCGTCCAAATTCTCTTTCGTCACGGAAGAAGAGAAGAAGTTGCTCAGCGGTATCGAGAAGCGCATCAGCGGGGAAATAGAGCCGTACAGGGACCTGCCGCACGTGGCCGCTCCGGACGCCGACGTGGCGCGCGAAAAGCTGCGCAGGGAAGTGAAGCTGGTGCGCGCGCAGAAGGAGGCGGAGCGTGATGCGGCGGTGGAGGCTCTGTACCGCAAGGTGGTGGACGGGCAGAAGCTGGATTCCCTTGCCGCCAAGCGGAAGGAGCTCAACCGGCAATGGCACGGGCTGCGCAAGGAGTGCAAAGAAAAAGTGGAAAGCTACGCGGCCAAGGTGGTGCCGCAAATCAAGGCCAGGCCCCGCAAGGAATGGGATGCCGCAATTGATGCCGCCGAACAGGTCGCCAGCAATATATGCTACGATTATGAGCAGAAAGAGAAACCGCTCATTGAGGAATCTCAAAAGGTGGCTTCTGCCGCCAGATCCTACCTGAACCGTATCAAGAACGCCAAGGGTAAGGAATTTGCCGGGCTCTCAGACGGGGAGAAGAAGCTGCTTCCCCGCGTCTCCACCATGGCCAGGGAAAAATTGGACGGCGGAGAATGGAGCTGGGATGTGACCTCTCCCATGATGGAAAGCGGTATCTTCTTTCCCGTCAACATGATTGAGAGCCGTGTGTACAAGGGTGTGGACATGGATGCCCTGCAGCAGGAGGATGAGGAGGAGACATTGAAGGAACTCGGCCTGTAGCGCCTCCCGCTTTGCGCTTGACTTTTCCGCGCCCGCGCGTATAGTGTGCCGCGCGTTATGAAAGAGAAGATTGCAAGCGTACAAGCAGAATCCCTGGCCCGCATCGGCTCCATTGCCGATATGAAGGGCGTGGAGGATGCCCGCGTGGCCATCCTTGGCAAGAAGGGCACACTCACCCAGCTGCAGCAGGGCATGAAGGACGTGCCCAAGGAGGACAAGCCCGCCGTGGGCGCGCTCCTGAACGAGGCCCGCGCCGCCATCACCGCCGCGCTGGATGCCCGCAAGGAGGCCCTGCAGCAGGAGATTGACCGCGCCGCCGTGGCCGGGTGCGATTTCACCATGCCCGGAGCCACGCTGCCCAGCGGCGGCCTGCACCCCATCAGCATTGTGCGTGACGAGGCCGTGCGCATCCTGCGCCGCATGGGATTCACGCTTGCGGACGGTCCGGAGATTGAGGACGAGTGGCACTGCTTTGATGCGCTCAACACGCCGGAGGACCACCCCGCCCGCAATGAGAAGGACACCTTCTACTTTGACAGCGGCAAGCTGCTGCGCACGCAGACCAGCACCGTGCAGGCCCGCGTGATGGAGAAGCAGGCGCCGCCCGTGCGCATCTTCTGCCCCGGCTCCGCTTTCCGCCGCGATGCCATCGACGCCACCCACCTTTCCGCCTTCAACCAGATTGAGGGTCTGTATGTGGACAAGCAGGTGAGCGTGGGTGATTTGAAGGGCACGCTGGAATACTTCCTGAAGGCGCTGTTCGGCAGTGATACCGCCGTGCGCTTCCGCCCGCACTTCTTCCCGTTCACGGAGCCGAGCTTTGAGATTGACGTGCTGCTGCAGGCGGCCGGCCAGGCCCCGCGCTGGATTGAAATCGCCGGCTGCGGCATGGTGAACCCCGCCGTGTTCGAGAACATCGACAAGGCCACCGGCAAGCAGCTCTACTCCGGCTGCACGGGCTTTGCCTTCGGTATCGGTCTGGAGCGCCTCGCCATGATCCGCTGGGGCATCCGCGATATCCGCCTGCTCATCGAGAACGATGTCCGCTTCCTCGCCCAGTTCCAATAACCCCAACCCTTCCTTACCATGAACGTTTCACTCAATTGGCTTTCCCAATACATCGACATCGCGGACCTCGACACCCAGAAGATGGCGGATATGCTCACCTTCGCCGGGATTGAGGTGGAGGGCATCCAGCAGCGCGGCGTCACCACGGACAAGGTGGTGGTGGCCCAGGTGATGGAGAAGGTGCCCGTGGAGGGCAGCGACCACCTCAACTGCTGCCAGGTGGATGCGGGGGAGGGTTCCCTGCGCCAGATTGTCTGCGGCGCCGCCAACTACAAGGTGGGAGACAAGGTTCCCTGCGCGCTGCCCGGTGCCATCCTGCCCGGCGGCTGGGAGATCAAGGAGGGCAAGATGCGCGGCGTGGCCAGCAACGGCATGCTCTGCTCCGCCTCCGAGCTCGGCCTGCCGGACAAGGAGCACGGCCTCTGGATTCTTCCGCAAGACTACGCCATCGGCACACCCGTCCGCGAGTTCGTGAAGTCGGACACCATCTTTGAGCTGGAAATCACGCCGAACCGCCCGGACCTGCTGAGCCACTGGGGCATGGCGCGCGAGCTCGCCGGCATCACCGGCCGCACACCGCACGCCCCGGAATACAAGCTGGACACCGTGCCCGCAGGCGATTTCGTGAAGCTTTCCGCGCCGCAGGCCTGCCCGCTCTACACCGCCACCCGCATTAAGGGCATCAAGATTGCACCCTCCCCGGAGTGGCTGCAGGAGCGCCTTATCGCCATCGGCCTGCGCCCCATCAACAACGTGGTGGATATCACCAACTACGTGCTTTTCGAGCTGGGCCACCCGCTGCACGCCTTTGATGCCGCCAAGCTCACCGGCGGCCTCAACATCCGCTACGCCCAGGAGGGTGAGAAGTTCACCAGCCTCATGGAGGAGGAGTACTCCCTCACGGCGGAGGACCTTGTCATCTCCGATGAAAGCGGGGCCGCGCTCGCCCTCGGCGGCGTGATGGGCGGCCTGGATTCCGGTGTCACGGAGGCCACCACGGATATCGTGCTGGAATCCGCCTGGTTCCAGCCCTCCGGCATCCGCTACACCAGCCGCCGCCTGGGGCTGGGTTCGGATTCCTCGTACCGCTTCGAGCGCGGGGCTTCCGCGTGGAACGTGGCGTTCGCCGCCGGCCGCGCCATCGAGCTT